>CAZKJH010000062.1:0-21760 GCA_964553035.1 uncultured Lentisphaerales bacterium | reverse complement strand
ATCAATACCGCACGTGAGCTTATTGGAAAACCTATTTTGAATTCAGCACACTAGGCACAGTGGTTATCATCAGATAATGTGATCATATAAACTATGTTTGATCTAAATGGAAACGTTACCCTGGTTGCTGGTGGTGCGGGCTACCTTGCCTTGCCTGCCTGCAAAGCCTTGCTCGAACAAGGGGCGAAAATTGTTGTGGCAGACCGCGACGAAAAAGCCTTGGCCACCGCTAAAGAAGAAATCGCAGCATGGGGTTACGCGGATTGTGCGGACTGCATCCGCTTCGATATTGGCGAGGAGCCGTCTGTCCACGCGACGGTCGATCACGTCATTTCCCGCTTCGGGCGGCTAGACGGTCTTGTGGTTGCTACGTTCTGTAGCATCGGGGGCAAGATGGACAGCCTCGAGGGTGAGGCGTTTGATCGGGCCAACCATGTCAATCTGACGGGAGCATTCCTCTTGGCGCGCGCTGCGGCGGAACAGATGCCGGACGGAGGAAGCCTAGTTTTATTTGCGTCTATGTACGGCATCGTTGCGCCTGATCCGAGTATGTATGTGCCGCCCATGAACCCAAACCCCATCGAATACGGGGTGGGTAAGGCGGGCATTATTCAGATGAGCCGCTATCTTGCTGCCCATTACGGACCGCGCAACATTCGGGTAAACGCCATTGCGCCAGGTCCATTCCCCAACCCGCCACAACAGGGGAATCACGATTTTATGGGGCGGTTGGCGCAGCGAACCATGCTGGGCCGAATCGGTCGCCACGATGAAATTGCAGGATCCGTGGTTTTTCTTTTATCGGATGCTTCTTCGTATGTTACAGGACAGGTTCTTCGAGTCGATGGAGGGTGGACAGTATGGTAATCCGCAGTAAGAAGATAAGGCAAACGGCTCCATGGGCCGCCTGCCTGATGGTGCTCGCATGGGTGTTTTCTGCAAACGCGGCGGTGCCGACCCGGCTTACGGTGGAGACTCAACCCAACCTCCTCGCAAACGGCGACTTTGCCAGCCAAGGCGACGGTGTTCCTGAAAACTGGACTTTTTCGGGTAAGCCGCCGCAGATTGAGCGGATTGCTGCGGCTACACCGCTCGGAAAGCCGACGTTGCGCATCACCACAACTGGTGTCGCAGTCACGGAAGTGTCGCAGACCATCTCCGTACCCGCCAGCACGACGTTTCTCTTTCGTCTGCCGCTGCGGACTGCCGCGCTGGCTGAGGTGGTTATCGGAAGACGCCGCATGGCCTATACGGGCGAAGGGGAGTGGCAAACCGTGGCCGATCTTGTCAAAACAGACCGCGAAACGTCTCTGACCGTAACCCTGCGCCTGCGTGCTGTGACCGGAAGTGCGGAGAACGTCTTCGATCTCGGTGCCGCGCAGTTGATTCCCGCCTCCTTGCCCGATCTTCCAGTAAGACGAGTTAAGGATGCGACGACGCCCCTTGTCGCGGCTTCTGTGGCCAATGCTTATATCATTTATCCCTCCGGCCAAAAAGGCTATGCTGAACTGGCCGCACAGGTTCAAGATGCGGTTCGCGCTGCGTCTGGGGTGACCTTGCCGATCGTCTCCGACCGAGAGGCTACGCAGTCGAATGCCCCCGTTTTACTGGCTCCTTACCGCGATGCGCACTTGATTCTGCTGGGGCGTCTGGGTATCAACCGCGCGCTCTGGTCTGCCTACAACCGCTTTCTTGGCGCTGTTGACGGCTATTATCCGGGCGGTGATGGCTACGTCGTCCGCACCGCTGCCAATGTTATGCGCAACGGTAAGAATCACATCATACTCGGCGGCAGTTCAGATGCAGGGGCGGCTCGTGCGGTTGATCGTTTCTGCGCACGACTCCATGCGCTCGGTGATGGCAACAAAACACTGACGATCCCTTGGCTCCTAGAGGTCGAGCTGGGCGGGGACTGTTGCGTGGCATTTGATGCTGACGACAAGCTTTGGACAGAGAACCCGGACAATCCTGAACTGCCGGAGCCCTCGCCGGGCTATCGCACGCTCATTCGCTGGTATATGAATGCCATGGGCTATTATTGGTCCGGGCGTGAATCGTACCGAAACCGTGCAGTATCGATGTTTCTGCCCGTTCTCGAAGACCGTGCGTATACGCATCACTATATTGTTGAGTTTTTCGTTCGTACCTATGATATGCTGGACGACAGCGGGATCTTCACTCCAGAGCAGACCGCCGCTGCGGATGCTCTGATCCTGAAGAACTTCTGGGAATTTTTCACTGGCCCGGACATCGGCTGGCTGACTCTCTTCAGTCCGCCCTACGAAAATATAGGCGTCCGCAACCGCCATTCGATCGCTCCCTGGATGGGTGATTTGGTGATGGCTGACTTCCTGAACGATTACTTTAAGTTGCAGGGTAATCTGGCTGACGTTGTCACCTACCGCCGCGCCGAAAAACACCCGCTCTTTCGCCACATTGCTGCGGAACGCTGGCAATCCAGCTTGCCGGACCTGAACGAATCGCATGACGACGAAATCACCGCCATCTTCTTCCGTTATGCGCTGGATCACGAACGGTATGATTTCTTTGAAACCGGCAACGCGCGGCGCGCGCTGAAGATTGAATCGCTCACCACCGAACGCGCGACGGCTTCAGACGACCACTTCGTGCTGGGCATTCTGGCAAATTATTATGCTGACGGACGTTACAAAAAGCTGCTGGAAACGACCCCAGGGCCCCAGCGGCTGTTCCAGAACCGCTACATCTGCGGTGTCCATCGCTATTGGCCCGGCTCGGAACTGTTGTCGACGGATCTTGTGGGATTGAGCGGCGTGCGCATTCCCCCCTTGCAACCGCACGACAGCAAGCATCTGCGCAGTATGAGTTTTTCGACCCACCGCAATCCGGCAGTCGATCCGGCTGAGTTTTTTGAATGCGTCGTTTTCCGCGACGGGTTCGAGCCTCACTCCGATCTGCTCAAGGTTTCCGGCTTCAACTATAACAACGGCGCGCTGACGGATTTCCTTTCCCATGGGCAACGTATCCTGGCGCCGGTGAAGGGTTCTGCCTACGGGCCATTGCCTGACGTTTATTTTAACCTAAATGCGCTGAGCGTGGTTCGTACTGACCGCTGGATCGAGGATACCAAGCCGTACGCAGGTGCGGCACGCCGCGAGTGGCTGGCGGGATTTCCGTCTCCAGGTGGCGGAGTCGCATTTACGGTGGATCCCTTCATAACCACATCTTGGCGGCGCGAAGTGCTATGGCTGGAGAAGGGTCTGTTCGTTGTGCGTGATGCTGTCACAGCACTGGAGGACGGTACCTACTCCTTGAGCATCGGCTGGTTCCCGAATGGGGCACCGGAGTGGAAGGACGGTTCATGGACTGGCGTACTGCCGGGCGTGCGCTATCGAATCACGCCGCTGAGCACGGACTTCAGCCGCGACACCGATTCAAAATCGTTGCGTCAAGTCCTTGCGGCAACGCTGAAACAGGGACAGACTGTCAACGCCACCATGGTACTGGAGGTGGTTCCCACTGGTCAATCCTTCCGGACAGCAAGCCTTTCCGGGACAGGAACGCTGCGTCTATCCAAAATTGCAGAAGAGGGAAGTGAGCCGTTGATCGTGCGTTGGGGCGGCGTGGCGGATGCGCTTCTTGAGACCGATGCGGCTGTGACCGTTTTGCGTCCGCAACGAGTCGAACTGATGCAGGCTACGTTTGCTCGCATGGCGGGAGTCGAGCTTCTCCGTCAGAAGGCGGGAGCGAGTCTGCGTTTGGATCTGAAAACCGGCCAAACTTGGATCGGTGAGGAAGAAGCCGCTTCCCACGCGGATCAAATTGCTTCGTTACGCGACGCAGCGCAAGCCCTCCTGACCAAGGGGTCTAAACCTACTGCCGCACAGGGCGTCGCCGCGCCGAAATCGGTGGCCTCACAACGCCTTGAGCCGAAGGACGGTACAGCCGCCTGGCGTCGCACGTGGAGCTACACAGGACTGCAACGCCCACGCCTCATCACGACTGGATGCAATCTGGCCGGCGACATTTATGATCTGGGTCGTGAATACCGACTGGGGGAGATTCGCGCTCTGTTGACAGGAAGCATCTGGGAGCCTACGGCCTTGCCGCCCCTGGAAACCGCACCGGACGGATCGGATCGTATATGGACACCGCTACCGCAAGGTGCTGTCTGGCACGCTGGTGTCAAGACGGGCAATTATGGAGAAGCCACGCCTCAGGCTGAAACTTTCCAGGTGCTTTATCCGAAAGACTTGCGCGTACGCTATCTCCGTGGTCCTGGTGCCGGTATGTTGTTGTACTACGATGCCGATGCGCTTGCGCAGCGCAGTCCCCTTAAGCTGGAAGCGGAAGACATGAACGGCGATGGACAAGCGGAAATTCTCGCGGCACCGGACATTTGGGCACCATTCCTCCGCAACCGGATGAAGGAGGATACGCTTCTGGCTCTCCTGAATACTGACGGCACCGAACGCTTCCAGCGTACTTTTGAGCAGAATATCCAACAGGTGCGCTTGTTGCGGAGCACACAAGGCGGGGCCGCTGACCTCTACGTGCTGACCCAGGACACACGACTTCGGATCTTTGATGGTGCTGGTAAGTTGAAGCGAGAAGATGATCTCTACGCAATGCACGAGGATTTCAACCGGACTTCCGGACACCCGAATACACGCCAGCCCGCTGGCGGATTTACCCTGCCCTTCAGCGTCGGTCTCTGGCGTCCAGACGCGCAAGGCCGCCGTCAGACGATTGTTTCCCGTTACGGTGCCTATTCCTTTCTCGACCCCGAGGGCCGCTTCGAAGGATTGCTGACGGTGGGGGACTATGTGCTGGCGCGCTTGCTGCCCTACGGTGTGGATTTTGATGGGGACGGACGCGAAGAACAACTCTGTCTCGGCAAGTGGGGTTTGACGCACTTAGACGGCGATGCGTCCGCCTACATCGCCGAACCCGATGGGGCAAAGTTCTTCCCCCAGATTTACAAGGCACGGGTGATCCCAGGTAAGGGCGGTGGTGGCCATGTTGATGGGACTCCCATTCGGCTCTTCGAGGTCGTGCCGTTTGGATCTATACAGGGCAGACCCCGTTATGTGCTCGTAGTCCGCGAAAGTGTTGTGGCCCTTTACGATCCGATTGCTCGTAAAGCGGTTTTTGCTTGGACACCGGCCGTTTCAATCCGTGCCGCAGCCGTATCTCAGACTACGGATGATCGCCTTGTCTTGGCTGTTTCCACCGATGACAACCTGCTTTGGGAGCTGAGCTGGCAGAACGGTGAGGCTGCCGCGCTTTCCTCATTCCAGGCGATCTCGTTTCCCGACCAGATAAACGCGCTGGTGGGCGTGCCTGATCGGGTGCTGTGGATTGGTGCTGACGGCGGTCTGTACCGTCTTGAAGACTTTCGTAACCTCACGCGCGTGGATGCCGGAGCTTATCAGGCGCTCTGCCCGTTGCCGGGAGCCCCGGCTGCGCTGGTGGCGGCCACAGCCGAAGGAGAGATCGTGCGCTTTGACGCTCGCGCCGCCGACTGATCAAGCCGTCGGCCCCGTCTTGGAAAAACTGCAAAGGATAATAGAATGGAAATACGGACTACTACCACGTTCACCGATTGGACGAGCATGGCCGGAACCTGGGATCGCGCTGGCGTTTGCCGAGTTTTTGAAGCGCTGCGGATCGCCGGGATTCGTCACGTCTACTGGCGTGTTTTTAACGGGGGCCTGGCTATGTATCCCAGCCGTGTAGCCGAGGTGCAGGGACGCCAGGTATACGAAGCGTATACGCGCAACAACCCTTACCCTTTTACCAACCGCCCCCTTCAGTATGCTCGCGAAATCGACTTTAACCGCTTTGACGCGCTTCCTGTAGCCTTGGAAGTGGCAGAAGAATTTGGTATTCATTTGCACTTGTGGTATACGATTTACGAGGATGAACACGGCCTTCCTTTCCAAACTCGTTTCAACGCAGAACATCCGCAATGGTGGCACATGGATCGCGAAGGTCACCGCTACAGCGGCACGTTCGACTTTTTTTATGAAGAAGTCCGCGCCTACAAAATGGCCATTGTCGAGGAACTGCTCCAGTACCCCGTTGCAGGGCTGATGCTGGACTTTGTGCGTCACAACGCCACTGCCTCGTCTGATGCGAACGGGATTTATCGTTTTGGCCACAACCCCGAAATATGCGAAGCTTTCCAGCAGCGTCACGGTGCCGACCCACTGACTCTCGCTCCGGGCGATCCTGCCTGGATGGCATTCCAGCAGGAAATCAACACCTCGTTTGTCCGCGAAATCCGCGAGCGCATGAACCACACGGGTCGTTCCTTGGACTTATCCCTGATGCTTTGGCCGGTTGATTATGCACGCTGGGCCTGTCTTGATGTGCATGCGCTCTGCGCCGAAAATGCAGTGCAGCTCCTTTCGCTTTTTGGCTTGACCTACTCCATGCGCCCTCAGGAAGCGCGGAATCACTATGCAATCGGGCGCGCTCAGGCACCGGATCCGAAGGTTCTCGTCCTGCCGGGTATGGAGGTCTACAACGGCGTCCGCGGCCCCCAGATCGACCGCTTTACGGAAGCTGCCGAACAGGCCGGTGCATCCGGCATTTTTCTGCACGAGGCGGATGCCTTAATCCGCTACAACTGCACCTCTGCGGTACGCGCCATCAACCTCGGCCGACCGAACTACAAACGAGGTTTGAAGGCGATGCATCTGACCGATACAGAGGTACAATCCTCGGAACAATGGGCGCAACAGCCCGTATTCAAGGAGTTCTTGCTTCATTTTGGCAAAAGCGAGTCCGAGGTGCCTTCGGAAACAACCGAATTTCAGATTGCCTATACGGACCGGGAAATCGTCGTCCGCTTCCGCTGCGCAGACCGCCGCATGGAGGCAGCCCTCGCACCACCGGCATTAAGCCACCAGCACCAGTACTTCATCGATGCGCTGCGGCACCGCGCCCCGTACTTCGACATGAATTCCTTCTCTCTGATGCTGGATCCGACGCGGGCCTGCGAAGACTATTTTATGTTCTGTGTGACACCGCGTCAGGAGAAAAGCACAGCATCCTATATCGACGAGACTTGGTCGTGTGATTGGAACGCCGAGGTTACAGCCGATCCGGAGGGTTGGTCGGGCATTCTGCGGATACCCTTTGCGGCACTCGGTGCTACGCCGCCTCAGGCGGGCGACACATGGAGTATCAACCTCGTGCGCGGTATCGTTGGCGTTGGCGAAAAAGCAATCTGGTATCCCATTGAAGCCCAGAAAGTCTGCCCTTACGAACTGGGACGGCTTGACTTTGTGAAGTGACCGGAGGGCTGGCCGCCATTGTGGCGGTCGACCCGATAACGGAGGTTCTGTGCGGACTGAATTTTTTCGCGAATTACCACTTGTTCTCACCGAAGGGTGTCAGGCGGCGGGAGAAATCCTGAGACTGGTTACGGCGAGTCTGGTTCCCGTGGTGTTTCAAGGGACTTTTGAAGTGGCACCGCAGGCGGAATATGTTTTTCAGGCACGGGTACGCTGCAACGACCGCGCCTGGATCGCCGTTGGTGACCGCCAACTCGGCTACCAGGACATCGGGCAATGGCAGATCCTGTCCGATGTTGTTCGTACACCGGAGACAGGTCGGTTGCCTCTGTCCTTCCACCTAGGGGGCTTGCAGCCGGAAGGGGGCGGCCAACTTGAAATAGCCGATGTACGCCTGACATTGGCCGTACCGCCAATTCTGCCGCCACGAGAGCCGTACGCCGGGACTCCGCTGACGCACGCCGACCAAGCCCTTGCAGCTATTGTTTACCCGGCACAGCGACCGCAGTATGCTGTGCTGGCTCAGGCCATTGCCAAACGTATTCGCGAACGTACTGGCTGCTCCCTGCCGCTGCTTACGGATGTCGAGGTTACCGAAACCGACTCTCCGGCCTTGCGCCAGGAATACAAGGGACGACCGCTGATTTTGCTGGGACGCCTGGGGATCAACCGAGCGATCTGGACTGCTTACAACCGCTTCCTCTGCGCCCTGGATGGACATTATCCGGGCGGCGACGGATACGTTGTCCGTACGGCGGCGCGTGTCTTGCCCGGTCATGTCGACCACCTTCTCGTTGGCGGCAGCACGGAAACCGGTGCCGCGCGGGCTGTTGAACGTTTCCTTGAACGGCTCGCAGAGACGCCGCTCGCTGCTGATGGCAGCCTTGTTCTGCCCTGGCTGCTGGACGTGGAACTCGGCGGTCGCTGTCGTACGCTCTTCGATGAGGACGAGCAGCGATGGGACGACAACCCGTTCCAGGCTGGCTTTCCGCCTCTGGAGCCCGGATACGGCACGATTGTGCGCTGGTACTACAATGCCATGGGCTATTACTGGTCGGGCCGAGAATCTTACCGTCACCGAGCTTCAGCGTTGCTCGACCGCATCGTGGAAGATCAGGCCTATACGCACCATTACGTCAGCGAATGGCTCGTGCGCGTCCATGACATGCTCGACGACAGTCCGACTTTTTCTCCGGATCAGGTGGCAGCACTCGACCGCTTGATTCTGAAAAATTTCTGGGAACATCTGACCGGTTCCGATGGCTGTCGTATGGAGATCTTTGCACCGCCTTTTGAGGCGATTCCCGCAGCCAACCGCCACAACATCGCCCCCTGGATGGCCGACCTGACGATGGCCGAGTTTCTGCAGAGCCACTTCGCGCTGAGCGGCGATCTTGCAACCCTTACCGAGTACCGGCGTCGCGAAAAAGAGGCGATGTTCGAACATTGCATCGCCACCCGATGGGATGGGACGCTGCCAAGTCTCTCCGGATGTGACAACGAGGAGGAAATTATTGCCTCGTTTTACCGCTACGCATTGGAGCACGACCGTTACTCATTCTTTTCTACGGGCAACGCCAAGCGTGCTCTGTTGCTCGAACGTCTCAACCACCGCTTCGGACGTCTTTCGCGCCCGGCGGGAGCTTACGACTACAAGCCGTTCCTGGGTGTGCTTGCCAGCTTGTGTCACGACGGACTTTATGCCGCGCTCTGGCATAGCCTTCCTGACAGCATGCCGGCGGAGCACGTTTTTCAGAAACGTTCCATTCTTGAAGTGCATCGCTATGCTCCAGGTGAAGAGGTGCCGGAGGCATCGACCGATGCTTTGGCCGGTGTGCGTGCGGCACCGCTGCAGCCGCATAACTGGCTGCGACTGCGCTCAGGTGCTGTTCCCGACAGTGTGATGCCGAACTGCGCCTCGAACCAGATTGCGGAGGTCGTGGCATTTCGCTCAGGCTTCACGCCTACCGACGATTATGTGGCCCTCAGCGGTACCGGTGGGCATTGCCCCCCGGGAGCCTTCCTGGACTTCACTGCCGCCGGTGAGTACTGGTTCGGTACCGGATCTTCGGCCATTCGGCGGCCCCCTGCCAAACGGTACTTTGATCAGAATGCGGTGCATGTGCTGCGAACGGATGATGGACTGGCGACCTTGCCCGCCTATCCCGCCGCCGCACAGCTCGATTGGCTCGCCGATTTCCGTGATGGTGGTGGCTGCGCACTCGTGATGGATCCCATTGGTGATGCGTCCTGGCGGCGTACGGTGGTCTGGGTGCGTCCCGGACTGTACGTAGTGGCCGATAGTGTCACGGCCCGGCAGACGGGCGAATTTGATCTGAGCATCAACTGGTTTCCCCAAGGCATTGCCATCTGGAATGAACGCTGTTTGACCGTTAAAAACGGTGGCGCAGTGCTTCGTCTGACACCGTTCAGCTCAGCCTTTACGATTACGGAAAATTCCGCCACTGCGGAAGAAGGGACACCAACAACCTTGCGCCAGCGTGCAACAGTTCATCTACAGGCTGGTGAGTCCCGGTCGGCCTGGACGGTGATCGAAGTGCAACGCGACCCTGCGATTTTCTCTGTGGCACAATACGCAGGGGAGGGGATTATTAAGCTAGGCGGTGACGTAGATGAAGACGAAACGTTGCTTTTGCTCGGATCGCAGCAAAAGCCCGGACTGGAATTTGATGGTGGTGCCGCCGTGATTCGGGGTGATCATGTACGGGTGATGCAGGCCCGCCGACTGGTTCTCGGCGGTCGCGTTCTGCTGGAGGAACATGAGGAAACAACAAAGGAGTTCTCGATAGACGCGGTGGATTTGCGGCAGGTGATTGACAGTCTGCCGGTGTCCGCAGAGACCCTTGCCGCAGACGCATCGGTCGACTCGCAGCGTACGCCTCTGCCTTCCTCAGAGCCCACCTCCCACTGGAGCTATACGGGATTGCTGAAGCCGGCCCTCGTGCGTTCGGTGCGCCGGATCGACCCGATGACCGTGGATTTCGGTCGTGAAGTGAGTCTGGAGGAAATTCGCGCCTTTGTGGCATCTGGCCCCTGGGTGCCGGCATCTATCCCCGATGATCTCGTCGGTGCGCCCGCGACAAGTGATGGTTGTCCACCTGCTGAAAAGAGTTCACTCTGGAAACCGTTGGGACAAGACGCTGTTTGGGTTCCCGGCGTAGCAACGGGGAATTACGGACGTGCCGATCCGGTCGCGCAGGCACGCCAGATCGCATACCCCGGCGGTGTCCGGGTGCGGTATCTTCGCAGCCGTGCGGTGGAAACCCTCTGCTGTTTCGATGGTGCAATCCGTGCTGCGCGGACTCCGTTGAAGCTGGTCGCTGCCGACTTGGATGACGATGGGCAAACGGAAATTCTTGTTCTTCCAGATCCCTGGCCGGCGTTTTTACGTCGCCGCGAAACAGAGGATGGATTGCTTGTCGCACTGAAACCTGACGGACGTGAACTGTTCCGTTTCCAGCTAACGAACAATGTGCAGTCGGCCCAGGTGCTCGATCTGGATGGCCAGCCGCGTCTGGTGGTCGTATCCGACGATGCCCAGATCCACATCCTCAATGGTGATGGCTTCATTCACAATCACGTCGATCTTTACGCCATGCACCAGGAGTTTAATCGCCTCCACGGTCGCCCGAATACCCGGCATCCGGCGGGCGGTCTGACCATGCCCTACTCGATTGGTGCCTGGCGACCCGACGCACAAGGCCATCGGAAGCTATTGGTCTCTCGCTATTGCGCCTACAGTTTTCTGGATCAGAAGGGCCAGTTTGAAGGGGTTTTGCACAACGTTGGCATTCACAACGTTGGCTACGTGATTGTCCGGGTTCTGCCGCACGGCATCGATTTCAACGGCGATGGACGGGAGGAACAACTGGCCCTCGGACTCGAAGCGTTGCACCATCTGGATGGTGAGGCAACGCCGGTTATTCCCGAACCTGACGGGGATCGGTTTTATCCCCAGATTTACGGGGAGAAGACTCTTTCCGTGCCGGCTACCGGAGGTACGGTGGATGGTGCGCAGCCGCTGCTCTTTGAACCAGTCGCGTTGGGAAGTGATGCGACACCACGATTTGTTCTGGTTGCTCGGGCGAACTATCTGGCACTTTACGATGCTCGACGGTGCTGCTGGGCTTTTGAATGGAAGCCAGCAGTTGATCTGGCAAGTGCGACCGTGGTGGACGATACCGCCGGGCGGCTAATCCTCCTGACAGCCACTCGGGATGGACGCCTGTGGCGCCTGGAATTGTGTGCGTCACCTGAAGTGACGTTGGTGTCCGTTGTCTCACGCTACCTGCCAGAGACAATCCGGCGGCTGCGGCAAGCCGGATCTGGAAGCGTCTTCGCCTGCGGTGCTGACGGTCTCTATTTGTTGGATGCTGATTTGACGCCGCGCCGGATTGCTGGCGGCGGCTGGCAGGATGCATTACAATTGCCCGGACCGGAACGCCCGATCATCGCCGCCACGGACTGCGGCGAGATCGTGCGTCTGGATCTGGATTAATTCCCATGGAAAAATACGACCAATGAACGAGAAAACGATTGCCGCGATTGCGATGTCCAACCGCGATTTTGATTCTTTTGCCGATAAGGTAGCCGAAGCCGCCCGCTGGGTTGATCATGCCGCCAACAACGGAGCGAACCTCGCTGTCCTGCCCGAATACCTCAATAAATATCGCGGCGATGGCCCGGGTAACAGTCGTGCGCTCACGTTGGCGGAGGCAGCCTTGGACGACTGGCAGCAGGAAACCGCGCCGCTGTTCGAGGTCGCCCGCCGCCGCAACATCACGGTGTGTATCCCGGTGGTTGTGCGCGAAAAGGACTGTTTGCGTAACAGCATGTTCCTCGTCTCTGGTCAGGGCGAAGTCATTGGGCGGTACGACAAGATGCGTCCGACTCCGTTCGAACTGGACTACGGCATCGTGCCGGGTGGCGTTCAGCAGCTCATGGAATGGGAGGGGCTCCGAGTCGGCGGTGCCATTTGTTTTGACACGCTTTTTCCTGAAGTGTTCAAGGCTCAGGCAGCCCAAGGTGTGGACTTGTTCCTTGTCGCCAGTTACTGGCCCGGCGGCAGTCATTTGAATTTTTATGCCATGCATTACGCCGTGCCCATTGCGCTTGCGTATCCCGCCTGGAGCCGTCTCATTGATCTAACAGGACAGGATCTCGTCGGTGCGGGCTATCGCAGCGAGACGTTGCGGTTCGGGTTTGGTGTGCCCATTGCGATGGCCACGCTTAATTTTGATCGCGTTGCGCTCTTTGGCAACATCAATCAGGAGCGGATTGTGGAGATTGAGCGTCGTTACGGCCGCAAGGTGCGGGTGACATTCGACCAGCAGAATGTCCTCTTCTTTCTGGAATCGCGATCCCCCGATCTGAGCGTGTGTGATCTGATTCGCGAGTTTGAACTCGTGCCGTTCACCCGCTATATTGCAGACTGTGAGGAGCAGGTGTTGCGGCAGACATTGAAGCAGCAATTCTAATTATGGCAAATCTTCTCTGAAGCGGCGTGCTCGGAGAGCCCGCCCTACCCTGAAAACAGTGCAAAATGATGTATTCACGAGGTAGGGCGCGATCTCCGAGCGCACCGTATCCATGAGTTGTGACCATAATTAGAATTGCTGGACATTGAAGTCATGATGTTTACTTTTTACGTTTCAGATGTTACAATTAGAGCCATTCTTAATCTCAGGAAAAAATACGTGATGAGTGAAAGTGTAATGGACAGCAAATCGACCCAGAAAACGAGAGTAAAAGCAAGCGATGAAATGGACAAATCTCAGACATCTCACCTTGTTATTGCTTTGCTCCTATCCCTTATAGCATTCCTCGTGTACATGACCACGGTCGTGGGGGGCGTTGTTCCTGGCGAGTCGGCCGATTTATTGACGAATTTGGCGGGTGTCAAAGATAATTTAATGATGCGTCATGTTGTCTGGCGAAAGCTTATTGAGGTGGTGGCATCTACGGGGGGAACGCATCTCGTTTTAGCCGTGAACCTGCTTTGCACGATTTTCAGTGCACTCGCCGTTGGTATGCTCTATCTCGTGGCCGCTTTTCTTGTTAATATCATGGTGGATCGCGAACACCTGAATTTGGCAATTTCAGGAAATGGGCGTAAACATGCCAATATTATGGCCTTCCTTGCAGGTCTTTTTTCAGCGATTACGCTTGCGTTTTCAGCTCCGTATTGGGTGGCCGCAACCCAGTGCTACTACCATTCATTTTATCTTTTCTGGTTGCTACTTTCTTTTTATGCGTTGCTGCGCTTCGGAAAAACGTTGCAGATGCGTACTCTCTATGCGTTCTGTCTATTACACGGAGCAGGCATCTCACAGACCTCTTGTTTTCTGGCTTTTGTGCCGCTTTGCTATTGCTATGCGCTTTTCGTTTTGTGGGGCAATGACAGGCTTTCTGTGAAGGTCTTCCGAAATATTGTTCTGTTCAGCTTAGTAGGGAGTAGTTTAATTTTCTTGAATGCCGCCGAGTTTTACGGTGGGCCTGGCTACGAGCTTCTTGGAATGGGTAGCTTCCCAGCAATGGTGAAAGGGCTGGTTAGAGGAGTTGTGGGCGGCATCTTCGGAAGCTTGCCGCGCGTCGGTTGGATGATTGTGTTGGGCATGACCATTGCGCCTTGTCTTGCCATCCTGCTAACGGGGCATCGTGCGCTGAATGGTGAGAAGGATTGGAGCTTTTTCGCTTTGCATCTGGCGGTGCTGATCGTCACGGTGGCTGTGGTGCTCGATATGCGTGCTTCGCCGTGGCAGTTCTACAATGTTGGTTCGCTTCAGATTGTGCCGTATGCCATGATGTCTCTGGCTTTTGGATACATGGTTGCCTATCTCTACTCCCTTACCCTTTATCTCTTACCGAGTGAAGTTAATGGAAAGGCAAACAGGACGACCATGATTTATCGGTATGCTCTCATTCTCGCGACAACCGCCATCTCGGTTTATGCCTTTATCAACAACCGCACCGATGCTGATCACAAGCGGATGAGCTTTGTCTGGGCATACGCCGACACGCTTCTCGACAATCTTGATGGCCGGAAATGGCTGGTCACAAACGGTGTTTTCGACGACATTGTTCTTATCCGTGCGAAGGAGCGCGAGATTGACATCAATATGCTGAATTTATCTCAGGCGAACAATAAAACCGCGATGAAGATCACGAAAAGCAAGTTGAAAAACATTCGCTTGAAGAATTCTGCCGATATTGGTATGTTCCCGTTAATTCAAGAGTGGATTACTGGGGATCGCGATGTCGCCGCCGAGCTTGGGCTTTGCCTTTTCCCAGACCTCTGGAACGTCGGTGAGTACGAAGTCTATCCCTACGGTCTCGCTTTCTTCGGTGCAACGCCAGAGCAGATGGAGGAGATTCACAAGCAGGACTTTAAAACGCCATATTTTGAAATTCTCGATAAATTCATTCCCTTACTGGATGTCGTTGCAGAGGATATGTCACCTCGAACCGTCTTCTATCGACAAATGGTTACAGGGCAGATTAGCTTCATTGGAAACAACCTTGGCTATTTGCTTGAAACAAGAGGACGTAAGGAAGATGCTTTTGAAGTCTACAGTCGTGTACATGAGTTCGATCCGAATAACATCAGTGCCTTGCTGAATTACGCCACGATGGTTCAAGGAGGTATGCATCCAGAGCTGAAGGACAAGGTCATGACTGAATTGGAGGCTTTTCAGCGTAAATTGACGGCTCCGATTGAAATCTGGTCGCTTTCAAGAACGTTCGGCTACGTCAGTTCGCCTGAGGCGTTTGCAAAGTTAGGGTGGACGTGGGCCATGTCGGGTCAGTCGAATCTTGCCTTGAAGTCTCTCACGCGTGCCCTGAAGGAACTCCAGCCAGAAAACCGGGGTAAGCTTCGCTCCGTCATCGCTGATGTCTATATGCAGAGCAAGGACCTCGTGGCGAGCGAGCGTGTCTACAAGGAAATTTTGGCGGAAGACCCCGGCGATCATGTTGCCTTGATCGGCCTTGTTCGTATTTCTGTCATTAACGGCGATGCAGTCAAGGCAAAACAATATCTCGAATCGGCAAAGGCTGCAGGAGTTCCGCTCGAGAGGCTTCTGTATGAGACCGTTGCACTCAATCTCATGGTCGGAGATGTTGATCAGGCACGAATCATCGCGAACGAACTCGTAGCCCTCAACCCGAACAATCCTGAAGCGCAGACGATCATGAGCGTGATCTATTCGGAGCTCTACATGAATGCCACTACGCCGGAAAAATCAGAAGAGGCATTGAAGGGCATGCAAAAGGCGGTTGTTGAACTCGAGCGCATTGCTGGCCCCTCGGATTTCCAAGTTCTGTTCGTTAAGGGACGAATGAACATGATCACGAAAAACTATTCGGAATCGCGCGAAAACTTCATTGAAGCACTGAAAAATGCAAAGAATCCGAATGTCGTGCCGATTATGGACAGTATCCTCAGGATGGACCATGTACTTGTCGATAAACCTAATGCCCTCAAGCATGCTAAGGATATTCTCTTCAGAGATCCCAGCCACGGCTTCGCTAACTACGTTCTAGGATCACTCGCGCTTGAAAAAGAAGACTACATTTCAGCAGAAGACTACCTTGATCGCAGCCTTAAGGCCGATCCAACCTCCGTTTTCGTCTTAAACGATCTTGCCGTCGCCAAGCTGAAGCTCGGGAAAGCGGATGAGGCAGAAAAGCTGATTCGTCAATCCTTTCTTACGGATGACCAAATCTATGCCTCGTGGGATACCTTGGGATCAATTCTTTTTTTCAAGGGCGATGTCGAGGGTGCATCAGAAGCGTTTCAGACAGCTTTGCGTCAGAACGATAAAGATTTGCGCGTTCATCTCCACGTTGCTCAAATTCATTATCGTAAAGGCGAACTCGACAAGAGCCGTGAAATCATCCGGAAACTTGCTGCAGGTTCCGACCTTTTCACCGGCGATGATCTCCGTGAATACGAAGAGCTGGCGCAGGCGCTTCTCGGAAATTCCAAATAGTCTTGGGCTTGGATTCGGTGGAAAACGGGTGAAAACAGGAGAGGTTCTCCTCGAATAGTTATTTCCACGGTTCCAGCAAGGTTTTCAATATGAGTATGAATTCATTAAAAGCATCGCGAGTCGAGGCTACGGAGAAAGTTGGATTTTTTGATTCCGGTATCGGGGGCATCAGTGTCCTCCGAGAATTTAGAAGACTTCGTCCCAATGCAGAGGTTTACTATATTGCTGACTGGCAATACTGTCCCTACGGCAAAAAAGCAGATGCGGTTATTCTCGAACGCGCCCATGTTCTGACAGAGAACCTGTTGAAGCAAGGATGCAAGCTCATCGTTGTCGCCTGCAATACCGCAACCGCTGTGGCGATCGACTCGCTACGGGCGACTTACCCCGACGTGCCGTTCGTTGGGATGGAACCTGCAATCAAACCCGCCGCACTACAATCCAAGACGGGTGTGGTGGCCATTCTTGCGACACCGAACACGTTCAACGGTCGACTCTACAAAGAGACGGCCGCTCGGTTTGCTGGAGGTGTCAAAATTATCACCGCCACCGGAGAGGGATTTGTCGAGCTTGTTGAAAACGGCGAATTTGTTTCGGAACATGCAAAAGCCATCGTTTCACGAATTGTGCTTCCGTTAATTAGAGAAGGCGTAGACCACATTGTCCTAGGATGCACCCATTATCCCTTCCTCAAAGGTGTAATGCAAAAGATAGCAGGTCCTGATGTGGAGATTGTCGATCCATCGCTTCCCGTCGCCATGCGGGCCGTCTCGCTTCTCGATCAAATGAAGGCACCTCGGTAATTCTCGCGCTTCTTAAGGATGGTCAACCAGCTTAATCCAGCCTGTGCGCCTTCAAGGAGGAGTTTCTCAAAGAGATGCCGATCGTCGTGCTATCCTTGTGTTCCGCCTAAAAAGTCGTAGGCGATCCGGCGTTGAAGTACGCGAATGGCTGAGATCGACTGCCGTAAGACCGTGCGATCCGTATAACCTAAACGGCGGACTTCAACAAGATTGTTGGGTGTGCACCCTTCATGGACTGCCTGCGCCTGTTTCTGGAGGCGGAGGCCCGTGAGGAAGCTGTAGGCTGCAGCCATTTCGTCGCGACTGGCGGGCGCGATCTTACCTGCATCAGCCAACGCATCAAGGCGAGCGAGCGTTCCGGTCTGGACGATTTCGTGACGTAGTGCATAGAGACGGGCGAAGGCGACGATCGGCAGCAAGGCGGACTTGAGATCCAGTGTACCCTTTGGGGCATTCTGGGCACCGCCCATCAGAATGCGGCCTAGCATCATCACAGGCGGTTTGAATTTCAATACGTCGCGAGCAAAGTGCGGGAAGAAGGCCGGCGATTCGCGCAGGTCGGCGAACACGTGTTGGCGTAACGCCTCGACGAGGCTCGCGTCGCCGCAGACCGTATTGAAATCGAAAAACAGGGAGAAAATCAACAGTTCTTCCGGCTCAGCTTGAGCAATCCAATAGCTGAAATGCGTCTTCCAGGCAGAGAGCGGTCGTGTCCAGACTGGGTTTTTAGCCATGAAGCGACCGTAGCAGAACGGGTAGCCAGCCTCGGACAGCCAGCCGCAAACGCGTCGTCCCATTTCCTGAAAATAGGGTGCGACATCTTGAAGTCCAGATGCCGGTTCAGGCGGTTCGTAAATGATGGCGTTGTCTTGATCGGTAATGAGAGTCTGCTCTTGGCGTCCCTGGCTGCCCAAGGCAATGAAAGCAAAGCGGGCGGGCGGTGGGCCCAGCTCTTCGATGGCGAGTTGCACAAATCGTTCAGTGGCAGCATCGCAGACTGAGGAGATGAAGCGCGTAACATTGCGTGGGGTTGCCCCACTGTCCAGCAAAGCCTTAACCGTTGCTGAAGTGCGGCGACACCCGCGCACAATGTCTTCGACAAACGTGGCGTGAGAAATTTCGCTTGTGAGGGAGCCAGCTCCATACTGCTGGAGGGGCAGTAAGTCGCGGTCGCATAGTGTTCCTGTGGCTTGGCCGCTGTCGTCTCTCACAACCAGATGATGCAGACTCCGTTCCTGCATCCGAAGCAGTGCGGCATAGATTGGCGTATTGTCTGGAACCGTTGTGACGGGGGCGCTCATGACTGTGCGGACTGGGGTGCGCGAGTCAAGGCCCATCGCTAAAACGCGCTCACATAGATCGCGAACGGTTGCGAGTCCGATCATGGCGCCTGAACTGTCGCAGACAAGCGCGGCGGTCTCACCACGCTCGGCTAGGAGCGTGGCCACTTGGCGGACAGGCATGTCGCCCGCACAAAAAACGCCTTTCTTGACGACACTGCTCACGGGTTCGTGAAGGAAAAGTTGGGAGGATTGAAGCCGTTCGATGATGGCATCACGTTCCTGTTCGCGGCGTACGAGTGAGGTGATGTCCTCGATAAGTCCGTCGATTGCGATTGGTTGACCATCCACGTCTCTTTCAAGTGTCGCCCGCAGGGTGAAGGTGGCGGTGTTTTGCGTTGCATCCGGGGCTGAGAGCAGTCGGCAGGTTGCAGTTCCGTCAATCTTCAACCGCTCTGAGAATGATAGAAAGCGGGCAAATGATAAGCACACGTTTAATGATGCCCATGTTCATCAAATAATCACAAGCCCAAAGCACTGATGAAGTTTTTCCTGTACCCGCTTCATTAAAACAAAAAGCTCTAGATTGAATAGATAAAAATTCGGAAGTTACTTTTTGATGGTCAAACGGATGAAACCTTCCTGTCCATTTATAATCTTTAATAATGGGTGAAGGAAGAGGGTTTTTAAAAAGACACAACTGATTAAGTTGTATCATTTCTGCGATGCCCCAATGGATTAATAGATGAACTAAATTTTTTTCTGTTTTAAGAACTTCGACCTTTTCGATGCGTTCTTGTATTACCTTCGCCACATCAATAGGCACAACAATCTTAACTTGTTTGTTATCTATAAGTTCCATCATTCCCCTCTCAAAGAAACTTAAGTATGGACTTAATAGTTTAGTGCGTCAAGTATTATTTGATTTATTTTTTCTTACGTTCTTTTGTGCTAGTTTCTGATACTAAACCGTGGGAAGAGTTTCTTTTGAACGAACGATTTTTAGTTGGAGATTGGATGGTATAACCGTTTTTATTACTGCCACCTTTAGATAGAGCAACTTTATGAGCAATGTCCTTGCCCTCGCGCATATCAGCTTTACCATTATTATTAAAGTCTTTGCCTTTTTTATCTACAGCGCGGCGAGCTCTCTGGCGTTCCATACGCTTTTCATGCTCTCCTCTTGCGAGTTGCTGTTGGTACTCTTTTTTGTGGGGTCTTTGTTTGTTTACATACGGCATATTTTGTTACCTTTTTACACCAATTAATAAATTCATCAACGGTCATGTTCCCTCTAAATGAGTTTATTGCCCGACATACAAGCTGAACATTATGCCTATTATACACTCCGCCAGCTGATAATCTATCAATACTTACATTAGTTCTAGAGGGAACTCCCCGTATAATACTACACGTTAACGGCACGCCACTAAGCGCACATCGATAGTTTTGTTTCTTTAATAGGTTAATTAACTTTCGCGGAGTTAAATCGGAATTACCTTTTGTAGAAAGAAGATGTTTAAAATAAGCATTCCAATCACCGTTTATTCTTTTATACCTTGTATTTACCTTATTAATTGCAGAACATTCATGTGAACAACACAAAAAGTTAGGGTGCACAGATGAAAATTTTTTAGTACATACTGTGCAGTATTTAATATACATTATCTGCGTGGTTTATGATGTTCGCAAGTGTCAACCGGGCACCACCCACATAAAGGCGTTGGGTTAGGTATCCATTCATTAGTATCATACGAATTTGTTAAACGCGTTAATGATTGATCAAATGATTTCCATGATTTATGAATGTCGTCTCGCGTGTAACTCTCTTGTATAAAACTATTTTTTAATACAAATAATAATCCAGCTTTAATTGAGTTGACTTCTGGAAAATGAACAAAAACCATAAGACTCATAAGCCTTAATTGTTTAGGGTCAGGGTACTTGTTACTTCCTGTTTTATAATCAATGACATACGCTTGATCGCCATCTATAATAACTAAATCCGCTACCCCTCTTACCCATCTTTTTTGGTCTTCGAAGTCACAGGGTTCTAGTTTTTTAGTGAGCGCCATTTTAAACTCGGTGTGTTTTTCACCTGAGATTGCAAGCAATGAGTCCACCATCTTTTTAAAGCGTTGGTAATTTTTGGCTAGTTCTTTTCCTTCTTTTACATAAAGTTCTAAAGCTTCATGCACCTCTGTACCATATACCATTTGAGGTGTAGGTTCAGTTATAAAATTTTGAAGTACCTTTACTTCATAGTATTGTTTAGGGCAATTTTCATACTGTTTTAAACTTGAGTAGCTCCATGTAAAATCAGCCATATTAACCTTGCCCTCTGTATTTTTTATAATCCCGTTTTTTACATTTATCCATGGTGCTTGTTTTAACGCATCGCCCACCCTGTGAGGTGCGTTTGTGAACCGCTTCTCTTACTGTTTTTGTTTGTTTAACTTTAGTTACCATTTATATCTTTCTTTTGGACATTACCCGATGATTTATTAAGTTCGTATTCGGGTAACTCTTTTTTCTTTCTAAAGATTAAATCAAAGTTCTTTTCAAACTGTTCTGAGTTTGGTTTACTGTGTAGCCAATCGCCTGTTATATCGTTTTGTGCAGTATTTTTACTCATAGTTACCCTTTATATCCTTCATGAGTTGATCAAAAGATAATTCGTTTCTATTTTTAGCAAACTCAATACTTAGTAAATATCTTGTCGCTTCGAAATTATACACTGTGTGTTCTATTTGTGTGTTAAATAAATAATAAGTCATTGGTTTATAAGGAAGTTCTTCTATCTTAAATACTGTTCCTTTTTTATTAGGGGCAAAGGCACAGAAACTTCTTGCGTGTGGGGTAAGCAACATATTGATGCCGACGCCACGTCTTGTGTCTGTATGCCAATCATAGCAAGTGTATGGATCTAGTTTTAAAATGCCTGCTATAAAATCATATCGTTTAACTAGCCATCTAAAAAACTCATCTTGGAATAATACTTCGGGCGGTACAAGCTTAGCTTTAAAATTAAAATAATCTATCCATTCGCTAGAGTTATGAGCCGTATCAAGAAGGCTTTGTGTTATGGTAGATTTCTTTTCTATTTCATAATAGGGTTTCACTAGTTTTTCCCTTAATTTCTTCGAAGTCGTAAAACCATTCATCTTTAGCGCTCCACTTAGCATGATTTTCTACGCTATAAACTTCGGTAGGAATTTTAAAATCAGGCGTTTTTAATTCTGCGGGTACAAGAGAAACGTCATACCATAAACACCTATTGTTAGGTTGGCATGCAAATTGTCCGTTATCTAACTTAATAAAATTATAAGACTTATGTTCTTCAACGCCTTCACTAAAGGTTGTATCAATTACATTAGAATCAG
>CAZKJH010000061.1:0-21823 GCA_964553035.1 uncultured Lentisphaerales bacterium | reverse complement strand
CGACTAGCAACTGTAATCGGTCAGGCACAGCCCCCTGTGCCTGACCGATTACGAATTGCTGGGCGAAAACAGTTGCATTCGCATTCATGCGCATGCTATAGTGAACTCACTCAAAAGGGGTTCGAGCCCTGAACTGGGGGCGACAAGGTTTCGACGGGACGGTTGAGGCTTCAGTTGCGCGCCGAGGACTCCGGTATACTCGTCAATTTCCGGAAAAAACAAACCGCCAACTCTGAATTGGCCTTCGCAGCTTAATTTGCTGCGACGCGGAACCGCCGATGTCTGCTGAGCGGGGAAGTGTCATTTAGCAGGCTGGCATGCCGTCGAGCGACCGGGTAGGCATGCGACACCGACGTGGACGCTGGCGCACCCGATGGCCCGCCCATGGGCAGTCAGGTGAGCGAGAACTAATCATGGGACACGCGCGTAGATGCTGAGGTTACTTCGTTTCGGACGGGGGTTCGACTCCCCCCGCCTCCACCATTCTGGAAAGTAAAAAGAATTGGGTCAATGACCTGATTCTTTTTTCTTTTCCTCAACTTTGTCGTAAACGTTGTCGAATAGATCCGTCGGATCGGACGGATCAGCCGGATCGGACGGATCAAAGAGAAATCCTATTCACACAAACGCTTCACCGAGACAGGCAACCACATCGGTAGCGAGCATCGCTTCTCGTCCATTGCGCCATGCAGCGATATCTCCAGCTCTCGCATGGAGCCAGGCTGCTGCGCGTGCCGCATCGAAAGCCGTGAGGCCTCGTGCAAGCATTGCACCTGCTATTCCCGCCAGCACATCACCCATGCCCCCGCGGGCCATTCCAGGATTCACGCCTGCCACAAGATGGATGCCTCGTCCCGGTGCTGAAACCAAAGTCCCCGCCCCTTTTAGAATCACAGCGGATCCTGTCAGATCGACTAATGCTCTGAGTGCTGCTGCTCGGTCTGCCTGAACCATCGTGATACTTATTCCCAAGAGCCGTGCCGCTTCGCCTGGATGTGGCGTGATGATCTTCTGCATCGTACACGCTGCCAGAGTCTGGACACTGCCACAAAGGATGTTGAGCGCATCGGCATCGAGCACAATACCAGAAGCCCCACTGCACCTGAGCAACCACTGAACTGCTTCCTGTACGCCATCTTTCTGCGACATACCGGGCCCAGCAACGATTGTCTTACCAGCAAAGGAAGTTTGTGTGGACAAAAGCGAGAAAGCGGTTACAACATCGGACTTGAGCGGATGTACCATCATCTCAGGCGCATAAACCGCAACAAGTCCAGCAATCGACTTCGGGACATAGACGCTCACCAGCCCAGCACCAGATCCCATCGCCCCTAGCGCCGCCAATGCTGGAGCACCACAATAGCCTGCCGTCCCGCCGACAACACAGACATGCCCGAAATCACCTTTGTGGGAATCCCAGCGGCGGCAGGGTATGCACCCTGCCACATCGCGAGCTGTCACGAGTTCGTCACACGCTGCATCCGCGATGCCGTCTAGGTATTCGTCCGGAATTTCAAGGTCGTTCACGTAGATCGAACCCGACTGCCTCAACGATGAAGATGCAGACATGCCGCGTTTGGGCATGCCCATACACACGGTGACATCGGCATTAACGACATCGCCTTGCGCGGCTCCTGTATCGGCATTGAGACCAGAAGGCACATCAACAGAAACAATGTGCGTACGGCCTTTCAGACGGTTGATCCAGCGAATTGCCGATGCGGCAGGTTCCTTGGGTACACCATGCACGCCAATGCCCAGAATGCCATCGATGATGAGTGAGCCACGAGGGATGGCGGATGGTGGGAACGCGGTCCATGGTTGCTCTTCTGAATACCAGGAAATTGAGGAACAACGCCCCGTGTTCGTAAGCGTCCTAACAACACTTTTGGCTTCCACTTCTGTCAGAGCTGCATAAAACTGAACTTTAAAACCTTGTTCTGCAAGCTCCCATCCTGCATAGATCGCATCAGCCCCATTATTGCCATTTCCGAAAAATACATAGATGGCAGGACGTACCGTCAAACTGGCGCACATCTCGAGGACAAGGTTAACGATGCCCAGTGAGGCAAGTTTGATCAGGTGATCGGATTCGGGCACACCCGAGAAGCGACAGGTCGTTGCGAGCAAATCGCCGTCAATACGACGCATTTCTTCGGTGCTGACATATCGCATGGCTTACCACCTCTTGTTAGAGATCGAGCGCTTCTTTGCCGCAACCGACAACACAGTGACGGCAGTCGAGGCGGAGGGGTCCTGGCTCGGGGCGGCCTTTCCGGCGGGCGTTATAGCTCTGGAGTGCATTGATCGTAGCCAGCAAGACGCCGAGAATGATGAATCCGCCCGGAGGCAGAACGGCCAGTAGCGCAACGCCGCCCACAAGCTGACGTGTCGCGGCTACGAGAAAGAGCGAAAGGGTGAATCCAAGCCCCATGCCGAGACCGTCGAAAACGCTGTCGAGTACAGTATTTTTGGCAGCAAACGCTTCCGCACGGCCGAGGATGATGCAATTCACGACGATAAGGGGAATGAAGATGCCGAGGCTCTCGTAAAGTGAGCCCACATACGCCTTCATCAACATTTCAACGATTGTCACGAACGAGGCGATCACCACAATATAGCAAGGAATTCGGACTTGAGATGGCACAAACTTGCGGATTGATGCGATCACCGCATTCGAACAAATCAGTACCGACATCGTCGCAACGCCCATGCCGATGCCATTTTCAATCGACGTGGTGGTAGCCAGTGTCGGACACATTCCCAAAACGAGCCGAAAGGTCGGATTGCTCGTTAGAATTCCGTTTTTTAAAATCTTCAGCGCCTTCATGTTACATCGTCTCCGTAGTCTGAATCGTTTCGAAAACTTTCACCCCGCGTTCAATGGCACCGCAAACGGCTCGCGATGAAATGGTCGCTGCCGTAATCGGAACAATATCGCCTCCATCTTTGACAACCTTCCACTTCGTTCCGCCTGCAGGACGATTCTTGACATTGTCGAGAAAGCTTCCCGTGATGTGCCCACCCAGACCAGGCGTTTCGCTATGCGCTAAGACTTTGTAGCTCCAGAAATTTCCGTCCTTCGAAAAACCGAGCATCAACGTGATGTCGCCCGAGTAACCATTGGGCGCAGTCATTTCCATCGCGTAACCCTTGTCGGTCTTCCAGTAGACATTCGTTGACAAAACACCCACCGCCGAAGAAACCACGTTTGTCATTGCTTCGGGTTTTGATGCACCTTCTGGCAGGACTTCAAGAATAGCCTTTGTTTTTTTAGCCGCTTCGGCATCCTCAATCGGCTTCAAGGTTACTTCATGTGCCACGGACACCAACAGTGCTGATACCATGCAAATTATGGTTATGCTACCGACAAGTTTCATTGAGTCATTCATCCGACCGCCTTCTTTGTTTGAGCTTTTTGACCAACACCGAATCGTTTGTATTTTGTTGCCATGTTGATAAGAGGCGTAAAGGCATTCATGATCAAGATTGCAAACGTCACGCCTTCCGGGTAAGACCCACTTGGCACCACACGAATGATCATCGTGAGAACGCCGCAACCGATTCCGAAGATGACGTGTCCCCAACGCGTCACGGGAGAGGTGACCATGTCCGTTGCCATAAACACGGCACCGAAAAGTGCACCGCCAGCGAGGAGATGGAAATCAACCGGCATGGCAAGCAGCGGCGAAAACTGATTGAGCAGGAACGCGAAGACCGCCATCGAACCCATGTAGCCAGCGGTCGTGTGCCACGAGATGACCCTTCGGAAGAGAAGCCACGCAAAACCAATGAGAATTGCCAGTGCTGAGGTTTCGCCGATACTTCCGTTCACATTTCCGAAGAAAAGGTTCTTTCTCACCTTTGCGTTGTAGTCAAAGGCATCGGATGCATTGGTTTTAAAACGCGTTGCATCCTTCGTCACACCGAGCGGCGTTGCCGTTGTGGTGGCATCGTTCGGATCTGGCTTATTGCCAAAAATTCCAGAAGCGGAGGTGGTGCTATCGCTCATCTCCATTTCACCACCCTTGTCGACAGAAACACCCAGCCACGTACTCGGTGTCCAAGTGGTCATCGATGCGGTGAAGGAAATCAGCAAGAACGCGCGGCCGACCAGTGCGGGGTTAAATGCGTTGTAGCCGAGTCCACCAAAAACCTGTTTGGCTACGGCAATGGCGAAGATCGTTCCCACCGCAGCCTGCCAAAGCGGCAGGCCGATGGGAAGGCACAGGGCCAATAACAAGGCCGTTACAACGGCACTGAGATCACCAATGGCGTTTTCTCGCCCCATCATCTTGCGACAAACCCATTCGGTGCCAACGGCAGAGCCGATGCAAACGGCGATGAGGAGTAAGGATCTTGGCCCGAAGAACCAAACCGCTGCCAACGAACACGGGATCAACGAGATGATAACGTCTCGCATGATGGTTCGAACGCTGGATCCGCTGTGGATGTGCGGCGATGTGCTCGTTACAAGCAGCGAATTAATGTCTTGTTCTGTTTCGTTCACTATTTCTTCTCCTGAGCTTTTGCCTGAGCTTCCGCCCTCGCCCGTGCTGTTCTTGCGGCAAGTACGCCCTTCGCTCTTCTAAAATGCTGTACGAGAGGCCTGTGCGAAGGACACACATAGCTACAGCAACCACACTCGTAACAATCTGCCACATGCAAGTCAATGGCGGTATCGACATTGTCTGCCTCAATGGCGCACGACATCTCCGACGGCAACAAACGCAGCGGGCAAACCCGATTGCAACGTCCGCAACTGATGCAGGCCATCGATGTAAATTCAGTGGTGTTCTTGGTTCCAAGAACGAGAATACCGGAACACGTTTTAGTAACCGCAATTGAGGTGTCTGCCACCGTAAAGCCCATCATCGGTCCACCGGAAATAATCTTGGTAGCCTTTTCTTTATAGCCGCCTGCTGCTGCGATCAAATCTTCGTAACTCGTTCCACAACGTGCAAAGAAATTTCCTGGATTAACAATCGCTTCGCCGGTGACGGTAACACAGCGTGAATCGAGTGGCCAACCGTTGATAACAGCCTCTTTGATGGCGATCAAAGTCCCGATGTTCTCAACAACGCATCCCACATCGGCAGGTAACCCACCAGACGGCACTTCAACGCCCAGCGTTGCATAAATCTGCTGCTTCTCGCTACCGTGCGGATAGAAGGTCTTAAGAATTGCAACAGAAACATGATCATCGCATGCTATCTTGGCAAAAGCTTCGATGGCACTCGGCTTATTCGCCTCGATGCAAATCCAAACGCTTTCCGCTCCAAGAATTTTTCGAAGGATCTGGATACCCTTCCAGATATCTTCTGTTCGTTCCAGCATCATACGATGGTCGGATGACAAATAAGGTTCGCACTCGGCACCGTTGATGATCAGCGTATGAACTTTCTTGTCGGGTGGTGGGTTGACCTTAATGTGCGTCGGAAAGCCGGCACCGCCCATACCCACGATGCCTGTCTCAGAAATACGGTCAATCAGCTCTTTGATTGGACGCATCTCCCAATCTGGCAACGGCTCAATCACTTGTGTTCTCTCATCAAGTCCATCCGCCTCAATGATGCAGTGTTGAACACGGCGGCCAACAGCCGCTGGAAGCATCTCGTAGCCCTTGATAACTCCAGAAGTAGGGGCATGCACAGAAGCAGAAATAAAACCGCCTGCCACGCCGATCATATCACCGCGAAGCACACGGGCTCCCACCTCGAGCACTTGCTTGGCGGGTGCGCCGAGGTGCTGAACAAGCGGAACTTTTAAAATTTTAGGAACGGGCAACACGACCATGGGGCGGTTGCATGAAAGATCCTTCTTCTCTGGCGGATGAACACCGCCTTTAAACATGTTCGGAGCATTGAATGTTTTCATATCAAACAGAATCTCAGGAAAGGTTATCGATGCATTTTACCGGACATTTCGCGACGACGCCCTCAACCGCAACCGGTGCCTTCGTGTAGTCCACGACGGCAAGCGCTCCAATCATCGCCATCGAAACGCCTCCTTCCATTTTAACACACATCCCGCAACCGATGCAGCCCTTTGTGCATTGCTTACGAACGACGGCACCCTTTTCAGGCGATGAACAGCGAACATGAATTTTGTGAGCGGCAGGTGTTATGACGATAAGGTTTCGCGGACACTGTACCACGCATAAACCACAGCCAACGCAGACCGCAGGGTCGACGATAGCGAGTCCATTATGGATCGTAATCGCTCCGTACGGGCACGCCCGAGCGCAACTTCCAAATCCGAGACAGCCGTACTGACAATCCTTCCAGCCGCCGGCAACCATGTTCGCGACGGAGCAGTCCCGGACACCATTATATTGACTTCGGTGTTTTACAGCAGACCGGTCTCCACCACACTTTACGTAGGCCTTGACTGGCTCAGGTGCTACCGCCTTCTGCCCCGTAATCAGGGCAACCGCATCTACCACTGCGCTCCCGCCCGGACCGCACTTGTTGATCGGTGCACTTTCCGTAACAATCGCTTTGGCGTAAGCCGCACAGCCTGCATAGCCGCAACCACCGCAGTTCGCACCGGGAAGTGCCAGCTCCACATCGATAACGCGCTGGTCTTCCTTGACCTCGAAACGCTTAGCAATAATCGCCAGCGCAATGCCGCAAATAATGCCAATAGCCGTGATGACGAATGTCGTGATCAGAATTCCATTCATTTAATATTCCTACTCTAAATTTTAAACAAGACCGCTGAAGCCCATGAACGCGAGCGACAGAAGTCCCGCCGTAACTAAGGCAAGTGCCACGCCTCTGAATGCCTTAGGCGGATACGCGTTGTCAAGACGCTCACGGATGCCAGAGAAAATCAGAAGCGCAAGCGCGAAGCCAACGGCTGCGGAGAACCCGAAGAGAACGGCGGTAATAAAATCACTTTTTTCTCTGGCATTAATCACGGCAACACCCAGCACAGCGCAGTTCGTGGTGATCAGCGGCAGGTAGATGCCCAACGCAGCATGCAACGGAGGCGTAAAACGCTTCATCAAGATGTCGAGGAGTTGCACGAATGCGGCGATTACCAGAATGAAAGCAATCGTCTGCATATAACCTATGTTCGCGGGCTCCAGAACGAGATGCTGGATTGCCCACGTCACCGCCGAAGCAGCGGTCATCACAAAAATCACCGCACCGGACATCCCCATGGCAGTCTTAATCTTTCGAGACACGCCGAGAAACGGACAAATTCCCAAAAACCTAGACAGCACGAAGTTATTGACGAAAACGGCACCGACAACAAGTAATAGATATTCCATAAGGGCTCCAAGTCAAATAACGCTCTAGAATACACTATCTGTCGTTTCTGTTCAACATCAGATAAAACTAAATGACTAAAAATTAAAAACGCGTGTATGAAACGATCGCGCGTTACTCGTTACGGGCATTTGTCCCGAACTTTGTTGAAGAAGTGAGAGCGCTGCGAGTATTGAGCATTCTCCGCCAATCCCACACTCAATCCCCTTGATCCCGTATTCTCAGAACTCGCTCGATGATTCTATCCTCCCAGCCTCCAGACTCTGATGCTGGAATACGTTTTTGTTCCTGCATAGCATGAAACACACGCAGGATACCTTCTTCAAGCGATAGGCGAGGCTTAAATTCTGGCACGTCCTGAAACAACTTTTCTGCGCTATAATAGCAGTTGTGCGAAAAGATTTCTCGGCAGATTCCATTCCCCGGAACCCCTAGCAAATCCAGATCGCAGCAGTTCACGCCAATCATTTCTACCGTCCGGCCCATTGCTTTCATCGCCGTCTCATGATAGCGCCGCCAAGTGGTGTAGCCTTCACGAACCATATTATAGGTTTGGCCGATGCAGGCTGTCCTGCCCAGCATATAGGCAAAGCACATCGCCGCATCATCCACATGCAAGAATTGATGAATCGCATGGCCATCGCCGGAGATCAAGATCGGTCGTCCCTCCAGAACTCTGCTAATCCAACTATAATCCCATGCGATCTGTCGCAACAACCCTAACTGCGGCCCGTATGTTGTGGATGGTTTGACAATGCTGACCGGGAACTGCTCCTGTTTATAGGCTGTCAAAAACGCTTCGTCAGCGGCAACCTTGTTTCGTCCATAATCTGTGGTCGGTCGCAGAGGATGATTTTCTCCAACCGGCAATACGTCGTAGTCGACTCCATACGTGCAAACCGTTGAAATCTGTATGAAGTGGCCTACGCCACGGAAAGCCTTGATATCGCTGAGCGCTGTTTCACGGTCAAAACAGATTGCATCTATAGCAGCATCAAACCCTTCCTGCTGCATTCTCTTCTCGAATCGATTCCGGTCCAGCCGGTCTCCCACAATCACTTTTGAGCCATCGGGCACAGCCCCACGCACTCCCCTATTAAAGCAGGTAACGTCATGCCCGAGTTCGAGTAGCAATTTGACAATACTCGTACTGATATTACCCGTCCCTCCCACAATACAAACTCTCATGATAAACTCCTTATAAATCTTCTCGACTGGCTCTGGAGTTTACGTAGAAACCCCGCCTGTCGTCAAGATTATTCGCCGGTCAGCTCTGCGGTCACTCTGTGGTCTTCATCTCCGCATTGACGGCCATCAGCATGAAATTCGTCGTGCTTTCTGACTCGGCGCCCGCCAGACGAATAGCTCTTTGAATATCCTCAGCCTTGATCTTATCCGAGGTGGATGAACACCACGACTCGCAACTCGCGACTAGCCACTCGCGACTCTCTCCTACTTCAGTGCATCTGCAATCGCCATTTCAAGGAGGGCCTTGGTATCCACGCTCACGCTGACCATTCGCTCATGAGCGGTGATCATAACCTTGCGTGCGCGTTTTAATTCCGCTGTTTTCCATTTTTTCGCCTGAGAGATCAGCTTGCTCAGCGTCCACGGCGGCTTTGAAGTAACGTCGAACTTGCCGAGTTTGGCAACAGCTTCAGCATCTTCTTCTGAAAGTGCGCTGAACCAGACTCCAGAGTCGGAAAGCCTTTTTGATGCGAGACTATCACAAAGGAGGTACAGCTCATTGAGGCGTGCCTCCAATTGCATCACAAGGAAAATGGGCTCAGCTCGCATTTCATACAAGTTACGGAGCACCTTGATCGTCTTAGCGAGATCGTGCGAACCAAATGCATCCGTCAAATCCCAAAACTCGCCACCGGCGTTAAAAGTACAAATAGCTTCAACATCTTCAAGCGTTGGCTCGACACCCTTGGTGAAGAGAAATAGCTTTTCGATCTCCATCGCCAACTCACGCGGAGAATAGCCAACACGTGCGACGACCTCATCAGCAACAATCGGAGAAATCTTAAATCCAAGCTTCTTAGCCGTCGCCATGACCGTGGACGAAGCATCTTTGACTGAGGGTGGTGCTAACGCAAGAATCTCCGCCCTCCCCTTCTTGGACATCTTCGTTAGCGTCTTGAAAAACTTCCCCGTCTTAAGAACGGACGTGCTCGTGACCAGAAGCGTAAAGCCCTCGGGTATCCCAGGTTCGACAAGCCAATCGCAAAACATTTCTATTTCAGCAGCGAATGCCTCTGATTTTCCAAGCCGATCAGAGTCAAAGAAAGCTACATCTCGCAACCAGACCGTTTTGCTTTCACTGAAAAAGCCCTGCTGCACCAGTGCATTGCGTGTCTGCCGAAGCGCGGCGGTCGCCGCATCAATCGTCTCGACAGTTCCATCAACCGTTTCGAGTCCAAACATCCGATCAGATTGAGGGACGAGAGCATCGAGCACTTCCTTAACTTTTGTCGTCAACACAAAATCATCGGAACAGGTAATGAGAATCAGGTTCGATCCTGCCATATTATGGATTCCCACGTGTCTGACCGCTTCCAAATACACTGTACTTGGTACTCGTCAGATCTTCGAGCCCAATCGGTCCGCGAGCATTGAGCTTATCGGTACTCAACCCGACTTCGGCGCCCATGCCGTACTCCCCACCATCGGTAAAACACGTCGATGCATTGGCATAGACTGCGGCAGAGTCAACCTCACGCATAAAAATGTTCTGAGTGGCATCGTCATCGGAGATGATCGTATCGGAAAGATGCGAACCGCACTTATTGATGTGCGCAATCGCCTGCTCGACGCTATCAACCATTCCAAGGGTCAAAACGATTTCCTTGCGTGGGGTGCACCAGTCTTCTGGCTCTGCGGGCTTTGCGGAAGGAAGCAACTTCAGAATTTCACCATCGCCATGGAGCTCGATTTGGGATGCATCTGCACGTTCTCGAAGCACCGGCAGAAGTTTTTTTGCAATATCCTTGTGGATGAGCACGACACTCGCTGCATTGCAGGCGTAAGGTTCGAAGCAACGCGAGTTCACAATGATATCGACCGCCATCTTGATGTCGACCATGTTATAACTCGTGTTATCAACTGGAGCATTTTTATCTGCTTCAGCTTTGATGCGGTCACAGTCCACATAAACGTGACAGAGTCCCCCACTGTGTTTCAAAACTGGAATTTTGGCATGCTCAACGAGATCGTTAACAAACGAAAGGCTGCCGCGAAGAATCGCGACATCGACAAGCCCTTCCAGCGAAGTCAGGATGCGGCAGTCATGCAAGTTGTCGTCACTACAAAAGACTTGCAACGCGTCGGCAGGAAGGCCAAAGGTAGCGCCACCGTCGCGGATCGACTTCGTCAAAATTTCATTGGTCTTCTTTGCTTCATCATCGCTCACTACCATGACGGCATTATTCACTTTGAAACACGTCGCCGTAGCGAGGGCAATAACATGAGGGCGCGATTCAAGGGCAATGCCAATCAGACCAATGGGAACCCGTTTTCTGACAATCTCAAGTCCGTTGGGTCTTATCCAGCGGCTGATCAGTTCACCAATCGGATCTTTCGAATCGGCGATGACACGAAAGGCGCGAACCATGTTGCCGTAGCGATACTCGGTCAACGTCAGTCGATCGAGAAACCCTGTGGATCGCCCCCGAGCAACCGCTTCGGCAACATCGGCCGCGTTGACTGCAAGAACTTCATCGCGATTCTTCTCAAGCTCATCAGCGATGGCGTAGAGAATATCGCGCTTCTTGCGGCTCGAAAAGCCGAGCATGATGCGCTGTGCAGCCGAGGCTTTCTCGGCGAGTTCTGTGAGGTGCTCTTTTTGCATAATTCTCAAGGTGGGTTTAAACCGGAGAGGCGATGAACAGGGTTCCAACGTCTTTACCGGAAATGATATGGGTTAGAATGTCTTTCTTCGTGCCGTCAGCGATAACAACATTACATCCAGCTTTCATACAAGAGGCTGCCGCACGCAGTTTTGAGTCCATGCCTCCCTTCGAGACACCGCCAGCCACAGGTGGCTGCACCAGTTTTTGGATCGCTTTGTTGACTGCCTCAACATACGGCACGCGATGGCTTCGGCCATTTTCCGCGTGAGCACGTAAACCGTCTACGGTTGAGAGTAAAATTAAAAGATCTGCACGGATCTGACGCACCACAAGCGAAGCGAGATTGTCGTTATCGCCCAGCGACATATCGGCCTTGACCTCCTCATCGGCTACCGCATCGTTTTCGTTAATGATCGGAATAACCTGTGCACGGAGCATGTGATCCATCGTACGGCGCATGTTTGTCAAACGAATCTTCCGAGTAAAATCATCATGCGTCAGTAGCATCTGTCCCACAATGATCTTTTCCTTGCCAAAAAGCTCTGAATAGCATGCCATGAGAAGTCCCTGACCTACGGCAGCGCACATCTGCAGATCGGGAACGGCTTCTGGGCGCTTCACGATGTTGAGTGCCTCCATCCCAGCCGCAATCGCACCGGAGCTGACAATCACCACCTCGTATCCGCTACGCTCTATCTTGCAAATTTGCTCAACAAGACACCGGATCTTAGCGATGTCTGGCCTTCCCGATTTTCTCACGATCACCCGACTTCCGATCTTAATCACGATACGCCTCGATTCGGGCAGGGTCTGTCGAAACTTTTCTCCACTGTTCATATCTAGTTTGCTCCGGATTTCAAAAAAGAAACGTCTGTATTAAAACATTTTACTGTGGAAAAGGCAACTCCGCGGATTTCACCTCATCCAATGCAATTCAGTTGGGTCGATGCAGATCATCGAGAGAGGAGCGAATTCAACAAAACAGAATGGCCTCCCCTTTCACAAAAGCAACCGTAGCGCACCGACACCCTACTGACAAAATCTAGCTTGCAGAAGTCAGTAGCAGAGAAGAGGGGTCACGCCCCAGGCGCTCAACAATGACTTCAACGCGACGCTTGAGGTCGCTATCGGTCTCCATGCGTCCGGGAATCGTCTTACAGGCGTGAACGATGGTTGCATGGGTTTTTTCAAAAGCGGCCGCAATTTCAGGTAGCGAGCCGTTCGTAAGCGTACGGCAAAGAAACATCGCAATCTGACGCGGTAATGCTACGTTTTGTGGGCGCTCTTTGCTAGTCATATCCGTCATCCGCAGATCATAGTCATCCGCCACAACGCGCTGGATGTCAAGGAAGGATAGTTCAGGGCGCTTCTCACGATCGATCATGTCCTTGAGCAAGTTGCGCAAAATATCGACAGTAAGTTCTTGTTTCGAGAGCGAAGCGTAGGAGACGGCGCGAATGATGGCTCCCTCAAGTTGGCGCACGTTGGAGTTGATATTCTCCGCGATGAACGTGAGCAACGGACCTGATAGCTGAATCGTCGAGTTGCGTTGCTTGTAACGCAAAATTGCGACGCGCGTCTCGAAGTCTGGGCGCTCAATAGAGGTAATGAGTCCCTGCTGGAAACGCGACACAAGGCGTGCTTCGAGCCCCTCGATCTTATTCAGCGGACGATCACTTGTCATAATGATCTGCTTATGCGCGTTCTGAAGCGTGTTGAAGGTGTGGAAGAACTCCTCTTGAAGTGCTGTCTTCTGCGCTAAAAAATGAATATCGTCAATGAGGAGAACGTCTGCATTCCGATAACGCTTTCTGAAATCGCCACCCGTGTTGTTTCGAATCGACTCAATAAAATCGTTTAAAAGCACTTCGGAGGTCACGTAGCACACGACTGCATTGGGATTTTGTGACTGCACCCCATGTGCGACAGCCTGCATGAGATGCGTTTTTCCCAAACCGGTGTCGCCATAGATGAAGAGTGGATTGTAAGCATTGCCTGGATTGGATGCCACGGCGACCGAAGCGGCGTGTGCGAAACTGTTCGAGGGGCCAATGATGAAATCTGCGAACGTGTAGTTCGGATCAAGATTCAAGCCCAGATGACAGCGACTCACCTGTGGGCGATTCTCGATATTCTGCGGTCGCGGTATCGGCTTGTCGTAGCGAGAACCCACTGCGGCAGACGTCCTCTCCGGGTCTACCACAATATCAACCACCTGAACCTTTTCAGCCGAGTCGATGCGCAGCGAATCAACGATGTACGGCATGTAGTTATTATCAACCCACATTTTCAACATCTCGTTGTCGACTGCCAACGTCAGAACCCCTTCGTCCAACGACACGGGCGCAATGACAGCAATCCAACGAGAAAACACATCACCATCAAGCGAGGATTTAAGCCGTTCGAGAGCGGATCCCCATACAACTTCATGCATTTCCACTTCAATCTCCAGAGTCAAAAAAAAATTCGTAATCGGGCAACCGTGCCGATTCAACTTTCTAGAAAGGGATTGACTGGAGGCCCAAGCCCCCAATCCTTGCTCTTGCCCCTTAGAACGGGTCAAACAATATCCCCCTGCGCTGTTCATAATCACATAAGCAAGCCTCTCCACGCAAGGCAAAAGAATCTACGGGTTATGAACAGGTTATGAACACCCCTACGCTCCTTGTTTCGGAGCCGGTGCAACTGAAGCGCTTACAGCCCTTTGGACTCGTAATATTCGAAAATTTTCATACTCTTCTAACTTTGAACTCATTGGAATCTAAATGTTTAGTGCGCAAGTGGCCTCGCCATAAAAATTGGTTTGTTAAACACAAAAAAACATGATAAGTAATTGCATCGCATATACATATAAAAAATATTGTCCTGAATCAAAATAGAACTGTTTTGCAGACTGTTCATGTCAAAAAAAAGATATCATAATAATATTTTAACAAACAATGCACGATTAAGAGCTGTTCTACAAAGCCTTCTAGAAGAATTTGTTTGCCTTTATTTGTACAATAGAAAATACTCTGTCACATGAAGAAGTTAACAGCCTCATTTTTAATCGTGGGAACAGCCTCAACCAGCCCCGACATACGGTACGCAACCGGATTCGTGGCTCCTGATTCTGTTGTCGCGATTTGCCAACCTAACAAAACGGTCTTAGTCGTCTCAACAATGGAATACGGACGCGCACTAAAGCAAACCAAGAACTGCACCGTCGAAAGCCCTGACACGCTGGGCCTTAGGGCAGAACAACAACGTAGCGTTGCAGAATGGACGCTCGCCGCGCTGGCCAAAAACAAACTAGCAACCGTCAATGTCGACACTTCTTTCCCTCTTGGACTTGCTCGGACGCTTGAAGAAAGGGGGATTTCGCTGACGATAAGCAGAAGCAGCTTTTTAAAACAAGCACGTCAAGTGAAGTCTGAGGAAGAAATCCGCCACATCGCGCACTCTCAGAAGGCCGCACGCGCCGCAATGAAGGCGGTAGGTAAGGCCATAGCCGAGGCAGAGCCGGGTCGCGGCGGGATGTTGCGCTGGCAGGGCAAAACGTTGACTTCCGAAATCGCACGCAAAATTGTTCGGCGCGTCGTCCTCGAATTCAACTGCATCGACGAAGATACGATCATTGCAGGAGGCGTGCAAGCTGCAGACCCACACGAAGGTGGTTCGGGGCCGTTGAGAACTGGCGAATGGATTGTCTGCGATATCTTTCCGCGAAGCCTCGATTCCGGATACTGGGGCGACATGACACGCACCTTGATGAACGGCAAGCCAAACAGTGAGCAGAAGCGCCTCTACGATGCCGTTAAAACAGCGCACGATTCAGCGATGACGATGCTGCTTCCCGGCGTACTAGGCTCTGCCGTTCATGCAAAGGCAGCCCAAAGCCTCGCAGAATCTGGCTTCAACACGTTCACTGAAAATGGCATTCCAAGCGGCTTTATCCACAGCACAGGACATGGTGTCGGACTTGAAATACACGAAGAACCTCGACTCTCACCAAGCGGTGGCAAGTTGCTCGAAAACATGGTCGTGACGGTAGAGCCTGGGCTCTATTATCCAGACCTCGGCGGCGTACGGATTGAGGATCTCGTGGTCATTCGCAAGACGGGTCATCAGGTGCTATAGCGATCTGTTTCACCGCCAGCTTTTCATGACGAGCAGGGAGCTTCCGCTCTCGCGTGGGGTCGTGCAAGCAAGTGCTACGTTGTCCCCTTTAGCAAAGAGAAGCGACGACACCTTATTCTTCGCGGGCGTTACAGTCATCCATCCATCCCGCTCCAAGATCCCCTGCATCACGCTGAGAGCGGCAGATGCCGGCATTCCGGAGCTTCCGGTACACATGACAAACCGAGATTCTTTATCGACCGCTGAAAACTCCGCGCTGAAACCCGGCGGTTGCGGCAGTTCGGGAAACACCCACTGCGGTGTCCCCGATGCGAACTCTTCTCTTGACTCAATGAGAATGGCCGACGACACATCGCCCGTCATGCCGGGAAGCACAAAAAGCCACGATGCACCAAAACGCTCGGGAAGCTTAATCATCGCGCCCTCGAGCATAGCCGAAGCGTCGAGACCGAAACGCTTGAGCAGATGAGTGCCCACCGTCTCGGAGCCATCCTTAAAACCGTACACGCGCAGAGTGGCTGATCGTCCATTGACCTCGATATTCGATTCGTAAATCCTCGATCCGCCACCGGAGCTCATGACGATGTCTGCATCGCCGCGAATCTTCATGAACACACGTCCTTCCACGGGCAAAGCCTGTAGGACAACCGCAACCCACAAAATATAGACGGAGTGAAACAAGCCACGCATCAGTATAAACCCCCTAGGGCAGGCATCCAGACCTCATTTCTAATGGTGATCGTCTCTGGCAGCCCCATCAAAGACTGCAAAACGGGAAGCGTCGTAACCGTCATGTCTTCCTTCGCACACATGAACCGTAGCGCGGATGAGACTAACACGCTATCATTGAACTGAACAATATCATCATAATGCACTGAAGAGCCGTCAACACGTCGCGTTCCCGACCAATCGCCGTTCGGGGCCGTGTACGACGTAATACGATTTCGGATTCTGCTGAAGTTGCCCATCTCCGCACGATCATCCTTCGTATGCCGCATACCGTCACGCCCCTCGTCCCAGTCTTCAATAGGTGAAAACGATGAAGGAATCAAGGCGGACATTGCATCTGAGATCGCTGATCCTGTTGCGGTCACGAGCGTATCGGTGTCGGAGCGGGTCAGGTCGGCCACGAGCAGAAGTCCTGCGGCGACGATCAAAATTCCAACGAGGCAAATCACAAATTCAACCATCGCCTGTCCCTCGCGAGACGTACGCGAAACGCTCTGGTGTCCCAATTCGTAATTCATAATTCGTAATTCGTAATTTTCTCTCTAGAAGGCGATATGAACCGCGACTGGATCTGGGAAGGCAGCACGAACGCGCTTCTGTTCTTCTGGCGGAATTTTGCATTGATTCAAAATAAAAAATTTAAGACTCTTCATGCCGCCGATTCCGTCAGGAAGCTTCTCGAGCGGATTGCCATCGAGGTCGATTCGGCGTAACGCCGTCAACGCAACGATTCCATCCGGTAACTGCGTGATTTTGTTTTGTCCGAGATCCAGCTCTTCAAGCGAGGTCATCTTCAAAATAACATCCGGAAAGGTTTCCAAAGCGTTTCCGCGCAAATAGAGCTTCCGAATCTGCTTCCATTCGGCGACACCCTCTGGAAGCGCCTGCAAGCTATTGTAGTTCAGCCGAACCCATTTTACGGAACGAAGACCCTGAACTTCCTCGGGCAATGACATCACGGCATTACGATCAAAATTCAGATACTTCAGACCCTGCAGGGCGCATACCGATAACGGAAAGTTCGTCATCCCGTTATTGGCTAGGTACAAGTGGCGGAGTCCAGACAGTGCCACGAAAGAATCAGGAAGCGAAGAAACACCTGTTTCGGATATGTCCAAAAACGTGAGATTCGTAAGTTGACCGATTCCCTCAGGAACGCTCGCACAGCCTTTCTGCCCACGAACGGAAAGTTTCGATAACTTCGGAAATGTTTCGAGGCCGACGGGAAACGATACAGCATCCCCACTGCGCGCTAGGTTGATAAACTCCACCGTTTCGCGAAGACTAGAAGCCTCGGCCATGCTGAAGGCTTCCACATCACGCTTCGGCGCAGCCTGCTGAAAGCAGCCGGTCATGATCCCAATAACGGTGACGGAGGAAATAACAACTGTGATTATTCGAGTATTCAAAATAAATTCCTTGAGTTTCTACAGAAATCAGTTAGCATATAAGGTGTTTTTATGGCGCAATGGTTTTCAGGGCGCTAGTATAGACCAACACGACCTTCTTAATCAACACCTAAGGATGCAAAACAAATGAATAAGACGACCCTAATCGCATGCGTAGCCGTGGCAACAGCACTCACCACTTCAACATTCGCAGTTACACCAGCGAGTCGTGATACCGGTAGCATCAACTTCGCAAGCATCGGCAACGATCTCAGCGGCTGGCATCTCGCGATGTTCGCTGGTTCATCTACGAAGTACATGGAAAACGACCGCAACATCGAAACAGAAATTGACTTCACGCGCTTCAACGTTATTTTAGGCTACGACGTTATGCGTTGGCTGACCGTCTATGGTCTCGTAGGCGCGATGAAAGAAGAAACGGGTCTATACTCGAAAGAGAACGACACGCAAGGCCTCTTTGGAGTCGGCGTCTGGGCGGATCTCATCGAGTCCGACCAATTGTCTCGCCTCTCAGACGTTTCAAGCTATCGCTTGACGAGCGGTGCGGAATATTCGTTAGCCAATTTCGATGATTTCACATGGTCGCAAATCGAGGCCTTTCTGACCTTCGAGCTTATCAATGAACTCAACAGAACTTCGTTCATTATGCCAGAAACCATTGGATTATTCTTCGGCCCTGTCGTCTCCTATGTCTTATCCGATGAATATGACGCGGGTGATAACATTGGCGTGACCGTTGGTCTCAACATGACGATGACGGACGACACCTACATAACCGTAGCGGGCGACTTCTACGCCGATGATCGTGCCATCTACGGCATGGTGGGCGTTCGTTTCTAACGCGCACTCGGCCAACTTACCTCTCCGCATAATAGCTTCACAGCAGATAGACGGCAATACATGGACAAGCATTTCGACCCCAAAGCCCTCGAGGCCAAATGGTATCAATGGTGGGAAACGACGGGACAGTTCAGGGGCGATGCTTCAAAAGGTGGTGAGCCTTACTGTGTTGTCATTCCGCCTCCCAACGTTACCGGTATTTTGCACATGGGCCACGCGCTCAACAACACCGTGCAGGATGTCCTTGTGCGCTGGAGGCGCATGCAAGGACGAAACGTTCTGTGGGTTCCGGGAACAGACCATGCTGGCATCGCAACCCAGAACGTCGTCGAAAAAGCCCTGAAGAAGGAAGGGAAGACGCGCCGCGACCTCGGGCGCGACGCATTCGTTGAACGCGTCTGGGAATGGCGTAAACTTTACGGCGGCACCATCGTCAACCAACTCCGCAAACTCGGCTGTAGCTGCGATTGGGAGCACGAACGCTTTACAATGGACGAGGGTCTCAGCGACGCCGTCTCTGAGGTCTTCTGCCGACTCTACGAGGAAAACCTCGTCTATCGCGGAAACTACATCGTCAACTGGTGCCCACGCTGCGGAACCGCGCTGGCCGATGACGAAAGTGAACATCAGCCGAACGATGGTTTCCTCTGGCACGTCCGCTACCCTGTCGTTGGCCATCCCGGTGAATTTGTCGAAGTTGCCACCACACGCCCCGAAACCGTCCCCGGTGACACAGCCGTTGCCGTCAACCCGAAGGACGAACGCTACACGCATCTGCATGGTGCCAAAGTCTTGCTCCCACTTTCTAACCGCGAAATCCCCGTCGTCGTTGACGACTACGTAGAACGCGAATTCGGAACTGGCGTTGTCAAGATCACCCCCGCTCACGATGCAAACGACTTCGGCGTCGGGCAGCGTCACAACCTCCCCGCAATCAACATCATGAACGGCGATGGCACGATGAACGAGCTTTCAGGCTACGAAGGTCTGGATCGTTTTGAATGCCGGAAACAGATTGTTGCCGACCTTGAAAAGGGCGGATTCCTCGTGCGCGTCGAAGATTACAAGAACTCTATCGGTCATTGCTACCGCTGCGAGACCGTTGTCGAGTCACGTCTTTCCAAGCAATGGTTCGTACGCATGAAACCCTTGGCCGAGCCGGCCATTGAAGCCGTACGCTCAGGAAAAATCACATTCACTCCGCAGCGCTACGAGAACACGTTCTTTACCTGGATGGAAAGCATCCGCGATTGGTGTATCTCTCGGCAGATCTGGTGGGGACACCGTATTCCCGTCTACACCTGCGAATGTGGTCACGAATGGGCCACCGCAAAGAAACCGTTATCTTGCCCAGTCTGCGCTGCTAGCAGCGAGTCCATCAAGCAAGACGAAGATGTTCTCGATACATGGTTCTCCTCTTGGCTCTGGCCTTTCAGCACCTTGGGCTGGCCCGACAAGGACAGTGCGGACTTGAAGCGCTACTACCCCACCGCTGATTTGGTAACAGCTCCCGACATCATCTTCTTCTGGGTCGCCCGGATGATTATGGCTGGCTGCAAGTTCATGGAGGCACCACCGTTTTCCAACGTGGTGATCCACGGCGTCGTCCGCGATGCCCAAGGACGCAAGATGTCGAAATCGCTCGGTAATTCGATCGATCCCCTCGACATCATTGAGAAGTTCAGCACCGATGCGCTCCGCTTTAGCCTGATGCAGATTACCTCGCCAGGCACGGACGTTTATGTCAACATGGACAAGTTTGAAATCGGTCGCAACTTCGCGACCAAGATCTGGAACGCCGCCCGCTTCATGCAAATGCATGCCGAGAAAGCACCGGATCTCGATTCCCGCGCCATCGCGACGAACGGCATCCAGCTTGACCCTGTGCTGCTCAGCGACGATGATCGGCACATGCTTGCTTCCTGCCAGCGTGCCATTTCTTCCGTAACAGAAGCACTAGAAAAATATCGCTTCCAAGATGCCGCGCTCTCACTATACGATTTTGTCTGGACTCACTTCTGCGACTGGTATCTCGAATACGCCAAGACCGATCTCTATGGCACCGACGAAGCCCGCCGTCGCCAAATCCTGACGATTATGTACGATGTGCTTGGGAAAGCGATTCGCCTCCTGCACCCGTTCATGCCCTTCATCACGGAAGAGCTCTGGCACCAGATGAGCTACGCATCCGACACGGAATCGATCATGCAAGCCGCATGGCCCTCCGCTTACTCCGATGCAGAAAATGCCGCGTGGACTCTCTCCGAAGACGTTCGAAAATATGTCGAGAGCAAGCGCGAAATGATCACGGCCGGCCGCGCCCTGCGTGCGGACTGCAACATCCCGCCTTCGCAGAGCGTCTCCTACATCATCAACGCCCTCGACAAAGCTACGGCAGATTTGATTTTGCGCGATGCTGACTCAATCAAGGTGGCACTGCGCGCCGAATCGCTTGACGTGCGGGTCGATGATCCCATCACGGGAATACCCCTCGCCACCTGTACGCTTGGCATGATCGGCATCCCGCTTGAAGGCGTGGTGGATGTGGGTGCAGAGAAAAAACGGATTGTCGAGGAAATCGGAAAGCTTCAGGGATTCTTAAAAACCGTTGACGCGAAGCTTTCTAATGAAGCCTTCGTTTCAAGGGCACCTGCTGCAATCCTCGAACAGCAGAAGGCACGCCGTGATGAACTCGTAACAGAAATCGGCCGTCACACCAAGACGCTCGAATCCTTCAGCGCGTAAAGAAGGGTTCTGGTCCAGAGTTCAGCGTTCGTGAGACCAAGGGTTGAAGACCAGCGCACCGGATGCCTGAATGTCGGAGACGTTTCGAGTGACTACTGTCAGACCATGAACAAGGGCGGTAGCCGCGATCAAACCATCAACCACCGGAACCGCCACACCGCTTGCATTGGCCTGTGCGCAAACCATTCCCCAACGTTCGGCGACATCCTCATCAACAGACAGCAAGCGACCCACAAACCGTGGTTTTAGCTCGCCGTCAAGCCAATTGGTTAAGCGAACGCGCTTTCTGCCGTCTTGTAGCCTCTCAACTCCCTTGCGCAACGCGCCCAGTGTCAATACACTGAGATAAAGTTGCGATTCGCTCTGCTGATCGACCCAAGCTGTCACCGAAGGATCTGGTCGCGGCTTGACCAGCTCAGATAATAAACAGGTGTCCAGCAAATATCTCATAACGCCACCTCACGCCCCGTGTCGACATCGCGTCCGAATGTGTCTGGAGGTAACTCGCTAAGAGGTGAGTCGCGTAAGAAGTTCACAAGACCGCCATCCCCTTCCTCGCGACGACGGGTCAATTCCTGAAACTTTTCAGTAGAAATAACAACGACAACATCCTGCCCACGGCGCGTGACCCGTTGAGGCCCACGTTTTATCGCCTCTTCGACAACGGCACTGAACTTTGCCTTAGCATCCTGTAATGGCCAACTTTTCATTTTAATCCCCCTCTCTCAACTAGTCAGACTAGTTTGAACGTATTTCGGGTGAAATGCAAGTGTTTTCTCAACCATTGTTTTCTCAAGGGTGCGATTTTATTTTGTTGAGAGTCATGAGGATTTCGTGTGCGAACGGTAGT
>CAZKJH010000060.1:0-21988 GCA_964553035.1 uncultured Lentisphaerales bacterium | reverse complement strand
CTCTACCGCGCCCATTAATATGATTGGGTAACTTATTTTGAACTCAGCACACTAGCGACTAGCGACTAGCAACTGTAATCGGTCGAGTGGGTGGTGCTCCTCTGTCTGCCCAACCCCGGTGACTGACCGATTACTCCGTTTGTGGCTATTGACCTTGACATGTTGTTTGTGGTAAATTTCCCGTTTGGATGTATGGTGTCATGCAAAGACGTTGTAAAATCGCCGTTGTAAAATCGTATTTTAGCAGTTGCGAAGCTGTATTTGAATATGGTACAATCTACACCCTGTAAACATCAAGATCAAGTAAAATTCAAAGGTGACAACAAAGTCATGAGTCAAGTCGATACCAAGTCAGTCCGCAAGCAGTTCCAGATCCACGAAAACGATACTGGTTCCTGCGATGTTCAGGTTGCCGTTCTCACCAAGAAGATCGAGCATTTAACCGAGCATCTCAAGTTGAACCGCAAGGATCAAAATTCCCGCCGTGGTCTCATCAAGATGGTGAACAACCGTCGTACGCTTCTGGACTACCTCAAGCGCACTGCAGAGCCGCGTTATCAGGCTCTGATCAAAGAGCTCAGCATCCGTCGCTAAGGCAGATCATGCCGGCCTGCGCCAAAGGGGTGTAGGTCTCTAACTGGGTTCCGTACGCAACTCGCGCTCGGAACTGTGGTCTTTCATAATGTGAAGGGCCAAACAACTAAAGCAGCGGCGGGTTTTTCGGTGCTTTGCGCCAAAGATCCAGAACTATCTGGGTTGGCTTGCCGCGACAAGGAGTCGTCCGATTATGAAAGACACTGTTTCGGTCAGCACGCAAATTGGCGAGCAGACCCTCACCATCGAAACTGGCCTTTTGGCCCTTCAGGCAGCAGGCGCTGTCACCGTCACCTTGGGTGACACGGTTGTATTCTCGGCAGTCACGACGGCAGCGCCGCGTGAAGGCCTCGATTATTTTCCACTTCAAGTGGAGTATCGCGAAAAGTATTATGCGGCCGGTCGTTTTCCGGGCGGCTATTTTAAGCGTGAATCTCGCCCGAGCGAGAAAGAGATTCTGACGGCGCGTTTGACCGACCGTCCGATTCGTCCGTTGTTCCCGAATGGCTATCATGACGAACTGCAGATCAACAACACGCTCCTTTCGTGTGATGGCGTTCACGAGCCGGATTTCCTCAGCCTTGTCGCCGCGTCGGCTGCATTGCACATTTCTGAAGTTCCCTTCATGGGTCCAATCGCCGCCGTGCGCGTTGGTCGTGTTGATGGCAAATTGATTCTCAACCCGACGCACGACGAACGTCAGAATGGTGACCTCGACCTGCTCTATAGCGGTACGCAGGATCGGTTTCTGATGATGGAAGGTGGTGCTAACGAAATTTCGGAAGAGGATTTCCTCACCGCGATGAAGTTTGGTCACGAAGCCGTTGTCAAAATCATCGAAATTCAAAAAGAACTTCGCCAGAAGCTCGGCTTGGCTGAGAAGTCAATCGTCGACGGCGCTGTCTGCAACAAGACCTATTTCGATGCTGCGCGCGAGATCGCCGGAGCAAAGCTTTCTGAAGTTTTGTTGATCAAGGGCAAGCTCGAACGCCAGTCCGCAGTGAGCGAACTCAAAGGTAGTCTTAAGGCTGACATGCAGGTGAAGTTCCCCGAGATGTCGGAGGAAGCGTTCCGATCCATGTTTGATGCCTTCGAGATTGACGTCGTTCGTATGAACATTATTGAGCGCGGCAAGCGCATCGACGGACGCGGAGAAGACGAACTCCGAAGTCTGTACGGTCAGGTTGCTTTGCTACCCAGAACTCATGGTTCGGCTGTCTTCAATCGCGGAGAGACACAGTCCCTCGGCGTGGTGACGCTGGGAACCATGAAAGACGCGCAGGAGCTTGATGCTCTTGCTGGTGGTCCAAACTCCAAGGCTTTCATTCTGCACTACAACTTTCCTCCGTACAGCGTGGGCGAAGTGGGTCGGCTTGGCAATACAGGGCGTCGTGAAATTGGTCACGGTGCCCTTGCAGAACGTTCACTTTTGCCAATGATTCCAACCGATTATCCATACTCGATTCGCCTTGTATCGGAGATTATGGGCTCGAATGGCTCATCCTCAATGGCCTCAATCTGCGTCGGAACTCTGGCACTGATGGATGCTGGTGTCCCGATGAAAAAGCCTGTCGCTGGAATTTCCTGTGGCCTCTTCTGCACAGCGGACGAGAGCAAGAAGATCCTCGTTACCGATATTCTCGGTGCTGAAGATCACTGCGGCGACATGGATTTCAAGATCGGTGGTACCCGCGACGGTATCACGGGCTTTCAGGTTGATCTCAAGGTTCGTGGCTTGACGTGGGATACGGTCGAAAAGGCACTCAAGCGCACGCATGACGCCCGCTTGAAGATCCTCGACTACATGGCAACTGTCATTGCGACCCCACGTACCGAACTATCACAGTTTGCACCGCGTATCGAAACGATTAATATTCCGGTGGACAAGATCGGCGCTTTGATCGGGCCGGGCGGCAAGAATATTCGTGGTATTACGGCTCTTTCTGGTGCACAGATTGACATCACTGACGATGGAACGGTGAGCATTTTCGCCACGTCCAAGGATGCGATGGACTGTGCCCGCCGCGAGGTCAACAAGATCGTTGCGGAGCCGGAAGAGGGGATGATCTACGAAGGAACAGTCAGCGGAATTAAAGAGTTCGGTGCTTTCGTCGAAATTCTTCCCGGGATCGATGGACTCTGCCACATCAGCGAGCTTAGCGATCAGCGCATTCGCGCGACTGAGGATGTCTGTAAGGTTGGCGACAAGATGTGGGTAAAGTGCATCGCTGTCGATGACCGTGGCCGCATCAAGCTCAGCCGTCGTGCTGCGATGGAAGACATCGCTGCACGCGAGGCGAACGAAGCCAAGTAGTCGGACGGTTAACGAACATAAGAAAGGCGACGGGATTGTTCCCGTCGCCTTTTTTGATTCAACAGAATCACGGTTTGATTCTACGGTCTGCGTAATCCGCTACGGTGGGAGGACGGTGGATGTCCTTAGTAGGGAGCTGCCCGTGTTCCACGATGGCTCGAGGGTCGCTGTGGCTGGGGGCAGTAATTATTCGAGGGTGGACGATAATGGTAAGGAGGTCGGTGGTGATAGTAATTCGGGCGCGATGGGTAGTGTTGTACCGGTTGGTGGTAGATAATAGTTTGAGCCGGTGGAGTGTAGATTACCTGCGGAGCACTCTGGTAAATTATCTGAGGTTGCTGGTAGACAACCGGTTCGGGCTGATAGACAACCTGTGGTGGCTGTTGGTAAACGACCGGCGGCTGTTGATAGACGACTGGGGCGGGCTGTTGATAAACCACAGGAGCGGGTTGATAAGAATATACCGTGGTAGCAGGTTGGGATGCCGTTGCCGACAAGATGCCGATCCCAAGTCCCACGGCTAATCCGGCGATTACTGCCCCTGCATTGCTATGGCGAGAACGAGCCTGTGCCGCGAGCGGCATCAATGCGACTGCTAGAGCTGCCATGATTGCGATGTAAGATGTTTTTTTCATAGTGATTCCTTTCCGTTGATGTGTTTACTAGTGCTGCTACGTCTTTTAGACGATTCTCGATTAGCATCTATTCACTTATTTTGAATAATTTTTCAAAAAGTGAATCTTTATTCGTAATTCGATCGTTGTTCGCGATTTCTTTGTTGTAATCTTGTCTTTTTTCAAGATTACAATAAAGGGCGTTTTTCGGGATTCCGTTCATCCCCATTGGAACTTCAGCCTGTTTAATTCTGCTGACTTGACTGACTAATTTCGCTCCGCAAGGAATGTCTGCTTGCTTGCAGTTGTTTTTTCTAGTGCTCGCGTGGCAGAGTGGCGACGATGACACCACGACGGGTAAGAGTCTGAAAGTATTGTCCGAGGAGTGCACGAGATTCGAGGAAGGTGAGTTTCTCCCGTGCGGCGAATTCATCGATGATTTGTTCGAACGTCTTTTTACCATCGACAGATTCGTAGATTATTTTTCCGACTCCATCAAGAATATAGCGTTTCTTGTTGTGCATCTTGAGCATTTTATAGAGGCTTTTCATCATAAAGCCTTCATACGCCAAGGTTACTTCAACTTCGATTTCGTCAGGGTTTTTACCTTTGTAGACTACTGCCCCCGCGTTATGCACAGGTATGATGTTGAGAGATTGCCGGAAGTGCGCCACTTGCTGAGGTATTGAGATTATCTTGGACATCGTGATCGTGAGATTATTGGAATGCCGTGCCCTTGCGTCGGCGAATTTCTTTCTGCTTTTGCGTGTCGAATTCGAGGAGTTTGCCGACTTCAAGAAGACGCTTGATTTTTGCAGGCATGCCTTCTTGTTTGTAAAGAATGGTTTCGGTCATGTCGCCGAGTTTGCGTTTGGCATCACGAATCAGCTTCACGTCTTTGCTTTTGTGTGCTTCGTCCAGTTTCTTCTTCGCTTCATCTAGCGTTGTATCTTTTGCTGCTTCCTTGCGTGCCAGCCCAATCTCTTTGGTGAGATTTTGCATTTCGAGCGTCACCACCGTACGCTCGTAATCCGAGAGGATGTTGGGTTCCTCGTGGGCTGGTTCAGGTAGTGGAAGGCGGGGAGGAGGTATGGCCAGAGTGCCCATTACGAATGAAATAGCAACGAGGAGGATAGCGATTGTATTTGTAGACATGAGATGAGTACTCTCTGTTTTTATTGAAGTTCGAATTCGATCGTTACGGTGCGATATTCGCGTAAAAACCCTGATGTGAGATGCGAGAACATCGGTGTCGCCGCGACTGCGGCAAGCGCTGAATTATCTAAAACTGAGTTTCCCGATGATTTTACCAGACGATGTTTGAGAACGGCGCCAGTATTGCCAAGTGTGATTTCAATTTCCGGTGAACGCCCCGTCTTGTATTCAGGCGGGGGTCTGATCCAGGCAGCATAGAGTGCTTGTTTGATGGAAAGGAGGCAGCGATCATTTTCGCCAGGGACGGAAGTATGATCCGATACGGTTGCGCCCATGTCTAACAGCTTCGCGATCTCCTCGGGTGTGAGTTTGGGCCCCGTAATTTTAATGGGTTTGATATCCTTGGGAAGCTTGATAATCTCCTTGGTTTTTTCTTCTTTCTTGAGGATCTTGATTTTCTCGCTTTTCACCACCGGTACTTTCTCTGGCTTTGGCTTAGGAGGTGGTTTGACTATTTCGGGCTCAGGGTCTGGATCTTTTTCCTTCTCTTTTTCTGGAATCGGATCGGGCTTTTCGACGACCTCCTCTTTAACCTCTTCTTTGACTGGTTCAGGGTCTTTTGGCCTGCTTTCGAGGTATTCTTCAGGGATGGCGACCGTGAATTCAATCGGAACCTGATCTGTTTTTTGTTTTTGGGGGATGCAGGAACAACCTCTGAATAGGCCTGCGACAAACAAGAGCGTCAGGCCGACAGCGTGCACCGCCAGCGAGATTTTAAAGCTTTTGTTGTAAGGAGGAGTCATGATGGGATGATTGCGTTTTGTATTATTCTTTCGTGGCCATAGACATCTTTTTGATACCGATCGAGGTCGCTAAGCGCGCAACGGCAACAATGGCACCGTAGTTGACATCGTTATCGCCTCGGAGGGTGATGCGAAGGTCGGGATTTTCTGCCTGCATCGTGCGGAGTCTCAGCTTCAGCGTGTCGAGCGTTACTGGTTCGACACCGAGAAAGATTCTGCCTTCTTTATCTACCGAGACGACGGCAGGCTTATCGTCAGTTTCCAAGACCTGCGTCTTGCCGGTTGGAAGATTGAGGGCAATGCCTTGTTCGATGAGTGGGAAGGTGATGATGAAGGTAATGAGCAAGAGAAACGTCAGGTCCATCATGGACGTGAGATTCATATCGGACATGGTACGGACGGTGCTACGGTGGCGGCGTGACATGATCAGACTCCTCCCGTTCCGAAAACGTGGATTCGGGCGATGCTGGACATCAGTTCGTCTGTAAAGTTTTCGGTCTTGACGACCGTTGCTCGCACCCGATCTCCCAGTATGTTGTACCCGATGGACGACGGGATTGCAACAAAGAGCCCCAGTACGGTTGTCAGCAGAGCACCGGAAATACCGGGCGCAACGCTGGTGATCATCGCAGAGCCGGCGGTAGTCATGGACATGAAAGACTCCATAACGCCCCAAACCGTTCCGAAAAGCCCGAGCGACGGTGCCGTTGTGGTAAGCGTTGCAATATGGGACATTTTTGACTCAATGAAGAGAATTTGCTCAGACAGTTCGGATTCGGCTAAGGCTTTGATTGTGGCCATTTCTGTTTCTGACAGTGCCACGCCGGGCATGCCCGGATGCCAGGCATTGATGTGTTCATCCGGAATGCCTTTGATCCGCATGATGTCAACAAACTCCTTCATGGCTGCAGAATAGATAGCGGCCGTGGGAATACCTGGGGCGAAAGCACCTTCTGCCTCGAGGTAGAGTTGGGCGGGGTGGAGTCGGTTTTTCAGGTTTTTGCGGAAAGTAGCGTTTCTGCGGTTGACGATGTTCAAGTCTGCCCCTTTGCCCATGAGGGTCATCCACGTGTAAAGGGAAAGTAAAACCAACCCAAAGACGATGATTTTATTGACGAGACTGGACGTATAAAAGGCTTCGATTGCTATGTTGGCCAAAAATGGATTCATGGTTAAAGATTCTCTCTGTGAAATTCATCGATGCGCGAGGCGCAGTCGAACGTTGAAGCGATGAGGGCGGCTCGGATCCACATACCGTTGCGCATCTGACGCCAGTACATGGCTCTGGGGTCGTGATCAACTTCGATAGAAATTTCGTCGCGACGTGGTAGTGGGTGCATGAGGATTGCATCCAGCTTGCAGAGTCGCATTTCTTCGGGGCTGATCTTAAAGGCGGAGGTGTCAATGCAATCACTTTCTCCTTTTTTTGAATCCCATTCGTCTTGGATTCGTGTCATGTAGATTGCATCTACTGTTGGTAGATAGTCGGTCATCTTTGAGGAAACAGTCCACTTTACCCCTCGTGCGCTTAGCATATCGAGGATGTCTTGACCGATCTGGAGTTGGTCGGGTGCCACGAAAATCTGTTCGATGTTGTCGTAGTTGAGCAACAGAGTAGACAACGAGCGAACCGTTCTTCCTCGGGCGAGGTCGCCGACGAACATCACCGAGCGATCGCGAAGTCCGCCGCGACGTTCGAAGCTACGCTGTAGCGTGTAGATGTCGAGCAGGGCTTGCGTCGGATGCTGATCTTTGCCAGAGCCTGCGTTGATAATAGGAACGGGCCGCTCAGAATTGGAGAGGGTCCACGCCATGTGTTCCGCAAGCCCTTTTTCTTGTGTCCGCATGATAATGAAATCAAAGTAAGAGCTAAACGTGCGGATGGAATCCTCATGAGACTCGCCTTTAAATTCGCTAGAAGTTGAGGTGTCACGGACTTCGCCAGTTTTAACGCCAAGAATCTGGCATGCGGACTGGAAGGAAAGGAAGGTGCGCGAACTGGGCTGCGAGAAGTAGAGCATCGCTCGCTTGTGGCTCAGCAGGCTTTGGAGAAAGCACATGCCGTTGCGTGTCTTCGCGATCGTTCGTATTTTGGTTGCTAATTTGCAGAGACGGTCGAGTATCTTGCGGTCGAATTGCTGGGCGAAGAGCGTATGAAAAGGCACTCCATCCTCGCGCGCGAGGCAGACAACCTTCTCCGGCATAGTTAGACTTTGGAATTCAGGCCAATGACATTCTGTTATATGCATGAGGTTCCGTGGGGTTGAGGTCGATTTGGTTTGTTCATTTGCTCAGTATGAGAGGGCTGATATGAAGAGAGCTTTGATGGTGTGCATTCGGTTCTCGGCTTCGTCGAAGACCTTCGAGAACGAGGATTCAAAAACGTCGTTTGTCACCTCCATTGCGCCTGTTTCGCACGAAGTTTCTGTGTCGTTGTCATGGAAGGCGGGTAGGCAATGAAGGAAGATGAGTTCGCCATTTTTGTTTCCGGTTTTTTCGACGAGATCCATGTTGATCTGATACGGGGAGAGCAGGGCGATGCGTTCGGCTTTTTTCGCCTCCTCGCCCATGGAAACCCAGACATCGGTGTACAGTGCGTTGGCACCCTTGACCGCTTCCTGAGGATCATGCATGACAGAGATGGTAGCTCCGTTGGCTTTGGCGCGTATGATCGCATCGTTGACGAAATCGGCTCGTGGCATCAGCTCCTTAGGTGTGCAGTTGACGTAATTAACGCCAGCCATCGCACAACCGATCATGAGGGAATTTGCCACGTTGTTGCGACCATCGCCGATGTAGACGAGCTTTCGGCCCCGAATGTCGCCAAATGTCTGCTTGAGCGTCATGAGATCGGCGAGAACTTGGGTGGGGTGAAACTCGTCCGTCAGGCCGTTCCAAACCGGAACGCCCGAGAAATCTCTGAGCTGCTCAACCGTATTCTGGGCGTATCCTCGGAAAAGAATGCCATCGAACATGCGTCCCAGCACGCGGGCGGTGTCCTTTACGGATTCTTTGATGCCGAAATGCGTGTCACTGCGCGTCAGGTACTCGATGTTGCCACCCTCTTCACGGGCTGCAGTGGAGGCCGCGCAACGGGTGCGAGTGGACCCTTTTTCAAAAACCAATGCGATGTTTCGACGGTGCAACAGATCACCTCGCATGCCAGAATCGCGCCTTTTTTTGAGGGCGATAGCGAGGTCGATCATCTCCATCATCTGGTCATCTGTAAAATCGGTAAGTGAGAGCAGAGAACGCCCTCTTAAGTCCTTGCTAAACGTAATCATTTTTGTTCACCTAGGGTGCTGAAATTCTAATTGCCTACTGCGTGAAAGTGTATCATATTGCAGTGACATGGCGCAAACCGAAAACGAAAATTACGCCAAATTACGCCAAAATTTCTGCGATCAGTTTTACCTTGATGTCATCAAATTGATTGTTTATACTTGCCAAAAGAACGTAGACAGCTAGGTTTTTCAGTCGACCTAGTGTTGTCTCACATCGGATGTACTGCGCAAGTTTACACCGAGAGAACCCTTGTTTACTTGCAAGTAAGGAGAAAATTATGCATTCATTCAAAATTGGAGTTGTCGTCGACTCATTCAAATTGGGCTTACGCGAAGGCTTACGGGCTGCGAAGGCCGTAGGGGCAGAGGGAGTGCAATTTTATGCATGCTCGTCTGAAGTCGCTCCGGAGCTTCTGGATGCTGCTGGACGGCGCGAGTTAAAGTCATTTGTCGACGACTTGGGACTTGCCCTTCCGGCAATTTGTGGCGACATCGGCAATTTTATGGATTCTGGGAAGAACCCTGAACGCATCCGGCGTGCGAAGACAATCGTTGACATGGCGCTTGATCTGGGAACCCAAATCGTGACCACGCATATCGGAACAGTTCCCGAGGATGTCAATGCTCCGGTCTATAAGACCCTTCAGGAGGCATGCCGTGCGCTCGGACGCTATGCTACCGATCACGGCGTGTGCTTCGCTATTGAAACTGGACCAGAAACAGCCGTCGTGCTTGCTCGTTTCCTTGACTCGCTGGGCGTTAAAGGAATCGGAGTCAACCTCGATCCTGCCAATCTTGTAATGGTCTGTCAGGATGACCCTGTTGCCGCCGTCACTACGCTCGCTCCTTACATCGTCCACACACATGCCAAGGACGGCCGCAACTTGAAGCCCTGCAACCCAGCAGAAGTCTATGCCGCCTTCGATGATGGCAACTACCCCGACCTTGAAAAGCTACTCGGTGGGGCTCCTTTCGCAGAACTTCCGCTTGGAGAAGGCGATGTTCGGTGGAAACCTTATCTCGATGCCCTCTCGGCTAGTGGTTATACCGGATTCCTGACGATCGAACGCGAAGAAGGCAATGACCGGTATGGCGATATCGCCAAGGGAGTCCAATTCCTGAAATCACAAATTCAATAACTCGTTTTACTCAACAAAGAAAGTATATCCCATCATGAAACTCGGTGTAAGCTCCTATAGTTTTTCGCGGCTTGTTAGCTCCGGAACGATGACTCAGCTTGATGTTATCCACAAGACCAAGGCCATGGGTTTTGAATTCATTGAATTCTCTGGCCTGTCGATGCCTTCTGGGGTGGCACTGGAAGCCTTCGCCCATCAAGTTCGCGATACCTGTGCTGAAATCGGTCTTCCGATTTTGAACTATACAATCGGTGCCGACCTGCTGAACGGGTCCAAAGGTGATTGGAAGGCCGAGGTCGAGCGACTTCGAGGTGAGCTGGCAATTGCGAAAACTCTCGGTGCAACAGGTATGCGACATGACGCCACGCGCGGCTATTCAGCCAACCACGTGGGGCCGCGCGGCTTTGATGATGTGCTACCTACGCTGATCAAGGGCTGCCGTGCTGTTACCGAATATGCGGCTGAGCTCGGTATTCGGACTATGGTCGAAAATCACGGTTTTTTCTGTCAGGATAGTGAGCGTGTCGAAAAGCTCGTCAACGGTGTAAACCATCCGAACTTCGGCCTACTGTTGGACATGGGCAATTTCCTTTGTGCGGATGAAGATGCGGCAGAAGCCGTTGGGCGGGTGATCCCGTACGCCTTCCATGTTCATGCAAAGGATTTTCACGTTAAGTCTGGAAGCCTGCCCGATCCTGGGACGGGCTGGTTCCGCTCTCGGGCTGGTAATTTTCTTCGTGGCGCGATCATTGGGCATGGCGAAGTGCCGATTTCGGCTTGCATCGGCATCATGAAACGTGCAGGTTATGACGGAGCACTCTCCATCGAGTTTGAAGGCATGGAACCCGTCCTTGACGGCGTTGCCATCGGCCTCGACAACCTCAAGCGTTTCACTGCTGATTAGAGAGCAATTCGAAAAGCATTGGGTGCACTCACGATTCGCGGACTTTCCTGGCACCGTGATCCGTGATCGCGGGGGATCTTGGCCGCCGTGAGCCACATTCGGCTCGCGCGTAGCCCCTTGCCGAAGAGAATGAGTCGGGCGTAGTTATCGCTTGAAAGAAAAACTCTCTATGATTTGGAATCGACCCATAACAAGTTTCGCCATTATGATCTCGGCTGCATTTTCATCTGCCACCGAACTGGAGCTCCGGATTGATAATGCGCCGACGAATCGCGTTCTTATTGTGATGCTGTTTGACTCAGCAAACACGTTTGTCAACCTTCGTGATCCGGTGAGAATTATGACGATTTCGCCCGAAGACGCCACGCCAGATCGTATGGTAGGCTTACCGAGTGGCGAGTATGCCTTGGTCGTCTACCAGGACGATAATGGCAATGGGCACCTGGATAAGAACTTTATCGGTATTCCGCGTGAGCCGCTCAGCTTCTCAAATCGCTACTGGCCACAAGGCCGCCCGACCTACACGCGCGCGGCGTTTCGACTCGAGGAGGGTGAAGTCAAGGTAATCGATCTCCATCTTCAATCGGTCTTTGGTAAGCTTGGGCTATTGGGCGTTGGTGTAGGGGTTATTTCGCAGACCAGCCCGTACCGCGGATCCAAAGAAGTGACGGTTCAGCCCATTCCCGCGATTAGTTACATCGGCGATCGGGTGCAGATACTCGGTCTAACGGCTCAATGTGGCATCATGAACTGGGGCGATATGGGTCTCGCCGCAACAGCGAGCTACCATTTTGGCGCTTATGATGAGGACGACAGCACCTACCTGCAGGGCTTGGGGAACCGCGATGACACGATGATGGGGGGGCTGGCGATGGAGGTCGACCTCTCAGGCGGCCTCGCGCTTTCTGTCGGCTATGAGCACGACTTACTCAACCGACATGGCGGCGGACTTGGTCGAATCGGACTGGGGAGAGCGTTTCAGCGAGGAATACTGACTGCAACTCCCAAAGTGGGACTTAATTGGCTCACGGCGGAACTAGCTCAATATGAATATGGAGTGCTTGAAGACCAAGCGGTTGAAGGTCGTCCCACCTATCAGCCGGGAGATGTAGTAGATTTTGATGTCGGGATCAGCCTGTTTGTGGAGTTGCGTGGCGCTTGGCGAGTTATCGCAAACGGGAGTGTAACCTTTCTGCCCTCAGCACTCACACAAAGTCCCATAGTGGATCAGTCTCTGAGGTTCGGTGGTTTTTTCGCTCTGAATCGGATCTTCTGACATCGAAGCCCATTTGCGCCCTATGCGGTTCATCTATAACGCCTAAAATAGATGATAAAAAGGTAGCCGAGACAATCTTGTCTCGGCTCGTCGCCGAAACGATTGTCGGGGCTACTCTCCCTTTACCACCTAATCAGGATTTTTCGGTTTCCCAAAATAGAGTTTTATTCCCTTATTTAATCTGATACAATAACACAAGTTGTTTCCAGTATGCGAAGCAGTACAAATGAAAATGGAGGAACGTTAACATGAATGATGAATTAAATCCCGATTCAGAGATCAAAGCGAGCCCAACTATCGAAGCGAGTCCAGAACGTGCTTCCGGCCTTGACATCGTGAGCGTTTACAAGACCTGTTTTGTCTCAGGTGCCAAAGACTTGATTCCCGTGGCAATCGCCTCGGCATTATGGCTCGTTACCGCTTGGATACCCTATATCAATATCGGGACCACGATTGCCATGTTCACGTTGCCCGTCTGGATTGTCGCTGGCAAAAAACTTTCGCCCATCGACGTGTTTCTCGGCGAACATCGTACGAAAATGTTTGGGCTGCTTCGTCTCCATGGGCTTGTGTTCGCGACTTGCCTGATCTTTTTTCTGGTCTTGACAAGCACATTTGGAGCGATGCGCGTTTTCTCTGGCAAGTACGATCCTGGCTTTTGGACGTGGGCGCGGACACTGTTGTTGTTCGCCGGTGCAGCCGTGCCGTTTTTCATGATGACCACGGCCTGGTCAATGGCATCCTTTCTGTTGATCGATAAAGGGCTGGAACCCACCGCTGCGTTGAAGGAGAGTTTCAGGATTACCGAGGGTGTGCGCTTTCAAGTCTTCGCGATCTATGCCGTTCCACTCCTGATTGGCGCATTGATTTTCCATTTATTGGGCGGAATCAGCTATATCGGATGGATTGTCTCTGCCGTTACGCTCGTTGCTACCTCCACCGCTGTTGTCGGACTTTCGGCTCAGGTTTATCGCATTCTCGGCAATAAAGTTGACACGAGCATTGATTGATCTTTGATGCAACAAACACCTGCCCCTGGAACCAATCTGCTGACCCACTGTGGTGATACCTTAACCTTCATGCTACGCATGGACGTGGCACGTCGTGGTCGTGCGGTGTTGCGAACATCCCTTGGTGGGGCCGCCATCAAGCACCGCGAAACGCTCGCATCCGCCGAAGAGGGGAGGCCTGCACTGGCACTCGATTGGAGCGACAGAACCATGGTTGAAGTGGAGCCGGGGTTGTATCAGGTGCGGGTGCCGCTTCTGGAGGTGGGTTGCTTCCATGCGAAGACTTGTTTCTTTCCAGAAGGAGGGGGCCGAGCTGAATGGCCGATGGGCGACGATGTTCATATCAAGACAGAGCCAGCGTGGACGGTGGCGGGAGCCTCTGTTTACACGGCCTTTCCTCGACAGTTCGGTGCATTTTGCGAAGCGGAGCAATCGGCATTCGATGATTCGGAGTCGGCAGCACTGGATCAGACGGGATGGACTGTGATTCCACCGTCGGGTACATTCAGGAGTCTCGCGAAAAGGCTCGATACGATTCTCGGCGAAGAGCGTTTCGGTATCTTGCAACTTTTGCCCATCCACCCTGTGCCGACAACGTTTGCGCGCATGGGGCGCTACGGATCGCCGTTTGCGAGTACCGATTTTCTGGGAGTCAATCCAGCCTTTGCTGAGTTCGATTTGTCGGCGACACCGATTGATCAGTTCCGAGAACTGGTGACCGCTGTTCATTCCCGTGGCGCTCGCATCTTCTTGGATCTCCCAGCCAATCACACGGGCTGGGCTTCGACCTTGCAAGTTCACCATCCGGAATGGTTTCGCCATAATGATGATGGTCGCTTTGTCTCTCCGGGAGCCTGGGGGACGGTCTGGGAAGATCTTGTGGAGCTGGACTATTCGAAGCCGGGCCTCTGCGAATTCATGGCGAGTGTTTTTGAGTTTTGGTGTAAACAAGGAGTTGATGGATTCCGTTGCGATGCTGGCTACATGGTTCCCGCCACCGTATGGAGTTATGTTGTCGGCAAGGTGCGCGAACAATTCCCCGATACGGTCTTTTTGCTAGAAGGCCTCGGCGGAAAAATTTCTGTTACGCGTGAGCTAATTGCCGAAGCAGGTTTGAACTGGGCTTATTCCGAGGTTTTTCAAACCGAAGATAGAGCCGCATTTGAACACTACCTGCCGCAAGCCTTGGCACTGTCTGATGAAACGGGTCCGCTGATTCATTATGCGGAGACGCATGATAACAATCGGCTAGCGGCCCGATCGCCTCGAAATGCTCAAATGCGCACAGCCCTCGCAGCGATGCTATCGCACCAAGGTTGTTTTGGCATCACAAACGGTGTCGAGTGGTTTGCGACGGAGAAGGTAGATGTCCATGGTGCCAGCGCACTACGCTGGGGCCATCCCGACAATCAGGTTGCCTTCATTGGACGGCTTAACGACTTGCTATCGAGTCATCCAGCTTTTGCGGCTAGAGTGCATGTGCGAATGGTGCAACGTCGAACCGGCAATTCGCTGGCTGTCGTTCGGATGCCAGCGGCGGGGGGTATGCACCATCGCTTGCTCGTACTCGTCAACCTCGACGCAGATTCAGCGCAGTCTGTTTCCTGGCCTGCTATGGAATTTATTTCTGGCGCACCGTCCTACGATCTTCTCGGGGGCAGGGTATACACCCTGCCACATGAGAAGCAGGGTCTTTGTACGGTGACGTTGGAGCCGGGACAAGTTTTATGCCTTGCGCAGACCGAGGAAGAGCTTGTTGCCCTAGAGGCAGAGGTGGCGGGACTACGTCGCTTCGCAATCCCTGCCGTTAGAAAGCAGGCGCTACGCGTTTTTGCATTGCGTATCCGGCAGGCGTTAACTGGCGATATGGCCTTGGGGCTTGAGGATGATGTCGATGCGATGGCACAGTCCTTGGCAGCAGACCCGATGGAATTCATTTCCGAATTTGCTGGCGAAGGTGCAATGCCTCGGGTGACCGAATGCGTGCTTCCAGAGGATCTGAATCGAGTTGTGATGATCCCACCGGGACATCTCCTTTTGGTCCGCGCCCCGCATCCGTTCCGATGCTCCGTAGAGCAAGACTCGGGACGAATTCGTGGCGTGGCTTGGTCGAACGAACAAGTTGGTCGCGGGAATTTCGCTGTTCTTATTGCGCCATTGAAAGCGAAGCAGAGTCAGGAGATGGGATGGCTCAAGGTTGTTTCTTATCCCTTTGCTAAGCCGTGTGCCCATGCATCGATCCGCTTGTGTGCACTGCCGAAAGCTGACGCAGGAGCACTGCAGATTCGTCGCTCGTTCACGGTCGCCGAGGTGCTACGTGGCGATGCGGTTGGGCTTCTGACCAACGGATGCGGAGCGATGTCGCACGTCCGTGCGAAGTGGGGCGATATCCGAAGTCAGTATGATGCGCTTCTCGCCGCCAATCCAGACCCTCGGATCCCCTGCGATCGACAGGTGCTTTTTACCCGATGCCGCGCGTGGATCGTGAATCAAGGATATTCTTCTGAAATCAATGCCTCCTGCCTTGTGAAGTTTGAATGTGCCGCAGGCGGAGCCGTGGCTCGGTGGCTCTTTAAGGTTCCCGTCGGAACTGGTCGCAGTGTGTCACTGTCGATTTCGCTCCTGTTGCACCGCGACGAGAATCGGGTCACCTTGATGTCAGAGCGGCTGTCGGGTGGAGATGATTCCGAGATGCTCGATGACGATGCGCCGGTGCAGTTGATCTTGCGCCCGGACATTGAGAGTCGGAGTTTTCATCACAAGACGAAGGCCTTTACGGGACTCGAACGTGAGTGGCCGGGATGCGTAAGTCCGCTGCCAGGCGGCTTTGCCTTTAAGCCTCATGGCGTTCCCGGACTTGTGATGCGGACCTCTAGCGGTGCGTTTATCTCGGAGACCGAGTGGCACTACATGGTTCCTCATTCTGACGATGCTGGACGTGGCCTCGACGGTAGCTCTGACCTCTTTAGTCCCGGTTGGTTTACCGTCATGCTTGAAGGTGGGGAGGCTATTGAACTCGATGCGGAATGCCTCTGTAACGGAAGTACGCCGCATGGTGTGATCCAAGGCAGTCGTGGGAAGCCAATGCCGTCGTTTAAACCTGTGCCGCTTCGTTCCGCTTTATCGGATGCGCTTCGCGATTACGTGGTCCGCCGCGATGCCTTCATGACGGTCATCGCGGGTTATCCTTGGTTCCTCGACTGGGGGCGCGACACCTTCATCGTGTTGCGTGGCATGATTGCCGATGGCATGACGAAGGAGGCACTCGACATCGTGCGTAAGTTCGGCGAATTCGAGCTTGGTGGGACGCTTCCGAATATGATCAACGGAGCGGATGCTTCTAATCGCGATACGTCGGATGCCCCGCTCTGGTATGTGGTCTCGGTGGGCGATCTTGCACGTAAGGTCGGAGCAAAGAAGGTTCTCGAAGCGACCTGTGGAAGCCGGACGGTGCGCGACGTGATTCTCAGCATTGGTGAAGGCTACAAGCGCGGCACAGCAAACGGGATCCGAATGGATGAGGCATCTGGGCTTGTTTATAGTCCTTCGCACTATACTTGGATGGATACGAATCATCCTGCGGCAACGCCTCGCGCTGGTTATCCAGTTGAAATACAGGCACTTTGGATTGCCGCGCTTGCCTTCATGTCCAAGATCGACAAAGGTGGATCGTGGAAGGCACTGGAGAAGCTGGCGCGGAGTCGCTTTGTTCAATACTTCTGGTTTGCCGATAAAGAATTTTTGTCTGACTGTCTTCATGCCGAATCCTTTGTTCCTGCTGCACAGGCTGTGGCGGACGATCATTTGCGGTGCAACCAACTTTTTGCGCTTACCCTAGGAGCCTTGACCGACAAGAAGATGTGTACGCTCTCGCTCCGATCCTCTGCGCGACTTCTCGTGCCTGGCGGTATCCGGACGCTGGCACCAGGCAAGGTTGATTACGCACTACCGGTTTACAGGGACGGGGTGCTTCTCAACGATCCGACGATGCCGTACTGGGGGCATTATGAAGGCGATGAAGATACGCGACGCAAACCCGCATACCACAACGGCACGGCGTGGACGTGGCCGTTCCCAGCGTATGCGGAAGCTTTGTTTTCTGTATACGGCGAAAGTGCGCACGAAACAGCCAAGGCACTAATCGGATGTGCGGTCGATCTGCTCCATCGCGATTGTGTCGGACAGTTACCCGAGATTATGGATGGCGATGCGCCCCACACAGGGCGAGGCTGTGATGCGCAAGCCTGGGGTATTTCTGAGTTTCTGCGTGTCGCGATAGGCCTAGGTATGTAGCCTCGCATTGGCTTCTTCGACTGGATTAAAGGCTAAGTCTTTTATTGGGGCACTGTTGCGGATCGACTAGAAGGCAGCTCGCCCCGTAAAACACTGGCAATTGCAAGCCAACCCGCCGTTTCGGCCGAAACAGCAACATTGAGCGAACTCCACTCCAGCGTCACAATCGACTTGAAAATTTCAGGAAGTTGATTACGCCAAGAAGTTTCTAATGCATTGCGAAAGCCAATGTGCCGGGCAAGATTACCAGCAACCACAATGCGGTGAGGGCGCGCGAAAACCGTTACATTGACAAGGGCCTGTGCTACTAAGTCTATAATTTTAAGGGCTGCGGGATGAAGCGTTTCTGCGGAAAGCGCATCATCCAAGGTTCCGCTTCCACCGCATCGGTACAAAAAAGAGGTGCTCAGAATTCGCTCGACACAACCAATACCCCCGCAGTAACACTGCTCCGTTTCAACGCCAAGCCTCATGTGGCCGAGCTCGCTCCCCCCAAGCAGACATCCTTTATTGGGGCTTCCTCCCAACAGAAGCGATGCGCCCACCGCTCCGTCTTCCAGCTTAACCACGATGACATCTTCCGCTTGGGCTTCAGTGCGCGCCATGATCCAACGGATTCCAAACGCCTGCATTTCCGAATTCAGCACGACGGGAATATTCCGGGCACGCGTGAAAATCGGCATCAAATCGAGTTCTTCAAAAGGCGCGGCAGAACTAAAAAGAATTCGTAGCCGATCTGGATCGACGAATCCCGTCACGCTCACCCCTAACGCAAGAGGATTCGTACGGAGGAGCCCGCGAAGCAAGCGGGTGAGCGTTCTCGAAATCTGTTTGGAGTCGAGGATTGGCATCCGGACGACCTCCGACAGGGGATGCCCCGAAAGGTTCATCGTCATCGCCTCAACTGCGCCTGCACCGATTGCAAGTCCCCCAATGCAAATCCGCGCAGGATCGACTTCCAGCGGAATCCGCGGTCGACCGCGACCGCGCTGCAAGACGGTGTCCCCTTCTCGCAAGTACCCCTTTCGAAGCAAAACCTCAACCGTTCGGGCAACTGTATTGGCATGAAAGCCAGTCACGCCTTCAAGGTCGCTACGTGAAAGACCGCGACTTCGCCAGATTGCAAAAAGTATTTTTAACTGGGTGGGACTGTTCATGGCGCACACATTTGCATCATTAAAATTGCTACCGCTACAGGGTTGTTGCTAATTTCCAGTTTCCAGCCTTGTGTCCTAGTAATGCTTATAGTTTCTTCAGATCAACAACATGCAGTGACGGAACAAATCCATCAGTTTCGCCGAGATAGAGTTGCGCGTCGACACAACATGATGCATGGAAATAACAGCGTTCATGTGTTGTATTAACTCGACCGAAATCCGTAAATCGAGTGTTCCCTGACGTCGTGGGATCGAAGCGTACAAGCCGCATGTGCGGATAATCAACACCGAGCCAAATCGCACCGTTTTCATCTTCATCCATGGTCGTCATTCGTCCGCCATCAGATAGAACCCCCAGCAGTTCGAAGGTTTCATCCTCCGGATGGAATTCAAATAATTGCGAGCGGTCTACTGCGCCCATAAAGATGCGACCAGTACGCGTTACCAGCCACTGATCAACACCCTGATTCCCCGCTACTTTCGGACCTGGCTTTTTAAGAATTACTTGTGATAGATGGCGTAAACGATCCTCTTCGGGATCGTACTTGAGCAATTTCAACGCTCCATCTCCCAAATCCAACCAGGCTCCGTAACAAACCCCGTTCGGCGTCACCACCATATTGTGGTGCGCAAAGTCAGAAATGCGACCGTAGTCGGTCAAACGCCCGCTCGCTACGTCGACCGAAAAGAAGTGATTTCCGGGCAAGGTATGACCGTAAGCTCGACCACGCCGTGCATCGACAAGCATAGACTGAGCATAGAGGAACTCGGGCAATCTGGCCACGATTGAATGTGATTTCGATGCTGGATCATACCGCACCACGGTTCCACCCGGATCGCAACTACGACGATCCCACCCATTTAAATCGCGTAGGCAGAAATCACTGTACTGCGCATCGGGACAGCCCTGCGCACGCTTTCTGGCCAACATTCGCTCTGGAAGTTCGCGGTCGAAGTAGGCGGTGGTCACCGGCAAACCGTCCCACGTAAAATGATTTCCTTCACCCAACAACAGGCTGCCATCCGCTAACGCGCCGAGTGCATTATGAATCTTCGAGCAGTAGCCACGCTTGCCCACCCACGGAAAGATTTCGTCGCACATTTCTATGCAATCCGTATCGAGATCTAAGCAGGCCAGAATATGGGATCCCCCCGTAAGACCAAGGTAAATCTTGCGATCGATGCGAGCCATTGACGTGATGGCAATCGCATAGTGATCCGATACATATCGTTCTTCAACCTTCATTTTTCAGATTACCTCCGCGGCGCAAAACCATATAGGTATCCAGATCCTTGCACGATACCGTCGTCCATCCGTTTTCCATGGTTACGACCGGTTCCGATACCGGACCTAGTCCTTCCGGCGACAAAACCTCAACCGGTTTTTCCATGCCCTTCCATCGAATGACGACATCCACGGGTTTTGTGTTGTCGTAATTCAGTAAATGAACGGTATCTTCTCCCGCTTTGTTGGTCAACGTGTCGACACCAAGAAAGCTCGATCCTTCGACATGAACCGAGAAATCGTGTAGTTTTCCGAGTGTTTCAAGAAGAGGCGTTGCGTGCGCAAGGGCATCCTCGATCAGAACATTCAGGCTGCTAAGACACTTAACTCCCGGCTTGTCACGGAACACGTGCAACGCAACAGGATTGCGAGGCAGAAAATATTCATCGTGCGAACAAGCGTCGCCACACAGAATGACTGCGCCGCGTTCCGCTTGCGCCGTTAATCGGCCAAGCTGTTCATCACTAACCAAACGCACGTCGGGCACGATTAGGATTCGGATATCGACGAGAGCCGAATCGGTATCCCGGTCGACAAACTGAAATGGGATCTGATTCTGCAAAAGGATTTGAACAACCGCATCGCGCGCCGTTGCGCAGAGAGACTCGTCAGAGATCAAAGATTCTCTGTTATAATAAATACCCACCTCGGCATTGCATGTTGCCTCTCGATAGAGGGAGCCATGCTGACTGAGAAATTCTTTTACCGGATGCAACGCCTGAAGAAACTCGGGACGCTGATAGAGCATGCCGCCGTCAGTACCGTCCATGCGCAATCCCCACGTTGTTGCGGGCACATGGCCACCAAAGCAGAGCGCCTCGCACATCGACAGAGCGCATTCTTTGGAGTTAGGCCAACGAGATCGGTCTGCCCCTGAGTCCGTGATATGATGCGATGCAAAAATCTTGTAGCCTCCCGACTGTCCCCATTTGTAGGCTAAAACTTGGTGTCGCACCTCATTGCCTATCCGTGCGGGGAAGCGTCCATTCTCGGCACAGACTAAATCATGCGTCTCACCGAGATCTGGCGGATAGACATGAATTCTAGTTGACTCTGGGAGTTTTCTTGCAATTGCCGGATTTCCACCAAGAATAGCATCAGGCTTAAAATTTCGAATATGGTTTGCAAGTTCACGCATCATATTCTGCCGTTGTTCCTGGCGGAATCGAACCATTGCACCCCACAAAGGATCGCGAGACTTCCGATAAAGTTCGTTCTCGTCCGCCGGCAGGAATGAGACACCTTCCAATGTAGGCAGTCCGAATACAGACCGTGCCCTCTCCGGCGGATAGGTTGTGCGAAGATATTCTTTGAAGGCGACCTGACAGGTTTCGCAATAACACCCCCGGTAGTAATCGTTATCGAGTCGGATTCCATCCAAATCGCAGTGCTTGATACCAAGCTCAATGCCGTCTAAATAGTATTGACGAACTCGCGGATGGCTGAAGCACAGAGCCGGACGATCATAGGCATACCGGCGTATTTCTCCTTTGTAGTTCATCTGCAAGCATTTTTTTGCCCACGGGTTCTCTAGGAAGAAAAGCTCTTCTTGAATTGAAAAAAACTGGAAGTAACCGATCACCAATAATCCGAATTCATGCGCGTGCTGCACAAATTGACGGGTTCGCTCCACATCCTCATGCTCCGCTTTCAAACCAAAACCATAAAGGAAGTGAAGTTCCGCGAGGTGATAGCCCGCCTCAGCGATGTCATGCACGGAATCACGTTCGTGTACACGTTGGTACCAATCAAGCCAGGAATCGGATGATTGATCGACAAGCCCCAAAACCTGAACTCGCGTCCGGCGGCTGAACATAGGCGTGTAATGACACCCCATGATCATAGGCAGGGGCGTTGCCAGCATTTGACTTCGCGGTACAGTACAGGTTTTATGTATTGGGGTCAATTTTGCTCCTTACGTTTGAGTCTCATGCGAAAACCTTCAATGCTACGCCTACGCCTTGCGCTGCAGGGTGCTTTGTAAGTTAAAGAGATCGTTACCCACCCAGGGGGCATTACGATCTTATTCTTTTCGCAATATTCTATCGCGTTAAAACAGAGACGAATATAGCATGGAGCATAGCTCCAGTCAACTTCTCTCACCCAATCGGTTAGTGACCGGGGGTGTCGGCATTGATGTGCGGATCAGCGAGCCGAAGA
>CAZKJH010000059.1:18331-22190 GCA_964553035.1 uncultured Lentisphaerales bacterium | reverse complement strand
CCGCTTCTGATCAATCTGGACGACACAGACTGAACCCCGGTCGCTAACCGATTACCCACGGTATGCATTATGTATTTGAAAAGTCAAGGTTAAGCATGGTAGAATGAATGTATGAAAGTCAGGGATGTAATTCGACTGATAAAAGAGGACGGTTGGTTTCTTGTTGCCACACGAGGAAGCCACCGTCAGTTTAAGCATCTCGTTAAAACTGGGCGCGTAACGATTTCAGGGAAACCTAGCGACGATGTGGCAATTGGGACTCTTGGGAGCATTTACAAGCAAGCGAGGTTAAAATGAAAAAATATTTAGTGGTTGTTGAAAAAACAAAAACCGGTTTCTCCGCATTTTCACCTGACTTGGATGGGTGCATTGCAACCGGGAAGACGAAAGCTGAGGTTGAACAGTTGATGAAAGAGTCAATGCAATTTCATCTGGAAGGAATGAAGGAGGATGGCCTTCGTGTTCCTGCTCCTCGTTCCTATCCCACGTATTGCGAAGTGTTTGCATAACCATCGGCGGGAAGGCGACGGGATGACTCTGCCTCAGCCGTGACGTTCGGCGAGGGTGGCAAGAGGTAGAACTGTGCGTTTGCCCTCTTTGGTCATTCACAATATCGTTTTGAAAGAGGCCGATCCGATTCTGAGGGTAAACGGGTAAAGTCCAACCTAAGTCAAAAAACGCTGTAACTCGTAATCCTGAATTTCTGATGTGGCTCTGCCACATCGGTTAAACCGTCACGCACCAGCCGTGAACGTCTGGCTTTTCTCCATACTGAATTCCCTGAACCGCATCGAAAAGCTTTTGTACCACGGGCCCGCAGGTGTCGGGAGAACCGATGGTGATAACCGTTTCGCCGTGCGTGATTTCATACACGGGCGTCACCACGACCGCCGTGCCGCAGGCTGCAATTTCGGTGAAGGTCGACAGCTCCTCAACTCGGACTGGCCGCGTTTCCACCTTCATCCCTAAATCAGCCGCCAGTTGCTTGAGCGTATCGTTCGTCACGCTGGGAAGCACAGAATGCGAATCCGGCGTTACATACGTGCCGTCAGGTTTGATGCCGATAAAGTTGGAGGTCGCAAATTCTTCCACATACTTGTGCTCTTTCGCATCGAGGTAGAGCTCAACTGGATAGCCAGCTTTTTTGGCTTTCTCATGCGCATAAAGGCTGGCCGCATAATTGCCAGCGACTTTGACATCGCCCATGCCAAGCGGAGCCGCGCGATCAAATTCCTCGATGATGATCGACTTGACCGGTTTCAGGCCGCCTTTGTAGTAGGCACCAACGGGGATGACAAGAATCAGGAAGGTATACTCCTTGGCTGGAGCAACGCCGATCTGCATACCGGAGCCAATGAGAAGTGGCCGAATATAAAGCGAGCCGCCGGAACCGTATGGCGGAACATAGTCTTCGTTTGCCTTGATGACACGCTTCACGGCATCCACGAACATCCTCACGGGAACCGGTGCCATGCATGCACGCCCAGCAGTCCGGTACATACGCTTTGCATTTTCCTCTGGACGAAACGCTCTGATCCGACCATCCTTACAACGGAAGGCCTTCATGCCCTCAAACGCTGCTTGGCCATAGTGAAGACATGAAGCCGCGACATGCATCTGCAGATAGGGTTCTTTCACGAGCGTTCCCGAGTCCCACTCGCCATCGCGCCACACGTATTCGATATGGAAAGCCGTATCCATATAAGCAAAACCAAGATTCTTCCAGTCCAAATTCAACATAATCATCATCTCCTCAATTTAATCACCTTCTCATCCACAAAAAGAGAATCTTTTAATATTGCTCCCTTTGCGTTTTTTTTGCAATGTTTTTATGGTCGCCTCGCATGTTTTTACGATGAACTCAGGCGCACTCATGATTGGTTGACTTCCTGTAGCCGCGATCGGTGATCGCGGACGATTCCGGCCTCAACGAGGCCAGCCACAGCGGAGCAAAGGCCTGTAGTTGTGGGTGACCGGTCAATGAATCGATGTCTCCTTGAACCTACTCCGTTGAATCACCACTAAACATAGCCCATTTGTTTCAGCAAAAAGTAATTCTGATCCCAGTCTTTTTCAACTTTGATCCACATCTCGACCGAAACCGGCTTTTCAAAAATGATCTCAAGATCTTTCTCTGCCATCCGGCGAACAGCCCGGAGCCCTCTCCCCTTGGGCCCGATAACGATACCTTTATGATTATATTTCTGAACATAAACCGTGGCTCGGACATCAATTCCGCCATTCGGTGCCTCAATAATTTCATCAACCTTAACGCCGACCGAATGCGGCAGTTCTTCACGAAGTGTCAGAAAGAACTTTTCGCGAATCACGTCTGCCACTGAAAGCTTTTTCGGATAATCCGAGAGCGTTTCCTCGTCAAAGAGCATCGGTCCCGGCGGCAGTAGAGCGAACAGGGCTTCCTCAAGTTTATCAACGCCATCGCCAGTTTTTGCCGATGCGATAAGCCAGACCGGCTCTATCGGAAGGGCATCGGGTTTTTCTAATTGCAACTCATCCCAAAGTGCCTTGAATTTTTCAAGTCTATTGCCTTCATCTGATTTATTCAGCGCAAACACACAAGGTGCTTTTGAGAATAGAAGCCTACGCATCCAACCGTCGTCTTCAAGCTGTGGGTCTTTGGAGCCATCCATCACCAGCAGGACTGCATCGACGCCTTCTGCGGCCGCGCGCGCATGCTTATTCATGATCGTACACAACGGACTTTTACTCTTATGGAGCCCCGGCGTATCGATCAGAACAAGCTGCCCTCGTGCATCAGTAAGAACACCGCGCACGACGTTTCTTGTCGTCTGCACAACGGGACTCACAATGCTGATTTTCTCGCCGATAATGCGGTTGACCAACGTGGATTTCCCTGCGTTGGTTCGCCCCACGACAGCAATCATGCCCACGTGTTCTAGTTGTTTTCGTGAAGTCGGTTCGCTCAAAGCAACTGCCACCGGTTCCACATTTTCTTCGTTTTCTGTATTCATTAAATTTTTCGCCATGACGCAGCATTTGCTCGTTTGTTCTTCGCCAGAAACTTCAACTCGAAGTCAGTCAGCTCCTCCTCCGTTCTCACGAGAGGTTTAATTTCTTCAAATCGCTTCTCATCAACCATGACGTTCTTCATACAGGCAAAGTACTGGTCATGATCCGTCGCCACATGAAGATATCCTCCACCTTTAAGCACACGATAAATCTGGTCGATGAAGTTTTTCTGGAAAATTCTGTTTTTTTCATGTCGGGCCTTTGGCCACGGGTCGGGGAAGAAGAGATAGATCGCACCGATGGAACGCTCTGGAAGACAAAACTCCAACACCGCCATGGCTTCCGCACAGACAAGAGAGAGATTTAAAATTCCCACAAGCCGCGCCGCGACATCAATGCGCGCAACCCGAACGGCCTCCTGCTCCAGACCGATGAAATGCACATCAGGATTATTTTTCGTCCGTTCCAAAATGAATCGGCCAAGGCCACTGCCAATTTCCAGCTCAATCGGCTTTCTACAAGAAGCAATCAGCTCAAAAAGCGAGCAGCCGGATCCAGAACACAGTGGGCGCTCCCCTTGACGCGTACACCCTAATGTTTTTCGCATTTCAGCATCAGGCTTCAGGATTCTACAGAGCCCTCGCTCGATCTGAAGCGTTGGCGGAAGTGTAGGATCTCGCTGCGCTGCGAGTCGCTGTGCTGAATTTCTTTCTCGGACCATAAAATAAAAGGATGAAGGGTGAAGAAGGGTTTAGGTTTTAGGGGTTAGGCCCTAGCTCGGCAAGAAGTGTTTAGGTTTTAGGGGTTAGGCCCTAGCTCGGCAAGAAGTGTTTAGGTTTTAGGGGTTAGGCCCTAGCTCGGCAAGAAG
>CAZKJH010000059.1:0-18231 GCA_964553035.1 uncultured Lentisphaerales bacterium | reverse complement strand
CCTAGGGCCTAGAACCTAAAACTTTCCTCTGGCTAACCCCTAGGGCCTAGAACCTAAAACTTTCCTCTGGCTAACCCCTAGGGCCTAGAACCTAAAACTTTCCTCTGGCTAACACCTAGGGCCTAGAACCTAATTTATGGGCATAACCATCGCCACTTCCGGACACGTGAAGGGCGATTCATGCTTGGTGCAGTTGATGCATCCCACGTAAAGCTTGTGCATCATGCTTTCCTTCGGTACAACATGGAACCCAAGATTTTCAAAAAACTTTTCGGCGAAAGTCAGCACCACGATTTGAAACGGACGCAGGGGAAGGATGCGTTCGATCTGTTTGGCGACGAGTAATTTCCCGACACCGAGGTTTCTCCATTCAGTCTTCACGCAAACCGATTGCAGCTCAACTGAGGTCCGGTCTGGATCACCGATCTCGGGCAGGAACTCGTAGGAAATAGTCCCGATAACCTGACCTTGAATTTCGGCAACGAGAAATCGATCGATATGCTGCACGACATAGCTCATCGAACGCGGCACGAGCATGTCCGTGTTGCCGCGAATGATCGTGTAAATGCTCCTCACATCGGTAAAAATGGCCTGTCTAACGTTTACTTCGCTTAGCTCCATGGTTATTTCCCTTCAACAAATCTTGCCAGAATTGAATCAATCTCGGTCTTCTTCTCTTTCAAAAGCTTTGCGTCGCGTGCTTCCGCGATCACGCGGAGATAAGGCTCTGTATTCGACGGACGCACATTGAACCACCAATCCGCCCATTCGTACCGCAAGCCGTCGAAATCATATTTACGAATCGGTCGTTCGCCAGTCTCCGCCCACGTGGCAAGTGCCCGAATGGCCTCAGCCTTCCGCTCGATCGTAAAATTACATTCGCCCGTATTGTTATACACATCCACCCCCGCCAATAAGTCAGAAAAGGTCTTGCCGTTCCGAACCGCCTTGGCAACCACTCCCATGACAATCTCAGCGCAAAGCATCGCCGCATCACAACAGAAGAAGTCTCGGAAATAGTAATGCCCTGCCAGTTCTCCGCCAACGATGGCGTTGATTTCACGCAACTTCACTTTTGCGAAAGCGTGGCCAACCTTCCACAGATGCGGTACGCCACCCCGTCGGGCGATGTCCTCCGTGACGCCGCGTGAGGTCCTGATGTCGCAGAGCACAGATGCGCCAGACTCCCGCGCCAGATAGTACTCCGCTAAAAGTGCGGTAATTAAGTCAGGCCGAATAAAACGACCGTTTTCGTCAATGAACATCACCCGGTCCGCATCGCCGTCGAAGATGACCCCCATATCTGCCGACATCTCCACCACTCTGCCACGCAACTCTTCTGACGTTGCTTCGAGAAGCGGATTCGGCGAATGTTTGGAGAAGGTTCCATCGATTTCATCGTAGATAAAATCAACGCCAAAGCCGTCAAACAAATCATGCACCAGCAGCGAAGCCATACCACTCGAACAGTCTATACAGGCTTTTAGCCCAGAGATGTCTGGAAGATTCCCCTTAAGAAATTCACTATATGTTCCATACTCATCAACTTCGCGTAGCAAGCCGCTCCTCAGCGCAACAGGACGCACCGGAGCAGCGATCATGCGTTCCAACTCTTTCAGACCCGAATCATTTCCAACCGGAAGTGCACCTTTTCTGGAAATCTTCAGTCCGTTGTATTCGGGACCGTTATGCGAAGCCGTAATCATCACAGCCGCCTCGTAACCGCGAAGGCCGGTAAAATAGTAGGTCATCGGTGTTGTACACAAGCCAAGGCTATCGATGTCAGCACCGGAATCGTTAACTCCCCGGACAAGTGCCTCGAAAATTTCGGGGGAACTGGTGCGGGCATCGCGGCCGATGAGAACACAAGAGGCACCGAGAAGGACTGGAATTTCCCGCCCAATCCGATAAACGGTCTCCGCATTGAAATCGGTACCGTAAACACCTCTGATATCGTATGCCTTGAATGCTCCCATTTATTTACCTTCCTTCAGCAGCTTGACCAACCGGTAGGTCTTCCGACCCGAACGCAGCACGAGGAGTTGACCATCGATGACATGGCCTTCAGCGACCAAGTCAGAAGCACTGGCGCGTTCGTTGTTGAGATAAAGGCCACCACCGTCGGCGAGTCGGCGAGCCTCGCCCGTGCTCTTGCAAAGTCCAGCGGCAACAGCGAGTTTCGTCACAGAAGCCCCCACAACATCGCCTGCAGGCAGTTCACTCGAAGGTGCATCGGCGAAGATTGGCATGAGATCCGCCGCTGTCATCCCCACAAGCGTTCCCCCGAAAAGTGCATCGGTCGCCTGCTTCGCCTGGCGGAGTCCGATCTCACCATGAACACGCAGCACAACATCGTCTGCCAACGTTTTCTGCGCCTCACGTTTTTCAGGTGCAGCCTTGAGTTGCTCTTCAAGCTGGGCGATTTCGTCGATCGGAATGAAAGTAAATGCCTTGAGGTAACGGATGACATCGGCATCCTCGGATCGCATAAAGAACTGATAGAAGTCGTAGCACGAAGTCTTGTTCTTGTCGAGATACATGGCATTGCCCTCAGACTTCCCGAACTTGCGCCCCTGACTATCCGTGATGAGCGGAAGTGTCATGCCATAAGCTTCCGCTTCGCGCTGGCGATGGATCAGGTCAGTACCGGCGGTGATATTGCCCCATTGGTCTGAGCCGCCCACCTGCAAACGACATCCGTAGGCATCGTAAAGATGGAGAAAGTCGTATCCCTGTAACGTCTGATAGCAAAACTCCGTAAAGCTCATACCATTGTCGGAAGCAATGCGCTGACGGACGCTTTCTTTGCCAAGCATCGTCCCCATTCGGAAATGGCGCCCGACATCACGAAGAAACGAAATAAACGTAAACTGCTTATGCCAGTCGTAATTATTGACAAGCCGCGCTTGCCCTTTACCTTCACCAAAGTCAAGGAATCGAGATAAGTTTTCCTTGATGCCCTCGATGTTGTGTTGCACAACTTCTTCGGTGAGCAAGTTGCGCTCCGAAGATTTACCCGACGGATCGCCGATGAGACCCGTTGCGCCGCCAACGAGTGCAATCACGTTGTGCCCAGCACGCTGATAGTGGCAGAGTGTCATGATGGCCACGAAATTTCCAGCCTGAAGACTATCCGCCGAAGGATCATAGCCTGCGTACAACGTGATTGGCTTATCGAGTGCGCCATACAGGTCCGGATTCGTCCAATTATCAAATAATCCGCGTGCTTTAAGTGTGTCAATAACGTTCGCCATAATAAACTCCTAGAAAAACTCAAGGTATCATGCCGAAATGAGCCAAAAAAAGCAATGAAAAGAGAAGACACGTAATCGCACAACTCCCGTACTCCCCAATTGCGACAATAGAGAAAGCAAGTCGCTCTGGGTTCAGAACAACTGGAGGAACCAGTCAACTCCAGAGGAAGGGCTCTATAACCTCACCTTCGAGCCGAACGAGACGGGCAATCTTGTCAATGCACCAGAGGCCCAATCCGTTCTATACGACCTCGAACTGAAGGGTTGAGCTCTGTCTCAGTCCTTCGTATGGCTCCAAAATTGCCGGCACCATGCGCTCTAAGCTTGAAATACACACACGTTTATGCTATAAGCATCCCTTCATTCGAACCAAGGAGTTTTTCAAAAATGGCAACCGCAATAGTAGGCGCAAACTGGGGTGACGAAGGCAAGGGAAAAATGACAGATCTGCTTGCACTTGAGGCCGATGTCATCGTCCGCTTTCAAGGAGGCAACAACGCTGGGCACACGATTATCAATGACAAAGGGCGCTTCGCCTTGCATCTTCTGCCGTCAGGCGTGTTCAACCCCAACGTGATGAACGTGATCGGCACAGGTGTCGCGCTCAACGTCAAAGCATTCAAGGCTGAACTCAATGAACTTGAGGCCAAGGGAATCATGCCTCAGATTGCCATCTCAGATCGCGCACAGGTTCTTCTCGATGTCCATAAGCAGCTCGATGCCTGGGAGGAAGTTCGCCTCGGAAAGGAAAGCTTCGGCTCCACAAAGTCGGGTATCGCGCCTTTCTATGCAGACAAATACTCGAAGATCGGCTTCCAAGTCTGTGAGCTGTTCGATCCCGACTACCTGAAATCTCGCATCAAACTTTTCTGCGATCGCAAGAACCCACTTCTCACCACAATCTATAACCAGCCCCCTCTCAAACCTGAGGCCATTGGACACGAACTTCGCGAACTCGCAGAAATCGTCAAACCCTACGCCTGCGACACCTCAGCACTCCTGAGAAAAGCCATTGCCGATGGCAAGCGCATCCTCCTCGAAGGGCAGCTCGGATCGCTCAAAGATACCGATCATGGTATTTACCCCATGGTGACCTCCTCCTCCCCACTTGCTGGTTTTGCAGCAATCGGAGCCGGAATCCCTCCGTACGAGATCAAGGATATCATCACGGTCGTCAAGGCTTACTCGAGTGCCGTCGGCGCGGGTCCTTTTGTCTCCGAAATCTTCGGCGATGAGGCGCAGGAACTGCGAATCCGTGGCGGAGACAAGGGCGAATTCGGTGCCACTACCGGCAGACCTCGCCGCATGGGCTGGTTCGATGTCGTTGCCACTCGCTACGGATGCCAGATTCAGGGAGCCACCGAGGTTGCCCTCACGCTCGTCGATGCGCTCGGATACCTCGACGAAGTTCCGGTCTGCACGGGCTATGAAATCGACGGCAAGATCGTCAACGACTTCCCGACGACGCCTTCACTCTATCGTGCCAAGCCAATCGTCGAGAAACTTCCAGGCTGGAAATCGGATATCCGAGGTGCTCGGGACTGGAACAAGCTTCCTGCTGCCGTCCGGGACTACGTCAAGTACATCGAGAAAGCCATTGGCTTCCCGATCACGTTCTTCTCAACAGGTCCTAGCCGTGAAGATGTCATCCGCCTCGGCAAACGCGCATGAGGCATCAGTATAGGAAAAAATTTCGATGATCGATCGCTACACACGCCCCGCCATGGCAGCCCTCTGGACCCCGAAGCATAAGTTCGAGGTCTGGCTACAAGTTGAACTCGCCGCCACTGAAGCATGGGAGAAACTCAACGTCGTTCCCGCAGGAACCGCGGACCGGATGCGTCAAAATGCCACGTTCACCGTGGAGCGCATCGATGAAATCGAAGCCTCAACCCACCACGATGTCGTCGCGTTCACGCGCTGCGTCGCCGAAAGCCTCGGCGAAGATTCCAAATGGCTTCATTATGGTTTAACGTCGACCGACGTTGTCGACACCGCCATGGCGGTCAACGTCCATGAAGCCAGCGTCATGATCATCGAAGGCGTCAAAACTTTGATTGCCACGCTTGCTGTTCAAGCCGAGAAATATCGCAAGACGCCCGTCATGGGCCGTACGCACGGCGTACATGCTGAACCCACAACCTTTGGCATGAAGTTCCTGCTCTGGCATTCTGACATGCAGCGTTGCCTGAAGCGCTTGGAGGCCGCCGCCGAAACGATGCGCGTCGGCAAACTCTCCGGCGCCGTTGGCAACTACGGCAACATCGATCCATTCGTCGAAAAGTACGTTTGCGAAAAGCTCGGCATCGTCCCCTCCCCCATTTCCACACAAGTGCTCCAACGCGATCGTCACGCCGAGCTGCTCTGTACCATTGCCATCACGGGTGCTTGCGTCGAAAAGATTGCGACTGAAATCCGCCACTGCCAACGCACCGAACTGCGCGAAGCCGAAGAGCCGTTCGGCAAAGGTCAGAAGGGCTCGTCGACCATGCCGCACAAGCGCAACCCAGTCAAGAGCGAAAACCTTTGCGGCCTTGCACGCGTCCTGCGCGGCTATGCAGTTACCGCCCTCGAAGACATTGCCCTCTGGCATGAACGCGACATCTCCCACTCGTCCGCAGAGCGCATCATCATTTCCGACAGCACCGCCCTGATCGATTACATGCTCGAACGCATCAACTTCATCGTAGAAGGTCTGCTCGTTTATCCCGAGAACATGCTCCGCTCAATCAACATGAGCCATGGACTCGTCTACTCGCAGAGCGTGATGCTCGCCCTCGTTACCGCCGGCATGCTGCGCGAAGGTGCCTACGACCTTGTCCAACGTCTCGCCATGCAATCGTGGGATGAGGACTCAGACTATAAAACCCTCCTTCTCGCCAACGAAGAGGTCATGCAACACCTCACGAAGGACGAAATTGATGACCTCTGTCGCCCTGAAAAGAGCTTCGCACACATCGACAAAATCTTCGACCGCAATCTGAAAGGCTAGCACTAGGCCAGCAACCATGCTCCCCATGAGAAGAGCAAGAATACACAAAGCCTTGTCTGGAGCGTTGTCGAACTTCACGAGAGCGGGGACATTCATGTTCCCGTTACGAATGGGGGACAGGAATGTCCCCTCTCCTTTTGGACGGTGTCTTCTTGGTTTACGATTTCAACAGCACTCGCGTGAGATGTTTTCAGCCAGTTTCCAAATCGATCATGATACCTGAAACCGCCAGCCAAGAAACCAAAGCTCCTGAACCGACTCACGCGGTTTTGGAACTTCCAATTAATGTCCACAAAGCGGAAATCATGGCTGCAATCCGAGCCAACCCAGTGGTGGTGATCTGCGGCGAAACCGGCTCCGGCAAAACCACACAGATTCCCAAGATCTGCCTCGAACTCGGTCGTGGTACAAGAGGCCTCATCGGCTGCACACAACCGCGACGCATCGCCGCTGTCACCGTCGCCGAGCGCGTCGCCCAGGAACTAGGCCCACGAGGAAACCTCGTGGGCTGGCAACACCGGTTCACACGTCACACCAGTTCCGCTAACCGAATCAAGTTTATGACGGACGGCATCCTGCTGGCCGAAATCCGCGACAATCCTCTCCTTTCAAATTACGACACGATCATGGTCGATGAGGCGCATGAACGTTCGCTCAACATCGACTTCATTCTAGGATGTCTGAAGCGTATCCTGCCGCGCAGACCCGACCTGAAGATTATCGTTTCATCCGCAACTCTCGAGACTTCGCGGTTCTCTGAATTCTTCGATAACGCCCCCGTCATCACGATCCCAGGCAGAACGTATCCCGTGGATGTGCGTTATACCAATATTGGAGAAGATGCCGATCTGGCGAAAGCTGTTGCCGACTCCGTCCAAGAAGCCCTCAACGGCCCAGTTGATGGCGACATCCTCGTCTTCCTGCCCGGTGAACGCGACATCCGTGCCGCCGCAGAAGCCGTGCAGGGAAGGTCACTTTTCCACACCGCAGTCATTCCGCTCATGGCAAGCCTTCCCCCGGCAGAACAGAAACGCGCCTTCCAGATCATCCCAGGCGTACGCCGCATCATTCTTTCCACCAACGTCGCGGAAACATCCGTAACCATTCCTGGAGTCCGTTACGTGATCGACTCGGGCCTCGCACGCATCAGCCGCTACGATCACCGCGCCCGCGTCAAGCGTCTGCACATCGAGGCGATCTCGAAAGCCTCAGCCGAACAGCGTAAAGGCCGTTGCGGACGCATCGGACCGGGCATCTGTATCCGCCTCTATGCCGAAGATGATCTGCAAAAGCGATCCGAGTATACTGACCCCGAAATCCGGCGCACATCGCTGGCTGGCCTCATTCTATCGATGTTCGACTGGCAACTCGGCGATCTGTCCGAATTCCCCTTCCTTCAGCCACCCGCATCTGCCATGATTCGCGAGGGATACAAAGAGCTTCTCGAACTGGGAGCCATCCGTGAAAACGATCCCCGTCCCGACGGTACGCCGCCACGCATGAAATATGCGATCACGCCTCTCGGCCGCCAGATCGTCCAACTCCCGCTCGATCCGCGTCTCTCACGCATGCTCCTCGCCGCCGACTCCGAACGCTCAGTTCGCGATGCCCTCACCGTCGTCTCCGCGCTATCCTGCGAAGATCCTCTGGTTCGCCCAGCAGACAAATTGGAGGAAGCCACCCGATGCCACGCCAAATTTAAGGCAGAGAAATCAGACTTCGCCAGTATCCTCCTGCTCTGGCGCTTCTTCAACGATCCAGCGACCCCGCTGTCACGAAGCACCATGCGCCGACGCTGCGCCGACAACTTCATCGCCTTCCGCAAGCTCTGCGAATGGGAAGATGTCCGCGCCCAGCTCGAACGCTTCATGAAGTCGATGAAAATCGATCCAACCTCTACTTCAGATGCCGATGACGGACTCCACAAAGCATTGCTGACTGGACTTCTCTCCAACATCGGGATGTGGGATGCGGAATCGCGCGACTACCGCGGTGCCAATGGCATTCGTTTTTCACTGTTCCCGGGATCGTGCCTCTACAAAAAACCACCGAAGTGGATCGTGTGCGCGGAGCTCGTCGATACGTCACGACTCTACGCGCGCCGTGTAGCATCAATCGATCCTGTCTGGCTCGAACCGATTGCACGCCATATTGCTAAGTACAACTACCATTCGGAATATTGGGATCCTATGGTTGGAACGGCACGCGCCATACGCAAGGTCTTGCTGTTCGGCCTGCTCATCTCGGACGGTGTTCGCTGCGACTTGTCCCGAATGAACCCAGAGCTTTCCAGATCGATGCTCATCCGGCAAGGATTGATTGAAGGGCTTTTCCCCAACCCAATCCCCAAATGCATCGCACAAAACCTCGACTTCATGGGCAAGCGTATCGCGGCATCCCACAAGACCCGCTCTGCAGATCCTGATGCCAATAAAGAGGAGTTTATTGCGCTCTACGACGCACGCCTTCCTGCCCGATGCGTCAATGTCCCTGCGCTACGTAACTGGCTTTCCAAGACCCCTGCAGAGGAAGTCGAAAGACTGATTTTTCGCGAAGCCGACTTCGAGACGCCTTCCGATGCTGCTGCCGGATTTCCCGATCAAGTCATGATCGCAGGCCGCCGATTCCAACTCAAGTACCGTCACAACCTCGGTGGCGATGACGATGGAATCACCTGCACACTCAAAATGCAGGAGATCCCTCTCCTGCGTCTCTGGCTTAGCGATTGGCTCGTTCCCGGAGCCCTTCAAAACAAGGTTGTCTACATGCTCCGTCAGCTTACGCATGCCACGCTGTCGCAAATTGCAGAGACCTTCGGCGGTGACCTGAAAGCCCGTGACAGCGAAGGCATTGCCGATGCCTGCATCGATGCACTGGAACGGCATATTCCGCTCTCGTTATCCCTTGCGCGTATGCTCAGCCGCACCTGCCATGTCGGTGTCGACCCCGAGTTGTGGGAAGAGCAAAGCATTCCTGAACAGTTCATCATGCGGTGGCACATTGTCGATGAAAATCGTAAGGACGTTTTTGGATCACGATCAAAGACCGAAATCTTTGACTTTCATCGGGAGCTTAAAGCCCTCGATGCCGCTTATGCAACTGCAAACACAGACTTCCTATACGGCGATTCTAAATTCGTAGAAATCGGCCGAATAAAACCCCTGACTTTTCCTGCTTTGCCTGAGTCGATTTTGATCGGTCATGCGGGAAGTCCGATTATCGCCTTCCCTGCCCTTTGCGATGATGACGATTCCGTCTCTGTCCGACTCTTCGCAACTGCGGAGGCGGCGAAGGTTTCTCACCAAAAAGGCGTGTTGCGGCTGATCATGATTTCGGAGAAACTCACTCCCGGCAACATCGCTCAGTCTCCTAAAAAAACTTCAACTCAAACCGTACTGAAAAAAGGCTTCCAATCGCTTCCTCCCGCACCGGTTCTCGCAACGAAGACTTCGCCAAATTCCCTTCTGCCTCCACAGCCAGATTTGGCGCGCGATATTCAGAACTGCGCACTACACGCCGCTTTTGTGGCAGCGTACCCCACTCTGCCACGCACACCCGAGGCCCTCGCCTTATTGATTACAGCAAAGCGAACGAAGTTCAACGAGTTGATGCGCCAACTCCCGAAGCTCATTGATGCAATCTTGAGTTCTGCAGACGCTTGTCTCAAGACGCTAGATCACGCGCCGAATCTGCCGAACGAAAGTGCCGACGACATCGCGGAGCAAATCGGCTGGCTCATCTTCCCCGGGTTTGCTGGGCTCATATCGTTTGATCATCTTCTGGAATACCCTCGCTATCTCACCGCCATCCTCATCCGCATCGAACGCGGCAACCTCGATCCTGCCAAGGAACGCAAGAAGCTGGAAAGCGTCAAACCCATTTGGAAACGCCACCTTGACTTTGTGGGAACGCTTTCACATCGACCACCCCACAACGCAGCGGCGCTCGAAGAGCACCGCTGGATGGTGGAAGAATTGCGCGTATCCATCTGGGCGCAGGAGCTTCGCACCCCTACCCCAGTCTCGCCCCAGCGCCTCGACAAGCTCTGGAACTCAGTGTCCTTCTACTAACTCGAATCGTTACGCCTCTGTCGTCGCCCCAAAAAATGACTCCCTACCACCCGCTCCCAGGCGAGCACAACGACTCGCCCCTACTCACTACTCACTACTTTTTATGAACATTCTCGGCATCGAAACCTCCTGCGATGAAACATCAGCGGCAATCGTAAAAAATAGCCGCGAAGTCCTTTCCAACGTCGTGCATACGCAGTTGCAGCACCGAGTCTACGGCGGTGTCGTTCCCGAGATCGCCTCACGCTGTCACATCCAACTGCTCCCAAGCATCGTTGAGGAGGCCGTCAGCAATTCTGATCTCGACTGGAGTCAGATCGATGCCATTGCTGCTACGCGCGGACCTGGCTTGGCGAGTTCGCTCTTGGTGGGTTGGTCTATGGCGAAAGGGCTCGCGAAACGTCTCGACATTCCCCTGATTGCGATTAACCACACGGAAGCGCACCTGCACTCCGTCTTTCTCAGTCCAGACGCTCCCAATCCGGTTGAAGCCATTCCCATGATCGGACTCGCCGTCTCGGGCGGTCATACCAGTCTCTTTCGCATCCAAGCCTACGGAAACATCGAGCTCATTGGCCGCACGGTCGACGATGCAGCCGGCGAAGCCCTGGACAAGGCTGCAAAGCTCCTCGGCCTCGGTTACCCTGGAGGCCCGATCATCGACAAGCTATCGCGTAGCAGGGTCCCGCAGAAACACGTTTTCCCTGAAGGCCGCGTTCGCGAGGGCGTTGAAACCGGAGGGCTTTCCCATGAACTGTGCATGAGCTTCAGCGGCCTGAAAACGTCGCTCCTCAACCGAGTCACAAAAGATCCACCGAAGGACGAGGATGAAGTCGCACAGATCGCCACCGACTATCAGGAGGCCATTGTGCAAGCACTTATCAAGCGATGCGATAAGGCACTCGGCGATGCCAAGTACCTCGCTGTCGGCGGCGGCGTGTCGCTCAACAGTCGTCTGCGCTTCTGCCTCGCAGAACTCTGCGAAAGGCGTGGCATCCGCCTCCTTCTGGCACCGCCCAAATACTGCGGCGACAACGCCGCCATGATCGCAGGCCTCGCCTGCATGGGCCGCGGCATCCCCTCTCCCGAATCATTCAGCCTTGACATCGCCCCATCATGGCCGGTGTAGTTGACGCGGCAATGCTGTAGATTGAAAGTTGAGAAGTTACCCTCTCGTTTTTTCTCGGCGCAGCCGCGCGGCGAGCTAACCGATTACAAATATTACAAACATCTAAATTTTGTGCTTGCATTTACAGGCAAATTTTTTGTAATGTCTGACTTTGTTGAATTTGGTATCAGTTTTCTCGGTAACATTTGTGCGTGTTTTTGCAGGATCTGCCGAGAAACATCTCAGGCGAATCGTTCGGGTGCGTATGTTTACTCAAAATGTTTTGCCGCCATGAAGACGGCATTGTTTACATCAAATAAGGAGTGTGAAGATGCGAATCTCTCGACACAATGTTGTGTACTCGGAGACGCATACCTCAGATGCCCTCGGCCGCCAAGTGTCCTCATCCGTTTCCGTAGCGGACGGTGCGGGTTCACCCGTGCCGCTCGCCACCTACACGGCCTACGACGCCGAGAATCAGGTTGCATCCACTTGGGGTGCCACCTATCCCGTCGCCTACGCCTACGATGATTATGGCCGCATGACGGCCATGAACACCTTCCGCAACGAGGCCATGCAGAACGGCGATACCACCACTTGGCTCTATGACGACGCCACCGGCCTGCTCACCAATAAGGTTTATTCCGACGGCAAGGGCCCGTCCTACACCTACACCTCCGACGGTAAGCTTGCCACCCGCACTTGGGCGCGTGGCCTGACGACCACCTACGCCTATAACACCCCTGGTCAGCTCACAACCATCGACTATTCGGACGGCACCCCCGATGTTGCCTTCACCTATGACCGACTAGGCCGCCAGCTCTCGGCCATCGCCGCCGGCGTCTCGACGAACTTCTATGCCTACTCCCTCTACGGCCAGCTCACCAACGAAGTCGTTTCTGGGAATGCCTCCCTCTCCCGATCCTACGACACCCTTGGCCGCAGCACCGGTCTCTCGCTCTCCCCTCTACCTCTGGGAGAGGGCCAGGGTGAGGGTGCGACACCGTATTCGGTGGCGTATGGCTACGATACCTACGGCCGCTTCGCCTCCGTGGTCGCTGAGGGCGGAGGCTTGCCGTCCGCCGCCACTTTCACTTACTCCTACCTCCCCGGTTCCTCGCTCGTCTCCGGCATGACCGCTTCCTCTGGCCATGCCTGGACGCGCAGCTACGAGCCGAGCCGTAACCTCATCTCCGCCGTCACCAATCGGTACGGCTCCACCGTCATATCCGCCTTCGGTTACGCCAATGATGAAATCGGGCGGCGCACGGCGATTTCCCGCTCGGGCACGGCCTTTGATACTCCCGTTCGCGACGCCTACGGCTACAACGCCCGTTCGGAGGTCACCTCCGCCCGCCGCGCGCTGGCCGATAATCCGAATCAGGGTGTTCGCGGCTTCTCATACGACTACGCCTACGACCCGATCGGCAACCGTACTTCGTCCACGGAATACGACCACGAAGATCACGCCCGTGTGTCATCGTATACCGCTAATGAGCTGAATCAATATGAGCAGCGCACCGTGCCCGGCTATGCCGGAGTCCGTGGCAGCGCCACCAACACCGCCACGGTGACGGTCAACGGTAATTCTGCTTGGCGGTTGGGCGAGTATTTTTATGGCGGCGACGAAGTGGGAAATGCCGCATCTGCCGTCATGAAGGAACTCGATGTTACGGCTGTTGTCAATCCAGTGGGCACCAACGAAAAACTGGGGTCTGTCCCGAATGGCACTAACTTAAGAAAATCTCTCCTTCATAATCCTAATCGTAATCGTAATCGTAATCTCTTCAACGGATTAAGAGTAAGAATAAGATTAAGATTAGGATTAGGATTAAGATTAAGAGCTGGAAACAGGGCTTAAGTTAGCGCCATTCGGGTCTGTCCCCCCCAAAAAAACTCAGGCGATAAAACAGGCCATTCCATCGTCTGTAAGGCTCACTTTGTGGGTAGAAACTCAGCTAAGTTATTCATTTGGAGCAATTTATTGACGACTACCGTCGGGGATCATACAAAGTAGCGAATATTTAACCTACAAGTTGCCGAATATTTTATTGACAAACGAGCGGATGAGTGACATGCTGTTCACATTCACAGAAAGGGAAGGAAGATAAAATGGCTTATTATCCGCGCGTTGCCGATGCCGTACTCGCCAAAGGGCTGACGAGTTCTGGAGCCGTTCTGATCGAGGGTGCTAAAGGCTGTGGAAAAACAGAAACTGCAGCGAGGGCGGCGAAGAGCACCGTTCAGTTCGATACGAACCCAGACGTTGCAATCAAAATGGATATTGACCCTAAGCTCGTCCTCAAAGGGGAAACACCACGGCTTCTGGACGAATGGCAGCTTTTCCCCCGGATCTGGGACTTTACGCGACGTGAAGTCGATCTGCGGAAAGAGAAAGGCCAATTCATCCTCACCAGCTCCGCTACGCCGGACGAGCAGGCATGCCGCCATTCCGGAGCCGGTCGCTTTTCTGTGATGCGGATGCGTCCCATGTCTTGGTTTGAACGCGGTTGGTCATCAGGCGAGGTCTCATTGAAATCGCTTTTCGATGGTGACCCACTTCAGTCGGCGGATACAGATTTTTCTATTGAAGGACTCAGTGAAAAAATAGCGTTAGGCGGTTGGCCGGGTCTCATCGGAGAAAATGCCGATGCCGCCTTCGAATTCGCAAAGAATTACGTGACGTTGATTGCAGAGGTGGATGTTGATCGAGTTTCAGAGCGACGGCGAAATTCCCTTAAAGTGTTGCGATTCATCCGATCCCTCGCAAGGAACATTTCTACCGAGGCATCCCTACGAGCCATAGCCTCTGACGCTGGGGGCAGCGACGACACGCTGGACAATGAGACTGCCAGCGCGTATCTTCAGGCACTAGAGCGATTGATGGTCACCGAGAATTTGCCAGCGTGGAATCCACATATCCGCTCTTCCGCCGCGCTTCGAAAATCGCCAAAACGACATTTTTGCGATCCATCGCTTGCACTCGGGGCACTCGGAATGACGGCGGGAAAACTGGCCTCGGACTTGAAATTTCTCGGAATGCTCTTCGAGTCGGTTGTCATTCGAGATTTGCGTGTATACGCTTGGGCGGCAGGCGGAAGTGTTTCGCACTACCGGGACGCAACGGGGCACGAAGTCGATGCGATTATTGATTTCCCGGACGGCAGGTGGGGCGCATTCGAGGTGAAGATGGGGATGGGAGCCGTGGAGGAAGCTGCGGCCAATTTGCGAGCCCTTTCGGCAAAAATAGACACCTCAAAAACCCCAGCCGCCTCAGCTTTATGCGTCATTACGGGTAATGGATTCGCGCATCGCCGATCCGATGGCGTCTGCGTTATTCCCCTTGCGACGCTGCGGAACTAACGAGTTCAACGGCTCCGCCGAGTCTGATCGCACGGAGCTCAAGGTGGGGCGTGGCTGTCCCCAGCCAGCCGCTGACGGCTAGCGCTTACTATAGGAAAAACAGGAGACAGGCGTGAATGGCACTAACTTAAGGAAATCTCTCCTTCATAATCATAATCATAATCCTAATCGTAATCTCTTCAACAGAACGGATTAAGAGTAAGATTAAGAGTAAGATTAGGATTAGGATTAAGAGTAAGAGCTGGAAACAGGGCTTAAGTTAGTGCCATTCGGGACAGGCGTCTAAAAACGGGACTGAATGACTCGGGTTCGGATTTACGGTGTCGTTATGTCTCGCTGAATCATACGTGGAGGTTTCTAAAATCCAGTTGCGCACAAGGCTTTTGAAGCGGTACAATGCCAGCATGAAAGACGGAGGTTTTTACAGTGTTTCACGCACCGTGCTCGGTTACGCCGGGGTTCGTGGTAGTGCGACCAACAATGCCACGGTGACAGTCAACGGCAACACAGCTTGGCGATTGGGCGAGTATTTTTACGGCGGCGACGATGCAGATAACGCCGCCTCCGCCGTCATGAAGGAACTCGACATCACGGCGGTTGTCAATCCGTCTGGCACCAACAATGCCGACCTCGTGCAGTCCGTGACGGGCAAGGTCTATGTGGCAAAGTCCCCGGAGGCGTTTACGTATGACGACGACGGGAACATGCTCAGCGATGGACGCTTTACCTACACATGGGATGGAGAGAACCGGCTTGTATCCATTGAGACATCCGCCGCCGCCGTTTCGGCCGGTGCTCCGCGTGTCAGGGTGGAGGGGGAAAAACAAGGGTCAGGCGTCTAAAAACGTTGGGAGAAAGTGGGTTGCTGGAACAGTAATCAGATATGATATTGTCGTTTCTATAGAATCTGAAGAGTGTTTAAAAAAGTCCGTAATTATTCGTTATTAGGGTTCTTTGTTGAAAGAAGGAAGAAGTTGAATTTGATTTATGGACATGTTAAAAATGATAGCGCAAAGGAGTGTTTTATGAGTTTACTGTTAAGTTTTGGAATGTCGTTTATACTGATGTTCTTGCTTCCTGGATTTTTAGGGACGCATGTGTTTAATGGAATGCCATTAGGTGATGTTTTCTTGGATGTGGCGTATTGGCCCTTCCTGATTTCTGATACGTTGTTTGGTATTGAGAATCTTGATCTTGCTAATGCCGTTGGTGTTGGATTCGGTTTATTGAGCTGTTCAATATTCAGTTTTCTACTATTCTATATTTTTACAAAGAAAAATGTAAAAACCAGAAGGCGCAATCTTTTCCGGTGCTTCTTACTTTCATGTTTTGTTTTTGGTGTGGCGGTCATTGTGTCAGTTTTCACCTCCCCAGCTAAATGCTCTGATCCAGATATCAGAGCTTTTGTATTAGATAAAATTCAGCCTGGAATGAAATTGGCTGAAGTCAGGCCTTTTATTCCAAGAGAACTATACGCTGATAGGTTCCGGCCAACTCCTATATCGGGGTTGGTAGAAAGTCGTGAGAACAATTTCATGTTAAATCCTCATGTGCTTTTCTTGTCCGATGCAACGGTGAATGTCAGGTACCAACTCGATCTTTTTGCAGGTGGCAGAGATATTGGATACGAAGCAGTCATCTATTTTGATCAAGATCTCCATGTATGCGGAGTCTATTACCCGGTGGTTCATAGTATGCGTTCTCCGTTTAATGAAGCCCATTATTCGAGTTGGGTGCCACAGTGGGAACATGTCCGATATTCGGAGCTGTTGCAAAAAAAATCAACCAAGTCAGGGAACCAATCCCTTTAGAATACGAGGAGTTGCAATGATGTTGTTATTATCCATATTAGCGGGGTTAGGTGTTTCGTTCATGCTGATGTTTATGCTTCCCGCATATTTTGGAACACGGGTTTTCAACGGGGCTCCTCAGGGGAATTTTTTTCAAGACATGGCATTTTGGCCGTTCAGGATACCACCATCTGTTTTTGGCATTGAAAATTATTACCAAGCTTATGGAATGGGGGTTCTGGTGTGGTTTTTGGTCTATTGTGTACCTGCATCCTTACTGTTTCGCTGGTTGCTGAAGCATCGGAAAATTAATGTGATTCGCCCGCTCCTTCTGATTGCCATGTCGGGAGTTGCTCTTGCGTTTGTTACTTCACTTTTCACAGTGTCTGCGAAAGAGTCCAATCCTGACATCCGATTAACGGTACTTGACAAGATCCAACCTAGAATGGAAATATCAGAAATTCGTATTTTCATACCTAGAAAACTGTATTTAAACACATATAAACTAATCCGCATTTCCAGTGTGCTAGATGGAATCGAGCATGGAGGTTCGTTGAACCCGGATAAAGTGTTTTTGTCTGATGAAAAAGTTGCTCCGAAATATCAGCTTGAACTTATGGCGGATGGATTGCATATGGACTATCGGGTGAACGTGTATTTCGAAGAAAATTTTCGTGTGTGTGGACTCTACTACACGTTGGTCACTACTGGTGAGCTTCGCCCTTGGCAAGACAATTCAAATTGGTTTCCGGAATGGGAACATGTCAGATATTCTCAAATACTTGGCGGAAAGTACGAAAAAAAGGGAAACAGGGAACAGGCGTCAAAAAACGGGACGGAATGACTCGGAAAAAACTGGGGTCAGAAAAAACTGGGGTCAGGCTACAAGAAAAGCTCTGGCTTTGACAAGTATGCCTACAACACCCGTTCCGAAGTCATCGGCGCACAGCGCTATCATGGCACCGATGTTTCGGATACTTCAAGGGTTTACGGCGGACGTGAATTCGGCTACAAATACGACCCGATCGGCAATAGAACTACCGCTTCCGAAACCATCGGTGGAGAAACACTCGTGAAGACGTACGCCGCCAACGAACTCAACCAGTACACCGCCATCGACAATCCCGATGCGGTGGGGTTGCGCGGAGTCGCTACGAACACAGCCACGGTGACGGTGAACGGCAACGCCGCTACTCGCGACAACGTCACATCCGATGTCCGACCTTGGCATTTTGCCTTGCCTGCTGATAACGCCAATGGCCCAGAGTATACCTTCGCCAGCATCGTCGGCGTCGTGAATCCGCCCGGTACGAACGAGGCTGACATCGTTTCCACGACGCGTGGCAGCGTCTACGCCCCGCCGCAGAACGAAACACTGACGTATGATCTGGATGGAAACCTCCTTTCTGATGGCCGCTGGCACTATACGTGGAACGGCGAGAACCGTCTTGTCTGTGCTGAAGAGCAGGTTTGTCCGACGAACCGAACGTTGCGCAAAGTCGATTACGCCTACGATCATCAAGGGCGCATGGTGTGGAAGGAGATTAAATACAGAGATGCAGAGGCACAGAGATTGAGCCACTGGGAGCATAGGCTTCTAGCCTGTGCAAACGACAAACAGGCAAGATGCCTGTTCTCCCAGTAGGGCAACATT
>CAZKJH010000058.1:0-22419 GCA_964553035.1 uncultured Lentisphaerales bacterium | reverse complement strand
TTCGGCTCGCTGATCCGCACATCAATGCCGACACCCCTGTCGCTAACCGATTACGATCTGAAGACGATTTTCTAATGCAAAATCCTTCGGGATGCGGTACAATCCATCTCGGTTTTGATAAGAATGTCTAGGATGGCCTCTGGTGAGTGTCGTTCTGGTAGAATTCACGGAGCTGTATTCAAAAATGTCAATTTGGTCAATGGCCGCTGCTGGCCTTTTAAAAGGTAAAGTACCTGTCATTAGCGGTTTGGGCGATTCGTTCAAGCTCGTTGAAGACGGCTTAGGAAACGGTGTTTTTCTAGAAACAGGGCCTTCCGAGCGCTTTATGTGGAGTTGCGCCCCCTTGGGGCTCATTGCGGAGGCATCCCGTTTCGCCGCGCTTTCGGTTCGAGAGGATTGTCTTTTCTGGATGGTTCCTTCGGCGGGCTCCGATCTCGCTAAAATGCCTTCACAGACTTGCTGGTTGATGGTGGAACGGGGCGATGGCACCTATACCATGGTTGTGCCGTTACCCTCGGAGTCGACAGGTCATTATCTCGTCTTTCGAGATGGCGTCGTTCAAGTTTATTCTGAGAATGGGGAGCCGCGCGAGCAGGTTTCTGGCGGATTGTGTGTCTATCTTGCGCACGGAGAGTCTCCAGACGCGCTTATCGAAGCGGGCGCGCGTTCAATTTCGAAGCTGATTCCGACTGCTAAGTTGCGGCGTAACAAAAAGACACCGGTATTTGCAGATAAATTTGGCTGGTGTACGTGGAATGCCTTCTATGCGGAGGTGAGTCACGAGAAGGTTCGGCAAGGGCTGGAGTCATTCAAAAAGGTGGGCTTGAAGCCGCGGTTTATGGTTTTAGATGATGGGTGGCAACAAACTGAACCCTCACCAACGGGCGGTGTAGTCCTCGCTGGATTCGGGACTAACGAAAAATTTCCGGGAGGACTTAAGCCGACCGTGACGATGGCCAAGGACGAGTTTGGTGTTGAGGCGCTGATGGTTTGGCATGCTATCAGCGGCTATTGGAAGGGGTTGTCACCCGAGAAGTTTCCGCAATATAAGCCAAAGGGCACGCAAGTCGTACAAGGTGGCTACAACACCTTGCAGGCGGTTATGGACTGGCAAAACGGTTATTTCTCGTACGTGCCGTCTAAGAAGAGCAAAGATTTTTACAACGACTATCACGCAACATTAGCGGCGGAGGGTGTCGATGGAGTGAAGGTAGACAACCAGGCCTCGCTCGTGTACCTTGGATCGGGTAACGGTGGGCGTACGCGTCTGATCAAGACGGTGCGTGATGCGCTCGATTCGTCAGTCGAGAAGCACTTTGGCGGAAACATGATTTCCTGCATGGCGCATGCGCCGGAGATTTGGTACAACGCCAAGTTCAACAACATGTCGCGAGGATCAGACGACTTTTACCCCCGGCGTCCGGAGACGCATGGCATGCATCTGTATACGAACGCCATGACGGGGGCTTGGTTTGGAGAATTCATGTGGATCGACTGGGACATGTTTGAGAGTACGAACCCGTTCGGGCCGTATCATGCCGCAGGCCGCGCCGTTTCCGGCTCACCGATCTATGTGGCTGACAAGCCCGGTGAGAACGATGTGGGGCTGATTCGCAAGCTCGTGTTCTCTGACGGATCGGTTTCTCGGTGTGAGGCTCCGGGGCGCCCCACTTTGGACTGCCTGTTCCATGATCTTATCGGCGAGCGAATGGCACTTAAGGTTTATGGGACGACGGAAGCTGGAGCGGCTGTTGGGCTGTTTGATATCGACACGGCGTCCGACAGCTCAATTCCGTGTTCGGTGTCGCCTTCGGATGTTCCCAGTCTCAAGGGTAGCCGATACGGCATCTGGCTCCATGAACGTCGGAGTTGCACGGTGGTCGGTCGGGAGGATCGTGTGGTAGTCAATCTGGGTTCGAGGAAGTACGATGTTGCAACGATTGTACCCGTTCGTTATGGAAATGTGGCCGTGTTCGGTTTGGTGAATATGTTTAATGCCGCTGCAGCTGTTGTGGAGGTTAGCCGCAGTTCCGACGGTCTCTGGACGACGGTCAAGCTACGCGATGGCGGAACTTTTGGCGCGTGGACGAAGGCGGAACCTCAGCAGGTTAAAGTGAACGGTAAGAATATCGCTTTCGTTTGGAAGGATGGTATGCTAGAAGTTAACATTGATTTCGGCGGTGCCTGTGAGGTTGCTCTGAAATTCCACTAACATTCAGTCAAGGAAACGACATGCAAAAATCAGATATTAGCATTGAAACTCAGAGTTCGAATGGATTCGCAACGATCTGCGGAAGTCCGGGCGCTCGCGTTCGGTTCATGGGCTTCTTCGCCATCTTTTGGCCTTTTCTCGTTGTCATTTTGATTGCCGGATGGCTTTTACATTGTGCTTTTCCGGTTTCTGTAGCTCCGACTATCGCGGGTCTATTGCTGTTATTGCTGGCAACTGTCGCTTGGCTTGCCTTTAATAGTGCCGAGAAAAGGTTCGGGTCATTTTTGAAGGGAGCACGAGGAGAGGAGATTGTCGCCAGAGAACTTTCGCTGCTCCCTGCAGGATGGGATGTGTTTCATGGCATTGCTAGAAGTGGAATCGAGGCGTTCGCTGGAGGGAGTGATTTCGACCATATCGTGATTGGGCCGGACACGATGTTCGTGGTTGAGACGAAGCATTGGGATGGGCCGGTAACGCTTGAGCGCGGCACGCTTCGGGTTCGAGGGCGCATTCCTCGCCGATCACCTGTGGCACAGGTTCGGCGTGAGGCTATGGAGCTTGCGGAAATCCTCAAGGATGCGATGCCTAAAGGCATTGTGGTCACGCCCGTAATCTGTTTTGCGGGAGACGGATTTGTCACGGAGGAGGGACGGATCGACGATGTGAGCATCTGCAATGCTCGGATGCTTCGAAATATTATCCTCGAGACCTCGGGTGGCGAAATTGACGAACGGCACCGCTATCTGATCATCGAGTGTCTTTCACGGCGCATTCATGGATAGGTGTTGACTCATGTTATTTCCAACCGCAATATTCGCTTTGTTCTTCGTGGTTGTCTTCACGCTGCACTGGATCACGGTGCCGTATGTTCGCTTGCGGAAGGCTATCATCCTCTCAGGAAGTCTGTTTTTCTACGGGTATTGGAGTTGGAAGTTCGCGCTGATGTTGCTGACCTCTGCGATTCTGAATCATTTTTTTGCAGTGCGTATTTATCGGTCAGCCGATGCACGGGTGAGGCGGCGGTGGGTTGTTTGGGGCGTTGGGCTCAACTTGCTCGTCCTGGGTATCTTTAAGTATACGAGCTTCCTTTTTGCAAAGTTTCTCGTTCCGCTTGCGATTCCGTTGTGTGAACACTTCGGTACGACAGAGCAGCTCATTAGTCTTCAACTGACTGTTCTGCCGTTTATCGCAAAAATTGTGTTGCCCGTCGGTATTTCCTTTTACACCTTTCAGGCACTCAGCTACGTGGTCGACGTCTACCGTGGCAAAATTGAGCCCGCCAGGCACGTGATCGACTTCGCCAACTACTTGGCCTTTTTCCCACAGCTTGTTGCCGGTCCGATTGTTCGCGCCTCAGACCTTTTGCCCCAGATGGAAGACCTTCCGCGTTATGACGTGAAGATCAACACGGGTATGGCGGGGACGTTCATCCTGATGGGGCTTTTCAAGAAAATTGTGATTGCGAATTGGCTTTCAGAAAATCTTGCTGAACCCGTCTTTTCGATGCCAGAGTATTACGGTTCGGTCGATACGATCCTTGGGGTTTACGCGTACGCCGTTCAGATCTATTGTGATTTCTCGGCGTATTCCGACATTGCCGTGGGCTGTGCGATGCTCTTTGGGTTCACCTTCCCGTTCAACTTCAATGCGCCTTATTTTGCCAGCACGCTCCAGGACTTTTGGCGTCGGTGGCACATTTCGCTTTCGACTTGGCTCCGCGACTACCTCTATATCCCTCTGGGCGGCTCGCGCTGTGGCCAAGTGCGCGTGACGGTGAATTTGATGGTGACTTTCGTGCTCGGGGGGTTATGGCATGGTGCCGCTTGGCAGTTTGTGCTGTGGGGATTTTACCACGGGGCTTATCTTTCGGTTGAACGGGTCTTCCTGAAGCGGATCAAGGGCTCGACGAGGCTCTCTCGGACGCTGGGTCAAATTTGGATCTTTCAGGTGGTCTGTGTGTCGTGGGTTCTCTTTAGGGCGACCGACATGACTTCGGCTCTGGAGATATTCCGGGGCGTTTTCCGTGCCGGAAGTCCGGAGTTGTTCAGTGCGCAGGCGATCATCGTGCTTCTCGTTGGTTTCGGCATGCAGTTTCTTGATGCAGACCGATCGATTCGACTACAAAACAAGGTCAATCTGATGCCTCCCTGGCTTCAGGGGTTGACGGCGGCGGCGATTCTTGTCATGATTCTCGGTATGGGACCTCGTGGCGTGGCTCCGTTCATCTATTTCCAGTTTTAATTAACGCACCATGAAAGAGCAAAACAAGTCAGATTATTCCAACCTCACAAGCTTGCGCGGAGCCTGCTTTTGCGTCATGTTCTTCTATGCCTTTCTTCTTCTGCTCAACGGCAAGGGAATTCACGAAGAAATCGGCAAGCAGGCGTATGGGGTACGCCGAGATTTTTTGCTACAGGCGACTCGACCGCTTGCGGTTCTCTCAGAGAAGACGCATGCGTGCTTCATTCGCGATGCTGTCAAGAATCGTGTAGGAATTTGGCTGAATGGAGCGGAATGAAGAAAACAACAACAAAAAACACAAGGAGAACGAGATGAAAAAACTAACCACCCATGCACTTGTTTTGCTCACGGCGGTATCCGTGTTTGCTGTAGAACCCAAGGAACCTAAATTCGAAAAACTCCCTTCACAGGATCGGCAACCGACCCTGATGCTCGGCGACTCCATGATGCGTCTTCTCGGCAAGGCGATGGAGAAAGAATTGAAGAAAGCGGGGTTTGAGTCGACCGCGTTTTCTTCTCTTGGCTCCGGTCTGGCCAGACTGGACGCATTCGATTGGTATACTAAGATCGAAACCATGATGAAGGAGACGAAGGCGGTTACGGTTGTGGTGACGCTGGGAACCAACGACAAGCAGACTTTGCTCGACGACAAGGGTAACGAACTTCAATTCGGCACGGCTGAGTGGCGTGTGGAATACAGCCAGCGCATCGGACGCGCCATGGATACGATCATCGGCAATGGAGCCAAGCACGTGATCTGGCTGACGCTGCCCGACATGAAGGATCCATTAGATCAAGTTTATGCTGAAATCGTCAACGAAGTCTATCAGGAACAGGCTGCTGTGGAATCTCGCAAAGACATTGTCGTTCTCTACGAGATGAGGTCGCTCATTTCGCGTACTCCAGGAAAGTACACGTCTTTTATCATGTCACTGCAAGGTGAGGCACTGACGGTGCGCGATCAAGACGGCGTTCATCTGACGATGACGGGTGCCAAGATCGTGGCCGAGGCTCTCGTCAAGACCTTCTGGAAGGACTAGAATATAAGATGAAACATTATTTCAAGACATTACCTGCATGGGTCATGATGCTGACCGCTTGGGTTGGACTCGGTCAGACTTTCCCACTTACGGAAGCGACAGGCAAGCTTGACCAGGAGACCATTGAAGCGGCCTTTGAGGAAGCCCGTGTGAACGATGTGGATGTCACCAAAAAGAATGCTTTGCTCTACAAGGGTCTCGGTCTGTTTCAAGACGAGGATTACGATCAGGCGATTTTGTTTCTTGAGGAGGCTCTTAGGATGGATCCCTCGATGACCGCAGGTTGGGAGGCGCTGGGGTGGGCTTACTACAGGACGGATCGTCCTGAGCGTGGGTTTGAGTTGTGGGAGTATTTCCGAACACTGATGCCCGAGAGTTGGATGCCTTACAACCTGCTCTCGCAGGCAGCAATCTTGCAACAAGATTGGAAGAAGGCAGATGTGATGTTTCGGAAAATGCTCGAAATCAAACCAGATTTATTCGACCAACGGTATTGGTATGCGCAAAACCTTCTCCGGATTGGCAAGATGGATGAGGCGGAATCAACGTTGCGCCAATTGGTCAAAGAAGAGCCGCGTCGTCTCGATATTCAGATCGATCTCGCGAATTTAATTACGCATAGTTTCGCGTATGATGAAGCGGTGCAGATCTGGCGTCACGTTAATGCAGAACTGCCTGGGAACCCAAAGTTCATGATGAACCAAGCTGACATTGAAGTCAGACTCGGCGAGCTGAGGATCGCAGATGAGTTGTGTAAAAATGTAATCGAGATAGAGGATGTCGCAATTAATTTCCCGATTGAAATCAAGCGGGCGATGAACCTGAGGGTTGAGATCGCCGAATACGAGGATTCGTCGACGAAATCTGTTGATCGACTGCGGGATTTGATTGCAGAAACGGATGATCCGCTTCAGCGAAGTCAGCAATTGATGAAGCTTGCGAATCGATGCACACTACGCAGAGCTGAAGATCCGTCACTTTATACTTACGATGAGATTCTCGGCATCATTCGTGACGCGATCGATGCTGATCCATACAATCTCGAAGCCATGGTCATGTACGCTGAGACCTGCGTTCTTGCAAAAAAATATCGTAACGCGGAATCGGCTGCCAAGCACATTCTAGAGAAATTTAACAAAAACAACATTCGGGCGAAAGATGTCCTTTTCGAATGCGCCCTCTTTTCGCGTCGCTATGATGATGCTTCTCAGATTGTGTTCGATCGGTATGACAACTCGGATCCTACCGATCCCATGCGCTACCGCGCAATTGCCCGAATTCTCATGGCCAAGGGCGAGTTTCAGGAAGCCCTCAGAACAATCGACCTAATGGAGTCTCATGCCCAGCGCGGAACTGTTTTGACGCTTCTCTACCACGGCTTGACGGAAAGTGATTGGATTGCCACAACATCGGCAAGGCGACTCCGGGAGCATGTGAACGCACTCCGTGATGCGGGATTCCGCTTCATCTCGCCGAGTGAAATTCCCCGATATGCCGGATTGAGAGAAGGCGAGTCTAACATTGCGACGGTGAGTAGGCTCCCATGGATTGCGCGAACTATCGATTATTTGGTCTATCAGGTCTCGGGATATCGACGTTTCCGACCCGCCGATGACCAAGACTTCCGTGATAAAAAGCCGATGAAATACGTGGCAATTACGTTTGACGACAACCTCCGTTCATCCTACATTCTCGGCACTGATATTGCGGAGCACACAGGGGCGGCTTTCGGTATGTTCACCGTTACGAAACCAGCGGAGGATTACCAACCAGCAGTCGCCGGATGGGAGGAGACGCGGCGGTATGCTGCTACAGGTGCTTGGGAGATAGGAAGTCACTTGTATGGGGCACATGAATCGCTTCCAATCGACCGAGAGGGTAAGGACATCCGAAATTCCCTCGTGAACCGACTTTGGCTTCCGGCAAAGAACCGCATCGAGTCCATGAACGAGTGGGATTCCAGAATGCGCAACGAATTCAGGGGAAGCCGCGAAATCTTTAAAAAGGAAATGGGCGAATTCGATTGTAAGCTACCGCTTGTCGCTTATCCGTATGGTGATGTCGGAAATGAAACGACTTGTAATCTTGATGACTTGCGCAATCCGATGAAGAGCATCATTGCCGAGGCATCGAGAAGTTATCAGATTGGGTTCGTGCAAAATGTTAGTGGCTATACCTCTGTCGGCGACAATTTGCTGTTGTGCAGACGATACGAGCCCAGTTGGAATGCTGAAGGGGTAGAAGTTATTAAGGACATTTATGAACGCCACCCAGTTTTCATGGCACGCAGGACGCGGATAGAGCTTGCCCTCTATATGAACAAGCCCCACATGGCGGAGAAGATGCTAGAGTTGATGCGCCGAGATGGCTATCCAGAGGATCTTTGCCGGGGTATTGAGCAAGAAGTACTTGCGCACTTTAGGAATATACCCAAGCGAAATGAGAGACCGATTGTCGCCCGTAACGCTGCATCAGGCGAAGAGAATGACGAAGAGAATCTAGAACGCGCCACATTCAATCCCTTCGCAGAGGATCTTGATCCCGACATGGTCGCAGCGAGTCAAAATATGGATGAGGTGGCGAAGAACACCGAACAGGTCGGTAAATCGGGCGACAAGCGTCAGGCCGAAAAAAATCAGGACATTCAGATTGGCGATGATTCACCCCTGATTGCGTTGTCTACACCCTTCGTGTTTGGTCAGATTGAAAACAGCAAGGCGAACGATCAGTTCGAGATCAACGGGTATGGCTTTCGCGCCGGTCTCAATGCTAATCCTCGGACGACACTCTCAGCCGAATGGTTTACCACCGATATCTCCCAGTCCTTCCACCCACGCTGGAATGCTGTCACCAACGACATGACGAAGGTGTCGACGCGAGAGTTCGAGGCAACGAAGACGGAAGCGAGGCTTCGGTGGTCCCATCGAATCAGCAGCGGAGCCAGCCTGTCGGCTTCGATCGGCACCGCAACGTTGGACTTGAATTACAACGATGAGAACACGGCGGACCTCGAAGATGAGCCGGGATCCGGTGAGTTTTATCGATCCGAGAAGGACTCGACCATCATCGGCGATATTGGAATTGTCTGGAATCCGCGAAACGATATGCGCATACACCTTTTCTACGCAAAGGATCTTGTGCTGTCTGCAGTAAAGTTTATTACCTTCGACTCGCTCGGAGGTGAAATGGATTGGAGCCCATTTGATTTCGTCTATATTAACACAAAGGGACAGTACTGGGCGTATTCCGATGACAATGCACTCTTTAGTATGCAGTCATCGGCACTCGTCGATGTACTCCCCGACATGGGCGTTCTTGGCGGCGTAAAGGCCTATACCGTCTCATCTAGCGAAGCCTGCGATTACTACTGGACTCCGTATTGGGATCAACGTCTCACGGCATTGCTTCGCTATAAGCGCCTCCATAAGGGATACGACTTCGAGCTCGACTTTGAAGTCGGCCTACAGCGTGAGGATGGACGTCCGCTTCGTAGAAGGCAAGATGACGGGCTTTCGGCGGCGACGGACTGGGGTTACATCTGGGGCTTTGGCGTCCGTTACTATCACGATCTTACCAACATATTCTCGGTTGGTGTTGAAGTTAAGGTCGTGGCACTTCGTGAATATATTGATCACCAATTTATTCTAGGCTTGACGGCCAAATTCTAGTTTTACAGTTTTGATGGGGTATCACATCGGGGGACATTCCAGGTGATAAACAGGAAGGAAACAAGTTCATGATCAATCTACATTTTTTAGGAGCAGACCAGACGACCACAGGTTCTATGCACATGGTGGAATGCAACGGCAAGAAGGTTTTGATGGACTGCGGCTTGCTTCAGGGCAAACGCAAAGAGTCTTTCGAGGCGAACAGGAATCTCCCGTTTAATCCTCGCGAAATCGCTGCGATTATCCTCTCCCATGCGCATATCGATCATTGCGGAAAAATCCCCGCACTGGTCCGGCAGGGCTATCGAGGACCGATCTACGCCACTCCCGCGACCCGCGATCTTGCGGATGTCCTGTTGCGGGATTCGGCATATCTTCAGGAAAAAGACGTGGAATTTGTGAACAAGCGTCGAGCGAAACAGGGGAAAAATCTCTTCGAACTTCTCTATGATCAGGCGGATGTTGATGACACGATGCCCCTGTTTCAGACAGTTGAGTACGGGCAGCAGCGTCAAATCGTCCCAGGACTTAAGCTCACCTTCACCGATGCTGGGCATATCTTGGGCTCCGCTACTTGTACGCTTGATTATGAGAAGGATGGCAAGCCTAGGCGGCTTCTTTTTACAGGTGATCTGGGGCAGAAGAACACCCCGTTCCTAAACGATCCAGTGCCCGTACCGAATGTCGATGTGTTGATCACGGAAAGTACGTATGGGGACAGGAACCACCCGACTCACGAAAATATCAAGGGGCGCCTCAAGGACTACATCAGCTTCATCAGCCAGCATAAATCCAAACTCATCATCCCGGCGTTTAGCGTGGGCAGGACTCAGCAGGTACTGTATTATTTCAACGAGCTTCTCGAGAAAGGTGCAATTCCGGTCATCCCCATCTATGTCGATAGTCCGTTATCCAAAAAAGCGACGGAGATTCATCGTAACCACACGGAATGCTTCAACGAAAAAACGAGGGCGATGCTTCGTGCAAACGATGATCCCTTCCGTTTTCCCGGCTTGAAGTTTACGGGATCTGTTGATGAATCGAAGGCTCTCAATGATGCGAAGGGGCCACTCGTTATCATCTCGGCCTCAGGCATGTGTGAAGGTGGTCGTATTCTCCACCACTTGCGCAATTCCATTTCAAACCCGACTAACGTGATCCTCATTACGGGCTTCCAGGCGGAAAACACGCTTGGCCGTCGCCTCGTTGATGGCGGACCCACGATTAAGATCTTCGGAGAGGAGGCCGAGCTAAAAGCTACCGTGTATACGATCAACGGACTCTCGGCGCATGCCGATAGTGAGGGGCTTGTCGAATTTGCATCGTCCCTCGGCAACGTCAAGCGTGCGTTCTGCGTTCACGGCGAGCTAGAGTATTGCGAGGCGCATAAGAAGTCACTAGAAGGGATAGGAATTAGCCAGGTGGACATTCCGGTCACAGGACAAATTTTCGAGAACGTATAATCGTGATGCAGCACCCCGTAAGACTGCAGATAATCCATGAGAAAGAGAAGACGCAAAAAATGATCACAGTAAAAGTCATCGGTGCCAGCGGTTACGGAGGCATTGGCATCATCGAACTCCTTTTAAATCATCCCGAGGTCAAGCTGCAAACGCTGGTTGCATTGGAAAGCGTGGGACAGCCCATTTCTGAACTGTATCCGCATCTCGCAGGCTTCTGCGACAAGGTGGTGCTTGCGCCGGAAAGCCCAGAGGCACTTGAACCGACAGACATTGTATTCCTGGCAACGCCGGATGGCGTGGGCATGAAGTCGGCACGTGCGGAATTGGACAAAGGGGCTAAGGTCATTGACTACAGCGGAGACTTCCGCTTCAATACGGTAGAAGAGTATGCCGAGTACGCACGCCGCATTGGTAAGAACCCTGTTCACGCCGATCCAGATTTGCTTCCACTCTCCGTCTACGGAGTCCCCGAGCTCCATCGCGCGGAGATCAACTCCTCGCGAAAAATCGTTGGCAACCCAGGATGTTTCGCAGTCAGTTGTACGCTCGGTCTCGCCCCCCTCGCGGCAGCCAATGTGGTGCGCCTCAACTCCATTATTGCCGATTGCAAATCAGGGGTTTCCGGCGCAGGAAAGAAGCTCGCCAACACCTTCCATTATCCCAACCGATACGAGATGATGAACGCCTACCGGCTCGCTGGCCACCAGCATGTCTGCGAAGTTGAGCGCGAACTGTCTATCCTTGCAGGAGCACCTGTTGTCATGACCTTCACCGCGCAGGTCGTTCCGATTTGCCGTGGCATTATGTCGTGTTTGTATGCCGACCTTCTCAAACCAACATCGGAGGAAGAGGTCATCGCCTTGTACAAAGACTTCTATAAAGACAGTCCCTTTGTGCGTGTGCTCCCGTCTACCTCGTCTGTGGGTAGCATGCATGTGCGGGGGACGAACTTCGCCAATCTCGTCATTAGCGTGGATTCGCGCACGAACCGACTCCGTGTCGTGTCTTACATCGACAATCTGGTCAAGGGGCAGGCTGGCTCCGCCCTGCAGAACATGAATCTTGTCTGTGGCCTCCCGGAAACCATGGGTCTTAATCACCCCTCGTTCTTCCCCTAAAGAAACATGCCCATTTTCAATTCAACAGTTTCAGTTTTATTCACAACAATCACCATCAACAAGGAACATTAACATGGAAGCGGACAAGACAGCGAAGACCATCATCGCCGACGATATCGAAATCACCGGCAACATCAAAAGCGCAAGCCAGATTCAGTTCGACGGTAAGCTTAATGGCGACCTCAACTGCGTCGGTGCCGCCATGCTGGGCAAGACAGCCATCGTGAAGGGCAACATCATCGCCGAGTCGGTGATTATTGCCGGTAGCATTTCTGGGAATATTACCGCAAAGGATCGTATTGAAATGAAGAGCACGGCTAAAGTTCAAGGAGATATCCGTGCAAAACGCCTGACGGTTGAAGATGGCGTGACGTTTATCGGCAAGTCCGAGGTTAATCCAGCCGGCTTCGGCGAGACGGCATCGAGTTCTTCGTCGCAGCCTGCAGCACCTGCGGCACATCCCGCTACGCCTGCCGATTCGAAGAAGTACTGAGCCGAGATTTCAACTTAAATGGCAAAGCGCGAATCAGAAGCCTTGGACAATTTTGCATACGTCCAGGCAATGAAACGCGTATCGGCACGGTCTGCGATCAAGCCTCGTATGCACCAGTCGACTGGCGATGAAATGCCGGGAGATTCTGCAGCCGAGAATGAAGCAGCCGTTGCTGATACGGTTAAACCAGCGGCCACCCCCACCCGGGCGGCCTCGCGTGTTGCTGTGCCCACGAAACGCCTCGTGATCTGCTATGTGTGTGGCTATTCGCACACACTCTCCGGCAGGATGCACAATTCTCTTTGTCCGAAGTGTAAGACTAATCTTTTGACCGATGACATCACGGTCAACGGCAAGCGGACTGAGGACATTCTGACGATCGGCAACGTCATAATCGGTTCAGAGGCTGAGTTCGGTTCTGGACTGCGGATCACAGGACAAAACATCTCTCTCGATGGCGATGTCAGAGCACTGGTTTCGATTACTGCCACCGAATCCCTTGAAATCCGCACAAGAGCCAAGTTCGAGGGCGTAGAAATTCAGAATAAAACAGGCAAGGTTGTCATTGCGGTCGATTGCACTGTGTCGCTTGACACCCCTTTTGTTTGTGATGTGCTTGAAATTTATGGGCATTTGAAGGCTTCGGTAAAAGTCGCCAATTCCGCCCATTTGCATGACGGCGGTTTTCTCGAAGGCTCTTTTCACGGACCCTCGCTCCTGGTCGATGAAGGTGCTGGGCTCGTCGCAGATGTTGACCTGAGCCCACTTTACAAGAAGGTGCCTGTCATTGCTACGCCGTCCAAGACGATGCGTAAGGCCGCCACGGTTCTCGCGAATGCCCTGATTCTCGGCGTTGGCCTTGTCGCCAATTTTGTATGCTGTGTACTAAATACCTAACAGGGCAAACTCATGCCGAGTCTGATGCAATCAACACGATTTGATGCGAAAATATTTCATGCCTGTCACCGTTCTTAATTTAAGCTCAAGATGGACGGAAGAGAGCGAATATTATCGATGATGACATCCGGATTGACCTGCGCTTTCAGTTCATCTTCGGAGAACGAAGAGGTAACGGCGATGGCCCGCATGCCGGCGCGTTGTGCAGCTCGAATGCCATTCAACGAGTCCTCGACCACGATGCAGTCGGTTGGCGCGAGACCGAGACGATTCATCCCCAAGAGGAAGATATCGGGATGCGGTTTGTTCAATTTGACCTCTCCACCGCTCACCATGAAATCGAAGAAATCCTCGGGGAGACCGATGGCACGGATGTTGATCAAGACCTTGACTCGGTCTGCTCCCGAGCAGACACCAAGCTTGAAGCCCTGTTTTTTCAGCGAGTGGAGCGTTTCGCAAACGCCTGGGAAGGCAATGCTGGTCGCGCGCTCCGCATATAAGGCGTAGGCTCGGTCTTTCATGGCCGTGTCATAGTCTACACCGTGCCGCTGAGCAACACCGCCGATAAATTTGTCCTCCCCAGCACCGATAAATTCCTCGAAGTCTTCTCGCACCGCTATCACTCCCCATTCACGGAGCGCATCGATAGCGCACGCGCTCATGAGTTCTTCTGAATCGACCAGAACACCGTCCATATCTAAGAGTAAAGCGCGAGCAGATAAAGTCATTGAGATTGTTTTTTTAGGGTTGCTGAAAAAGAGGACGAAAGGGTACAAGACGAGTCCCGGAAAGTCGAGCAAAAAACAGAAACTTCCGAATTGTCGCACTCACGATTCTTTGACCTTCCTGTCGCCGTGAGCCACATTCTGAAATCCATGGTCTGAAATCCATAAAAATAACACTTGCAAGGGCGAGGCCAACTATGATAAATTTCAACTCGTTCTTTGATACTGGAGAATGTCGGAAACAACAGGGTCAATATCAGAGAAGCATTTGGGGGTGTAGCACAATTGGTTAGTGCACCGGACTGTCGATCCGGAGGTTGCGAGTTCGACCCTCGTCGCTCCCGCCATTTTTGGACCGTCTTTCACGAGACGGTCCTTTTTGTTGAGCGGATCGGATTTCCTTCCCAGACCGAAACCGGTCTGCCCGGTTGGATCAAGGTGGGCTGGCAGGCTCAGCCGGCAGAGAGAAAAGGATTTTGTATGGACGAGTTTCTGAAAATCATGGTGATGGCGGTAATACAGGGCTTGACGGAGTTTCTTCCCGTCAGCAGCTCCGGTCATTTAGCACTCGCGAAACATTTTCTGGGATTGGAATCCCCCGGAGCTTCTCTTGAACTGTTCCTGCACGGTGGCACTCTGCTTGCCGTGGTGGTCTACTATCGACGAAAGCTCCTGGCACTGCTCATCGGATGTTTCCAGTTGGAAAAGGCTTCTGTGGTCTACGCTGCGTGGGTATTGCTCTCCATGGTTCCGGCTGGGATACTCTACGCGCTCAAAGGCGATGCGCTAGAGTCGAAATATGATTCACCGATGTTCGTCGGCATGATGCTGTGCATCACCGGTCTGGCTTTGACTTCGCTCGTTTTTCTGCGCAACCGTGCAGAGAGGAAGCAGAGGTTTAGTGCGTTCGATGCGTTTCTGATGGGCATCGCTCAAGCCATCGCCATGCTTCCCGGCATCAGTCGTTCGGGATCCACGATTTTTGCTGCGCGGCTGGCTGGAGTGAAACCGAGCGAGGCGGCGGAGTTTTCCTTTATCATGTCGATTCCGGTGATTGCGGGAGCCCTGCTTATGGAAGTGCTTAAATCGGATTCCGCCGGTGGAAGTCTTCCGCTGCCGAGCTGTCTCGTGGGGGCGATTGTCGCTGGCGTCGTTGGTTTTGTAGCAATCGGCATGCTAATCCGAGTGTTGAACAGCGGAAAGTTTTGGATGTTTGGTCTCTACTGTATGGCCGTCGGCGTGTTGTCGATGATCCTCATTTCTCTGGGAATTTGATATGACAAAGTACGAAGGCGATGGCGGCATGACGTATCACCCGAAGAGTGGGCGCATCTCGAAAGCGTCCTTAGAAATTGGCATGCTGGGAGATTTAGATGAACTCAACGCCATAGTTGGGTTATTATCGTCGTTACTCCCCAAGTCGTGCGATGGCATTAAGATCATGCTGAGCCAGGTGCAGAAAACGCTTTTTAAAGTTGGCGAGAGTTGCACCTGCAGTGCTGATGCGAAGCGCGTGATCGCCATCGGATCTGCACTTGGGGACTTAGAACGCTGTTTGACCTCCTTTAATGAGGAGGTGTTGCCGCTTCGGCATTTCATTCTCCCGGAAGGCCATACTGCCGCCTGCACGGCGCAGGTTGCACGGGCCGTCTGCCGCCGAGCGGAACGTGCCCTCGTGGGCGTTACTGAGAAAGGCGAAGGCGAATCGTCAGAGGAGCTGAAGAAGGCTCTGGCCTACATAAATCGGCTATCAGAATTTCTCTTCACCGTTGCTCGTATAATTAACCACCGCGAAGGTTGGGGTGAAGTAGCGAGTTGCAAGTGGTGAGTTGTGAGTAGCGAGCCTGTAGCCGCGATCGGTGATCGCGGACGATTCCGGCCTCGCCGAGGCCAGCCACAGGGGAGAAAAACCTGTAGCCGTTGATGACCGGTCAATGAATCGTGAATGCGCCCGCAACGCGCACCTCTGTTATTTGGCGGTTGAAATAGGTGGGGTAGAGTTGGTACAATGCCACCTATGAAGACTTTCGTATTTAGTTTGGCTTGTGTCGTTTGCGTTTCTGTGGCGGCTGCCGCAGATGTTGATTCATACGAGAAGATCCTCGCAGAGGGAAGCGATAAAGAGTGTCTCGCCCTCGCGACGATATTCTACGAGGGCGTCAGTGCGTCGCAGGATTATGAGAAGGCCGCGAGGCTGTATTATAAGGCGGCGGCAGAGGGCAACGCTGACGCGCAGTACATGATGTCGATGATGTACAGCGAGGGCACTGGACTCAGGGAACGGCCCGATAAGGCTTTTGTCTGGGCGTATTCTGCCGCGAAAATGGGACATACTGATGCCTGCAACTTGCTGGGGGTCTATTACTCCCAAGGGTATGGCGTACCGCGCGATGAGAAACTAGCGACGACGTGGTTTGAAAAGGCGGCTGGAAATGGAAGCGCCAAGGCGCAGTTCAATATCGGCTCCTCGTACGAATTTGGAACTGGCGTTCAGAAAGATCTTGTGAAGGCGGTGGCGTGGTATGAGAAATCCGCAAATCTTGGTCGTGCAGAGGCGCAATACAGCTTAGGAACATGCCATGAGTTCGGGCTAGGCGTTCCCGTGAATCCGAGCTTGGCCGTTGAGTGGTATGGCAAGGCGGCATCGCAGGGAAATCCTCGCGGACAGTTTGCGTTTGGGACATGTCTTGAAGTTGGCAAAGGGGTGATTCGCAATAAGCCGCTTGCCGCTGCTTGGTATGGGAAAGCGGCAGAGCAGGGGTACACGCCAGCTCAGCTCAGGCTTGCCCAGTGTTATGAAAAAGGCCTCGGCGTGTCTGTTGATCCAGCGGCAGCGGCCAGTTTGTATCAAAAAGCGTCTGAATCAGGCGATCCCCAAGCTTTGCTGGAGTATGGTTTTTGTCTTGAGACGGGAAAGGGCGTTGGGAAGGATGAAGTTAAAGCACGGGAAGTGTACACGAAAGCCATTGATGCCGGTTCCGATCAGGCGAGACAGCGGCTGGTCTACTTAAATTGGGACGATGTAGCCGCCGCCAGCCGCGCGGAGGCGATGAGGGCGACGACCGTGGTGTTCAAGGGTCTTTATCTCGGCATGCCCATCCAAGATGCAGCGATTACTTTGGAGAAGCGGCTCCGAGAAGTGGGACAGGACACGATGCTTTTTGTTGAAGAGGAGAACAAGATTCAGGTAGTGAAAAAAGGTGTGGACATCGAAATCAAGGCCAAAGAAGATGGCATTGTCGACAGTATTTATCTTTCGAATAAAACTGCCGATCAGCTCTTCGATACTGCCGATTCTCCAAATGCTGAATTCATCAGTACATTTGTCGATGCGTGCGGTGTCAAGGATGTGGTTCAGGTCATGGATAACACGCTCATTTTCAGCGGAGAAAAACCCGTCGGGAATCAGAAGCGGTACGTCTATCGGCATTCGAGCGGCTACGAGCTGGCGTTCTATGATTCTTACGCATTTCATATCACGGATACCACGGCTGATTCCCTTGCGACAGGTGCCTGCAAGCCGGTCGGCTCTTTCTCCCTCCGAAAAATAGCCTCAGCAGAAGAACGCGCCGCCAAATTTAATTGATTGGGCGTATAATCGGGCTTGTTGAACTCTCCCACCGGAGAAACCTATGAACGAAATTATTGAGCCGCACATCCACATGTATTCACGAACCACAGACGACTATCAGGCGATGTATGCGGCGGGTATCCGGGCTTGCGTCGAGCCGTCATTCTGGCTTGGGAGTCACCGGCGCTTCGCCGGCACCTTCTTCGATTACTTTGAGAATATTCTGACCTTCGAGCCGACCCGATCGGAGCGCTTCGGCATCGATCACTTTACCGCGATCGCCTACAATCCAAAAGAGGCCGAAAACAGACCGCTGGTGGATGAAGTCCTTGACGGGATCGGCGACTACCTCGACCATCCGCGTTGCGTGGCGATGGGCGAGATCGGCTTCAACAATCTGAACGAGGCGGAATACTACTGTTTTACTCGGCAACTTCGTATGGCGAAGGAGCGCGATTTGCCCGTTATCATCCACATTTCGCACAAGCGCAAGCCGGAATGCCTGGAGTGGGTCTTCCGCGGTTTCGACGAGGTGAAGCCAGATCAACGCAAAATCTATCTTGACCATAATACGGAAGACACGATCGCCACAGCACTTTCCCAGACCGATTGCTGGTGCGGGCTGACGGTGTACCCCATTTCTAAACTTGATCCCCAGCGTGCGAGCGCGATCATCAAAAAACACGGGGCCGACCGCATCATCGTCAGCGGTTCCGCAGATTGGGGTATTTCGGATCCTGTCAGCCTGATCAAGGTCATGGAGCAAATGAAGGCGGACGGACATTCCGATGAGACCCTGCAGAAAATTGCTTTCGACAATCCGAACACATTCTATTCGCAGTCGCCGAAATGGAAGCCCCGCTTCAATCTTGAACCTCTCCCCATAGAGCTGAGACAACCATGAAAAATAAAATAGCACCCTGGCTCGTATTCTTCCGCCTCCCCAATCTCCCGACGGCCCCAGGCGATTCCATTGCAGGAGCTGCGATCGCGCTGGCTATCATCCAACCGCCAATTTCGATGTCGCTCGAGCAGGACGTTTTGGTGAAGTTGTTCGCCGCAGGTGCGGCAGCCTTGCTGTTTTACATGTTTGGCTTGGCGGATAACGATATCGTTGGCGCAGAGGAGGATAAAACTCATGCACCGAAACGCCCGATTCCCTCGGGCGGCATCACGCTCGCTCAGGCGCAGATTGCGCGTGCGACGTGTCTCATTCTCGCTGTGGTAGGGTCTGCACTCTGCCACATGCCTGTTGCCTGGTGGTGCGCATCGGCTGTTCTGGTTCTGGTGATTGCGGGCTATAACCGCATCAAGAGCAAATGGCCGGTATTCGGTCTTGTTGCGATGGGGCTTTGCCGCGGGCTCAGTCTTTTGACCGGTGCTGCAGCGATGCAGGACGTGGCTCCTGGTACGTTGTTCTCGCCGGCGGTGCTACTGGCCGTGGCAGGGTGGACGGCGTATATTGGTGCGGTGAGTTGGCTTGCCTCGAAGGAACACGAGGCCCTTGATGCCATGCCGGGGTATCGGTTTCTGGCTGGGCTGACCATTTTTGTCCCAATGGCTGGTCTGGCGTTCTATCCGCCCCACTTGTGGACGATCATTTCGGTGTGCTCGGTTTGCGCCTATGGTGTCTGGTGGCTATCGGTGCTGCCCTTGGGCAGACCTCACACACCGGAAATTCGCCGTCGGTCGGTCGGCAACGCCATTGGTGCTATCCTCTATTTACAAGCTGCCTACATCCTCGCGTTTCCCCATGTCGTCTTGGTCTCGATCGTGATCGCGATTTTTACTTGCAACGTCATCATCCGTAAGTTTTTTGGTAGCGTACAGGGATCGTAGAGACAACAAAATGGATATTCGCGAAATCAAGGATAAGACAAAGTTCGAGGGGATGCTGTTGGTGCGAGAAGCAGTGCTAAGAACGGCGCAGAACGGCAAGTGCTTCCTTGATCTTGCCTTGGCGGATAAGAGCGGCACGATTCCCGCGAAAGTCTGGGAGTGGGAGCAGGGCAAGGAACCGCCAACCGTGGGATCCATCATCAAAGTGGCGGGGGTGGGCAATGAGTTCAACGGCAAGATCCAACTCAAGATTGATCGCATGCGAGATTCCACGCCTGAGGACAACGTTGGCCTATCGGATTTCGTTCCCTCCTCGCCAGAAGATCCGCGCACGATGTTGAAGGAAGTTCTGGAGACGGTCGCGGCGATCCAGGACGAGTCGATACGTAATATCACCGCAGAGCTGATTCAGGAAGCGTGCGTCGGCGACAAGCTGATGACCTTTCCGGCTGCGAAACAATTGCATCACGCGGAGCGTGGTGGGTTGCTGCATCATATCACGGGGATGCTCCGAACCGCGAAAGCGATTTGGCATGTCTACCCTTACCTTGATTCGGATCTGCTACTGGCTGGCATTATCATTCATGACCTCAGCAAGCTGAAGGAAATGGAGACGGATATCACGGGGCTGGTGTCGGGTTATTCGACGGAGGGACGGCTGGTCGGACACATCGTACGGGGTGCGATGGACATTGAGCGCGTTGCCGAGAGGATAGGCGCGGATAGAGCCAAGGCGATGTTGCTGCAGCATATCGTGCTTTCGCATCATGGTAAACTGGAATTCGGCAGTCCGGTTCTGCCCAAGATTCCGGAGGCAGAGGTGCTCAGCCTCATCGATGTTCTTGATGCCCGACTCTTCGAGATGCGTGAGGCGCTTGAGGGGGTGGAGCCCGGCGGATTTTCCGCGAAAGTCTGGTGCCTCGACAATCGGGAACTGTACAAAGTGCCAGTCGATAACGAGAAGTCGGCAGAGTAGGAGAGGACCATGGTAGGAGAGAGGACTATGGAAAAATCAGGGGACAGGCGTCTGAAAATGTGAGAGGGAAAGATTCGTGATGGATTTCACCCTGCAGGAATGGCAGTCACGACCTAGTAGACGCGGCGTCCTCGCCGCGTGAGAGAGTTCGGGAAATCAGAGCGTGTCCACAGGGCTGACGACGCCCATCGGCCCTTTGTTGAGAACATGGGTGTAGATCATTGTGGTTTCGACATTGGAATGTCCAAGCAGCGCCTGAACGGTGCGGATGTCCTGTCCGGCCTCGAGAAGGTGCGTAGCAAAGCTGTGCCGGAAGCAGTGGGGTGTGAAGCGAATGGTTAGCCCTGCCACCCGGACGGCGTCGCGTACCGCCCGCTGTAGAATCTGCTCGTCGAGGTGATGCCGCCGGACATGGCCGCTACGTGGATCGGTCGAAAAGTCGTCGGCGGGAAAAACATACTGCCAGCCCCACTCGTAAGGTGCTCTAGGGTATTTTCTGGCCAGCGCGAAAGGCACTTCCACTTCGTGCATGTTCTGCAAAGCGTCCGCATCGTACAAGGCACGACGACGTTCAATCCAAAGTCGGAGTTCGTCACGAAAACGCATCGGCAGAGGCACATACCTGTCATTGTCACCCTTGGCGGCCCGCACCACGATCCGGTTCTGGTCGAACTGCACCTCTTGGACGCGCAGTCCGAGCAGTTCGTTGATCCGCATGCCGGTTCCGTAGAGCAGGTTGGCCAGAAACTTCTCTCGACCGGAGAGATGGTCGATCACGGCCTTGATCTCCGCCCGGCTGGCGACCACGGGAAGGCGCATCCCCATGCGGGCGCGTGGGAAATCGCTGAAATCACCTATTTCCTTTTTGATCACTTTGCGGTAGAGGAAGACCACGGCATTAAGTGCCTGGTTTTGGGTGGAGGACGCAACCTGAGCCTCCACCGCCAGATGTTTGAGGAAGGCCCGGACGGACGGTGCCTCCAGCGTGGACGGTTTTCGCCAGCCGTGGAAAGCGACATAGCGTCGGATCCATCCCACGTATGTTTGCTCTGTGGAATAGGAGTAGTGCTCGATTCGAAGGCTTTCGCGCACCCGCTCCTCCAGCACGCGCCAGTCAAGTCCAGTCTCCGACATGGCCGCCATATCGCCATCTCCGCTAACGGCGGCGGGCTTCTGCGTATGCGGAGTCCCAATAAAAGTGCCGCGAAATGACTTGACGGCAGGGGCTGATTGGGAGTAAACTTCAGAGCCAGAAGAGGAAAAGTGTACTAAAGAAGGTGCATTCCCTTCGGAAGAAGGTATGGCCTCGGAAGCCCTCAGACGTTCCTCGCTGGTTCTTGGCAACAAAGGTATCCCTCGGAACTTTTCATAATATGTTTCAACTGAATTTCTCGCCTGTTGAACCTGCCAGTTCAACACTCCCGGACACCGAGCGGTCTCGGAAAGGAACTCCTCGATCTCGATACGTCCCAATTCCCGTCTGGGGCGGCTCGGAAAACGTTGGAAGAATCGATTCACCCATGAAACGCAATACGGAATGTTCTTTTCGTGCGCCCCTGCACGCCTCAAAGCCTCGATATAGCAATCCGGCCATTTCGGGTCGGGATCCAGCGGCGCAGTGGTCTGGGGTTGGGGTTGACGCATATCATGTCTCCATCAGTGCTCTGTCATATGCCTCAATGATAGAACTTTCATGTGTTGCAGTCAAGCCACTTATGGGATTTTTTTTGACGCATATGATAGGTCGGCGGGTGCCGTACCCACAATATGCGTGACGCAGAACAATATGTTGGCACAAGAAGACGAAAGGAGGATTGCATACAGTAAAACGTATCGGACGCAGTTGATGAAGACCATCAGTCAGTGAAACCAAAACCAGAAAAGGAGTTAGTCATGTCAAACGAAAAGTACACATCAATCGTAAACCTCGACTTCCAGTACGCACACAGGTTTATGAAATGGCCGAGAGAAGCAAAGCACCTTCACGGGCACTCAGGTCTTCTCTGCATCGAACTTGAAGACACCGTGGACCCGGTAACGGGGTTTGCACACGCATGCAAGGATGGATTCAAGAAAGCATGGGAAGTGTGTGACCATTTCCATCATGCGACATTGTTCCAAGAAGGCGACCCGCTTCTGGAAGCGGTTATTGCCGTATACAAGAAGGAAGGCATCA
>CAZKJH010000057.1:0-22645 GCA_964553035.1 uncultured Lentisphaerales bacterium | reverse complement strand
ACCATTTCACGGCCTCTGTCTTGTCTACGGACACCCCATCGCCATCGGCATAGCAGGTGCCGAGATTGTACTGCGCCCTAGCATAACCCTGCTCTGCTGCCTTACGAAACCATTTCAAAGCTTCCGCCTTATCAACGGGCATGCCTTTCCCATCGGCATAGCATACGCCAAGATCGTACTGTGCATCGGCATTACCCTGCTCGGCGGCCTTGCGGTACCAAGTAACTGCTTCCACTTGATTGGTGGTAAAACCGAAACCATTTGCGTAGGAGAGCGCAATGGCATTTGCAGCAGCAGCATCGCCCTTGCCTGCTCGTTGAGTTAACTCATTTACCAGCAGAGATGCAAAAATTGCATCAGCATGTTTGGAGGTTGCCCTAACTTCTATCATCGCCGTTTTTGCGGCACCGACGGCATTGGTCGGAGATAGCAGATGTGGCAAAACAGTTGACGTAATTAACTTGCTCACACGTTTCCGCTCGATATGACGCGCCGCCCAGACACCGCCAAAAATCACTAGACCGGCAATTGCTGCACAACTAACGAAAATGGCTCTAGAACGCTTTTTTTGGGATATTATTATGGCACGAGCCCGACTCGTAAGAGCTTCCAGCGACCCTTCCCATCCAGCAACAGATAGGTTATGGTCGCTGGAGCCAAAGAGGGAAATCAGTTCTTTAAGACCATGGATTGCGGACTCATAGTTTTTATGGGTAATCCCATCAGACACGAGTTTTAGTGACTTGAGAGCACGGTCTGCCCTTTGCTGTACGTCGAATGGAGCAGGACTATTACACCAAGAGCTCCACGTAACAGAATACCATTTAGCTTTGTAGAAATCGTTCGCTTGAAAGGATGCTTCAAATCGCCGCCGAACATTTTCCAGTGAAGCCTGCCATGCCGATGGTAGGTCTGCGGCATATTCTTTATCCGCAAGATACTTGTCATACCATTTCAGGTATTTAGACCTTCGGCGAATCGTGTCAGAATGTGTATCAAGACCAGCGGTGAAGTCGGCTATTTCGGCACGGATTTCATCGGCCATACTGGGGCATATCTGATTTTGAGCTGATGTAATACGCTGATTCAGCGCAATGGCCAATGTACGTGTCTCCGCGTGGAAATCCGTGTAGTCCACCAGTGATGGAAGATGCGTAATTTGTTCTGTGAGATCCCGACTGCCTGCAAGAAGATTGAGTTCATCTTCTGTATATTTTAGTGCTGTTCGCTCAGCAATAAAAACGCGTTCTTCTGCTTGTTGCTGTAATTTGATTGCTGCTTCTTCAATTTTTCGCTTCACTTCTGCTTCTTGCTCTTCCGCCATCCGCTGGGCAAGTTGTTTTGCCTCCTCTTCGAGGAGTTTTTTGCGCGCTTTGGCTAGATCGGCTACGCGCATTTTAACATACTCGGCTTGGCTCCGAGCCGTATTGCCCTCGTTTTTCGCAAATGCTATCGCCCAGAGACCGACATCCCGACCACTCGATTCGTCCTGGGCTTCACGATATGCCTGAGCATACAGGGCACGGTTGTCCAGCTCTTCATTCGTGGGTTCAGGAGAACTAGATGAGGCGGAAATATCTGGTGGCTGTACTTGGCACGAGGGGTTGTGCTCCGAGAGAGTAGGAGCGGTTTTCTGGTATCCTTGAGTAATCGGTTTCGGATAGTTCATAGAGGGTGTCTGTGATCCAACGTCAGCGGTAGTCATAGTGCCAATGTCAAATGTGACGCCAAACCATGATCGGCGGTTATAGAAGTAAATCATACTAGGAATCGAGATGAGGCAGAATCCTAAAAGCCCCAGAATTACGAATGGAGTCGGATCAGTCGTCATTGGCGTTCCATTGTACCGGTCAGCATACAAGTTGTAGACTTTTGCCTTGAGGCCCTGGGCCTCATAGCGACTATATGCTGATCCCAAGGGTGAGAGCACTAATGTTGCCATCAGAAGCCACCAAGCCCAATTGATGCGTTTGCCCAGACCTATATACAGGGCAATCGCCACACCGAGATTCACGACTTTTTCAAAAAACAGACCCGGAGCCGCACGCCCGAGCTTGTCCAAGTTCACCATGACGACGATAGCTGCAATTCCCCATCCAAGGATGTCGATGGGTAGGGTAACTTTTACTATGAAATTAAGGAACTTTTCACCGAGAGGCTTGGGTGCGTCCATTTGCTATCCCTTTGTGTGGTTTATGAATCAGTATGTCGCCCGTGATAGATCGACAACAACACAGGGAAGAAGGTACACCCAGCGGTTGTGGCGGGTCAAGAGCAAAGAAGATCATGAAGAAGAATAAGTTGCTGGGAAGCAGACAAACATGCTTGGTTTGGGGTGGGGCGTGTGGTATCATTCGTCATGTAAAGAGGGAGGCTATGTCCGTGTTGGTGCGTGAGTTGAACGGGCTACCGCCTGCTCGGCGAGAGGCGGCACGGGTTAGCTGTTGCTTCGGAAACTGGAGATTTTGATGATAACGGGTGAAATCAAGAGCAAGATCGATAAGATCTGGACGGATCTGTGGGCGGGTGGCGTGACGAATCCACTGCATGTGATTGAGCAGTTGACGTATCTGATGTTCATCCGTTCGCTGGATGAAAACGATATCCGGATTGAGGAATTCGAGAACTCGGGCGTCAAGGTGAACAAGAAGCGGATGTTCCCACAGACGGATGCCGGGCAAGAAATGCGCTGGAGCCGGTTCAAGAACCGCGAAGCGCGGGAGGTGTTCGAACTCATCGGCACGAAGGTGTTCCCGTTCATCAAGTCGCTGGGTGATGATCCCAAGTTGCTGGGCGATGATTCGAAGTCCGCCTTCTCGAAGTACATTCAGGATGCCATCTTCATCATCCCGACACCCCAAGTTCTGGAGAAGGTCGTTACGGGTCTCGATGGCCTTTATCGGCACGACCTTGCCGGCCTTGACATGCAGGGCGACCTCTACGAGTACATGCTCGACAAGCTCGCCACCGCTGGGCAGAACGGCCAGTTCCGCACACCGAAGCATATCCGGGATCTGATGGTGCACCTTGTCGAGCCGGGACCGGATGACCGCATCTGCGACCCCGCCTGCGGCACTGCCGGTTTTCTCATCTCCGCCGCCGAGTTCATCCGCAAGAAGCATGAAGCCAAGATGTCCGACAAGCAATGGGCGTTCTTCGATTCCGAGGCTTTCTCCGGCTTCGACATGGATCGCACCATGCTGCGCATATCGGCGATGAACCTGATGCTACACTCGATCACAAGACCGAATGTGCTGTACCGCGACAGCGTTTCCAAAAGCAATGAGATATCGAACCGTTTTAACGTGATCCTCGCCAATCCCCCGTTCTCAGGCGTCGTGGACAAGGAGGGCATCAGCGACGACCTGAAGGCGATCTGCAACACCGGCAAGACGGAACTGCTGTTCGTGGCCGTGTTCCTGCGTATGCTGAGGGTCGGCGGACGCTGCGCCTGCATTGTTCCGGACGGGGTGCTCTTCGGCAGCTCAAACGCGCACAAGGCGCTTAGAAAAGAGATTGTCGAAAAACACTTTCTCCGAGCGGTCATCTCGATGCCCAGCGGTGTCTTTAAACCCTACGCCGGTGTCTCGACGGCAATCCTCGTTTTCACGAAGACGGGTGACGGCGGGACGGACAAGGTCTGGTTCTACAACATGAAGTCCGACGGCTTCAGCCTCGACGACAAGCGCACCCCAAACCAGCACAGCGACATCCCGGACATCAAGAAGCGATTTCATAATCTGAAGGCCGAGGCGGACAGAGTCCGGACCGACCCGAGTTTTCTGGTCGACAAGGCGGACATCGTCGCGAACGACTATGATCTCTCGATCAACAAGTACAAGAAGACGGAATACGTGGCAGAGTCTTACCCGCCACCGTCTGAGATCCTCGCCGATGTGGCAGAGTTGGAGAAAAAGATCACGGCAGGCGTTGCCGAGCTGAGAAAATTGATAACTCACAATGGATAATTGATACTTTTGGGCGTGGCAGAGTCGGTGAGCTATGAATATAATGCAAAAAAGGAAGACCGTTAAGTTCTCAGAGGCGCTGAGCATTATCAACGGGAAGAACCAGAAGGCCGTTGTTTCTGCCGAGGGCAAATATCCGATTTACGGAAGTGGTGGCATCATTGGGCGGGCCACCGCCTATATCTGCGGTGAAAACACAGTCATTATCGGGCGCAAAGGAAGTATCAACAACCCTATCTTTTCTACAGAAAAGCTCTGGAACGTCGACACGGCATTCGGGTTGGTCGCTAATCAATGTCTACTGTTACCTCGCTACTTGTACTATTTCTGCGTTTACTTTGACTTTGAGAAACTAAACACAACGGTGACTATTCCAAGCCTCACAAAGGCTAATCTGCTTAAAATCACCATTTCCCTACCTTCGCTTAAAGAGCAGAAACGCATTGCGGCTCTTCTGGATAAGGTGGAGGAGTTGATCTCTCTCCGGAAGCAGCAGATTGAAAAGCTTGATCTTCTTGTTAAGTCGCAGTTCATCGATATGTTTGGGGACCCGGTCACGAATCCGAATGGATGGGTATTTCGGACGCTAAGGGAAATCTCAACAAGAATCAGTGACGGTCCTTTTGGGTCGAATCTAAAATCCGAACATTATACTGATCAAGGTATAAGAATATTAAGGCTACAAAATATTGGAGTCGGGTGTTTTGTGGATGACGACAGGGCATATGTTTCTCAAGAGCATTACGAGACGCTCAAGAAGTACACCTGCTTGCCGGGTGATGTTATTATTGGGACTATGGGTAATCCTAATCTTAGGGCTTGTTTATTGCCATCGGAAATTAGTCGTGCAATAAATAAAGCTGACTGTGTCCAATGTCGTGTGAATAAGGAACTCATGAATCCTTTTTATCTTTGCGCTTTGTTGAATATTCCAGAGACATTGACACTTGCTTCAAGCATGCTCCATGGACAAACTCGAACACGTATTAGCATGGGGCAACTTGCATCGTTTGGGATTCCCTGTCCCGCACTTGAACTTCAGAACCAGTTTGCGTCATTTGTGGAGTCGGTCGAGAAGCAAAAGGCTCAGATGCAAATCGGACTTGAAAAGCTGGAACTGAACTACAAGGCACTGATGGCGGGATTCTTCGAGGGGTAAAACCGTGAATATCCAGATATTGAGAGAGAAAGCAGAAGGCTCTAAAGTAATTGAAGATGATGTGTTTGTTGTGAATTCGATAACAAACCCAACGTCATGGAGTCAATTCGATTTGTCCATTTTCGACTTCGACGATCAAGCCATTTATGTCAACCGAGATAATGACACAACGAGTATTAATATTTGTAATGCTCTAGCCACATTGATCGAGTCGATTCGTTCACGGGGGGGCAGCCAGCTCGTTATTGCTTTACCACAAGATTATAAAATGCGGTATGATTATACTCGTAGTGTGCTTGGCGATCGTTCCTATCAAAAAGCATGTGATCTAAGGACATGCATTAATGATATTTTTACGTGGAGAATTCTATCCTCAATATTTTCCACCAGAGCTGATTTCTCGCTTTGCTTCGAAAATACAACGACTCATCTCTCTGGCAAAGAGTATGCTGCTTCATTTTACTTTCAGCTACAGGATGACGCCGAGTCTACAGTTCTAATTGAAGCAACACCAAGTGGTCGGGTCGTTGCTGTGAGATGCGGGGATATTATTTTGACGACGCTTAATATTTGTCACGCTCATGAAGCGTTGATGATATTTTTAAAAGAGATAGGTTTGAAAGAGGCGGCGCCAAAGATTCCAGAATGGCTTGAGATTTATCCTTTTTATACTGACGAGCAACTCAAAAGTGAAATAGCAGACAAACAGCGGCAGATCAAATGCCTTGATGAAGAGATCGAAATTAACGAGGCAAACATTGTCTGCAATGCTAGATATAAGAGTATTCTGATCTCAAGTGGGGATGATCTCGTTCCAGTGGTGTTTGATATCTTACAGGAGATTCTTTCATACGATCTGTCTGGATTCATAGATAAGAAAAAAGAGGACTGTTGCATCGACAAAGGCGATGTTGTCTTCATTGTGGAAATAAAAGGTGAAAGCGGCGGGGTGGCAAACAAGCATCTTGCACAGGTGGAAAATCATATTGCCTTATATGAAGAAGAGCATACGGACTTAAATGCCCTCGGGAAAAAACTTAAGGGCCTGCTGATCATGAATCACCAAAGACAGAAGCCCCTTTCCGATAGAGAAATGATACACGACCACCAAATCCACAAAGCTGAAAAGTATGGGTCACTTATCATAGAAACAGTTGTCCTGCTGTCTCTTTATGAGAGGTTCAAAAAGGGGGAGATTACATCTGAGCAGTGTGTTAGTGTTTTTAGAGATAAGGTCGGACTATTGAAGGTTGGTGACGTATGACAAACTTTAACTTTCTGAAAGAGAATGAGGACTTTGAGGCGTTCGCGGATTCATGCTGCGAGGCCGAGAAGGTGTTGTCAGCTTCCCCTGCGATGTGCGCGGTGGGTTGCCGCAAGGCGCTTGAGCTTGCCGTGAAGTGGGTCTATACCGTCGATACCGCGATATCAGAACCGTATCAGGACACGCTCTCCGCCCGCCTTTACGAACAGACTTTCAGAACAGCCGTTGCGTCGGAGTCATTATGGCAACGTGCGGGCATGCTGATGAAGTTGGGCAACCTTGCCGTCCACACAAAGCGTTCGATCCGCCGCACGGATGCGCTGTGCTCGCTGATGTCGCTCTTCGCGTTCATCGAGTGGATTGATTGCTCGTACGGTAAAAACTACGTTCGCCGCCAGTTTGATGAGTCCAGAATTCCGGCAGCGACGGGTCCCGCGCTTGACGAGAAGAAAATCCGCAAACAAGGGGCGTTGCTCGACCTCCCCGAGGCGAAGCTGGAGGAGGCGTATGAGAAGGTGTCCGTTGTCAGGAAAGATTTCTCCGCCGCCCGAATTGCCAACAAGAATACACGGACTTTCTCGGCCGACGAGATTTCCGAGTATGCGACGCGGAAGATGTACATCGACGTTGATTTGGAGATGCGCAGATGGAATCTAAAAACCTCGGTCCGGGAGGAGTTCGAGGTGTGGGGGATGTGCGGGGATCCTAACCAACAAGGATTTGTGGATTACGTGCTCTTTGGTGAGGACGGCATGCCCCTCGCCGTGATTGAGGCCAAGAAGACATCCCATGATCCCGAGAAGGGCAAGCATCAAGCAACAATGTATGCGGACTGTCTGGAGGCAAAATACCAGCGGCGTCCGATGATCTTCTACACGAATGGATTTGAGACGCACTTCTGGGACGACAAGTCGTGTCCGCCTACGAAGGTTAGCGGCATATTCAGTCAGGACGATTTGAAGCGACTGATGGATCGTCGGGAATCCGCTTCGGGCATCTGCCTGAACGAGGTCAAGATCGATACGAACATCGCGGGCCGTTACTATCAGATGGAGGCCATCCGTGCCGTCTGTGACAATTTCACGAAGAACCTCAAAAAATCTCTTCTCGTCATGGCCACGGGTACGGGTAAGACGCGCACAGCCGCAGGGCTCGTGGATGTGCTTTCACGCGGCAGGTGTGTCACCAACGTGCTGTTTTTGGCAGACCGTAAGGAGCTGGTGAGGCAGGCGAAGGACGAGACGTTCTTGCCGATGCTACCGGCGATGACGCTGTGTAATCTGTTGTCGAACAAGTGCGATGTGAATGCGCGTGTGGTGTTTTCGACGTATCCGACGATGATGAACATCATCGATTCCGAGGGAGACGACAAGCTCTCGGTGTTTTCTCCCGCGCATTTCGACCTGATTATCATCGACGAGGCGCACCGCAGCATCTTCAAGAAGTACAAGACGATCTTCGAGTATTTCCATTCGGCCATCCTCGGTCTTACGGCAACGCCAAAGATGGACATCGACAGAAACACCTACGATTTCTTCGATATCGAGGACGACAATCCCACCTACGCTTATTCGTACAAAACGGCAGTGGAGGTGGATCATTGCTTGGTGCCGTATGTAAACATCGAGACGGAGATGAAGTTTCTTCACTCTGGCATCATATATGATGAGCTTTCCAGAGAGGATAAGGCGCGATACGAAGATGCCTTTGCCGACGCGGACGGCAACATCCCAGATTCCATGTCTCCGATGAAGATGAACACGTTCATATTCAACAAAGACACCGTCGATTCGGTCATACAGAATCTGATGGAGAAGGGCATCAAGACAAAAGGGGGCGATGTCCTAGGCAAGACGATTGTCTTCGCTAAGAACAAACGCCATGCACAGTTTATTGTTGATCGCTTTAATGCCCTTTATCCGCAGCATCACGGCAATTTTGCAAAGCGCATTGTCTGCGACGATGATTATTCGCAGGAGCTGATCATTGAGTTCAAGAAGAAAGAGACGCTGCGTGTGGCAGTGTCCGTCGACATGATGGATACGGGGATCGACATCTGGGACGTACTGAATCTCGTGTTCTTCAAGGAAGTGCGCTCCAAGTCGAAGTTCTGGCAGATGATCGGGCGCGGTACGCGTCCGTGTCCTGAAATCGATTGCTTCGATACAACGGATGGCGAATATATTGGAAAGCGACGGTTCTATATCTTCGACTGCATGGGTAATTTTGATTTTTTCCGTGAGTATGAAGATGGTCTCGGACAGAAAGAGCCACAGACGCTTTCATTCATGATCTTTACGCGCATGACCGAAATGATTTATCTTTTCCAGAACGTCAAGTACGTTTCGGAGAAATATCAAGTCTGGCGCGCCGCCCTTGTCGATTCCGTGCGCACCATGGTGAACGAGCTTAATACAAAGCTGGCGTCGGTTAGGCTAAGCCTTAGGTATGTTGAGCTTTACAAGAGTGAGGCCAGGTATTTGAAGCTGTCCGAGGGACAACTGAACGAACTAGCGAAGCGAATCGCGCCGCTGGTGACCATTGAGGATACGGACGAATACGCGAAGCGATTCGATGCACTAATGTATGCGCTGATGCTTGCGTTCGCTGGAGGGAAGGGAGAGTATTCCAACCTATTGAAAAAGCTTCAGCTCATCGCGACACGCCTGCTTCGTGAATGCATGTCCATTCCGCAGGTCTCCAAGCATGCGGATCTGCTGAATAGAATTGTGGACGCGAAATACTGGCAAATAGCCGAACTTCCCGCCTACGAGCATGTCAGGACCGAGATAAGAAGTCTCTATAAGTTTGCGGTTGGAAACGACAAGGCAGATCCTGTCTACATTTGCATCAAGGACACGGTGGTGAAGGAGACCATCGGCCTGGCCCCTCTCGACGACGGCTATGTTACGGAGACGTACACAGCCAGGGTGAACCGCTATATCAACGAGCACCGTGAAGACTGCCATGCCATTTGGAAGCTGTTCACCAATCTTCCGCTTGGGCATGATGACATCGACCAACTTCAGAAAGTCTTCACCCAAGAACTGGGGACGCAGGAGGAATACGAAACGGCATTCCGCAGCGAACAGTTTGGCATTGTCGTCCGCAAGATTGCACACGTGGATCATGATGCCGTTGAAAAGGCGTTCGCCGACTTCATCAACAGCGGCAACCTGAACACGAAGCAGATCGCATTCATCAACAAGATCATCAACCATATCGAGCAGAACGGGATCATGGAGCCATCGACGCTGATGGACAAGCCCTTCGACCGCCCGATAAACTTCATCTCGCTGTTCCCCGGTCAGATGAACCGCCGCGTCATCGAAATCATTAACAGCATCAACGCCAATGCCACTACGGTGGCAAGGTGATGACTGTGTCATTCCGAACGACCAGTACTGTAGCGGTCTTCGACGGTTCAATGTAAGCAAAACACCAACGACATAACAGAAAGCATTCACTATGGAAGGTCGATATAACGAGCCCGTGTGCTTCATCTGCGGAGATCCCAAGGGGAATAGTTCGCCCGATTATGGTGGCTCAAAGAAATATACATGCCCAAAATGTGGGGAATATACAATACACGGAAGGCAGAGTGCGGTAAGCATGGAACGCGACGATGAGTTCTTTAAAAAGGCGCCCGCTATAGCAAGGGAAAGGTGTTTAGCAGGAAACGACGGGTACACCCTTACTTGGAACAATGATAAGGAATGTGCCTGTATAGGTGGCATTCCCTTTCTAGCCGACTATCCAAAAACGTTTCCGGAAAAGCTCGACAGGATTTTGCTCAATATAGCCCGGAAGGTAGATTTTTCTCCTCTTGAAGTATGGCTTCTTCCATTTGATGATATTGGATTGCTTTTTCTTGATGAGAGGAATGTAAGCAGAACGAATCAGATAGCATCGTTGCTCGCTGAAAGGGGTGGGGTGAAACATCATGGATCTAATGCCGCTGGTCCTATGGTGCAACTTACTCTTGAAGGAATTAGACACGCCTTGGAACTTGATAAGAACACCGACAACCCTCATGCTTTTTTGGCAATGTGGTTTTCGAGTTCAACAGTGCGCTACAGAGAAGCGGCACAGAAAGCCGCCGCACAAGCTGGATATATTCTTAAGCCAGTCGATGAGGTTGCGCACAACGGCTTTATCATGGACAAGGTTTTGAATCTCATCAACGAGGCTTGTTTTGTCGTTGCAGATCTGACTTGCGCGCCGGAGAACGTGACAGAAGATAAGCCGAGTTGCGGTATTCGTGGCGGAGTCTATTACGAAGCAGGTTATGCTAAAGGACAAAACAAACATGTCATTTTGACATGCAAGGACGCCAAGGAAGCTCGTGATCGGATTCATTTCGACCTCCAACAGGTGAACACGATCTTCTGGAAGGAAGAAGAGAATAAGGTCACGGTCGGGGCGCAGGACTTCGTTGATGTCCTCCGAGAACGAATTGTTTTTACAGTTGGCAAGGGACCGTTGTTTAAGGAAAAGAGCTAGCGTCCAGATTACGATCCCGGAAACTTCTGATGAAGCCCGATAGGAAATACTTACACCAAATACTGACAACAAGGAGAATATCGAAAATGCAATATCCGGAGAATGAGCTAGCTCTTAAGAATGACATTGATTTATTGATGGAAGAGTGGAGGACATCTTCCTCAGAAACAATTACAACTGACGGATTTTATCCCTGTTATCTTTCACGGTCTCCAAAAATTCTGTTTCTGGCCCGTGAGTCGCGTGGTCTAGAGGGATGCGATTACATTCAATGTGTTCATGATGGCTACAGACGGAGGGATATAGGCGGATGTCCTATAACCTGAGCCTCTTTTCATCGGCGTATCTTGTATATCGCATATGGCTTATGCCATGGATTACTACCTTGGAATCAGATTCCAGTAGTTGCCGAAATTTGCGATAGTTTTGCTACTCCTAGCGGCATCAGCTTTGCTTTCATGAATATCTCGAAATTCAGCAACGAAACTGCGGAATGGAAAACGCAATGGGACAAATTTGCCAAGTCCAAGGGTGAAGCCAAAGGGGAACGGTTAATCGTGCGCGAAATAGAGAGGCTCAATCCCGATGTCATTATTTCTGGAAATCTTGGTGAAGATTTGATTAGAGAAATTCATCCTGAAATCCAGTTGATTGATAGACATGAGCTTGTTTTTACCTACATCGCCACAATTGAGAATAGACCTACTATTTGGCTCGATCCCCATCATTTTTCGGCTACTCGATATGCCGGGGGCGGTTTGTCTGATGCAGACGGATTTTACAATCCGATCTGTAGAGCGATAGAGACGGCACATCGTCACCTTAACCGAACCTTGGGGGATATGTGGAGGTGTCCTTGAGGAATCTCCACTGAGGTAACAACCAAGTTTTACCTATAGCACCCAATACCCTCGAAATTGAACTTGTGGAAGGGAGATAAATGAATTGGTATTATATGAACGGCAATAAGCAGGTGGGGCCTTTCAATGAAGTGGAGTTCCAGGGGTTTATTAATGCCGAGCTATTGAGAAGTGACTCGAAGGTACGACGAGAGGATTCGACTGACTGGACAACTCTGGAAAAAGCAGGTCTAATCAAACCGGAGAATAGACCAGTGTCGCGTGTACACAGAGCTGCCGCACCGCTTTCCGTCGACTGCTCTTGTGGAAGGAGATTTGTGGTTTCGCCCGTTTTCGTTGGCCAGACGGTTGTCTGCTCCAAATGCCATTCGACTGTTTATATTCAAGAGTCGGAGGGCGGGAAACGGTCTACAGACCCCATGAGAAAAACTAGTGATACTCCAAACCAGGCGAACAGGAAAATAACTTTCCCTCATTACATTTGGCTAGCATTGATGATTTTGCTCTGCGTTGTTTCGCCACTTTCGAAGGATGGGGAGCTAGTTGGCCTGTGGATTGATGCAGGCAAGGACATGATGAAATTTCCTGGGACTCCAGGTTATTTTTGGTTGGCATCTCTGATTTGTCCACTCTTTGCTTACTATTTACTTCCCAAAGGACCACAGCTCACCTTTTTCCGATTTGCGCTCTGGAGGTTATACTCAAGCGTAATGCTTTCCCCCGTTTATTGGTTAGCCCAGCATGAGGTTTTGCATGGCCTCTATAAATGGGAATGGAAACAAACACTTACGACGTCGTCTCATGTATGGTTCGGCTGGGGCTTTCTTGCGCTTTTGGCTTGGAGTGTTTCGAAGGGGTTTCGTATCGTAAAGAAGGCTCTTCAAAAAGCTCTCCGGGGTCGATCCTAGACTTTAAACATGAGTCCTTGCGTTCTTCGTCCACACGCTGCCACGGCAATTGTGAAGGCTGGGAAAACGTTACGCCTGCGGCGGCTTGACTAGGACGAGAGATACATGGCTCAACAGTCACGGGACTAAGGAGCGTATCTATAGCTGGCTACATCCTCCCGGACCCGTGGACTCCTGTTTATTTTGTATAGGTGCCGGTGCCAGTCTTTGCGAAAGTGGTAAACCTACTGCTTGGTCTTGGCTTTTTGCCATTTTTTTTGAATCAACAGAATGAGTCTACGTATTCCAAAAATAATTAACCCGAGAACGGAATACCCGAATGCTATACGTGCACCTCTCAGAAATGCCTCTTTCATGTCTTTCTCTGGTGTTGTGCTGCGTGGTCTGAAAGTAGAGCGTGGCGATGCCTCACGAGCTGTGATCTTGTTGTAAGTAATGTTTTCGGGGATTATGACAGAGTTGATTGTGTTAGAAAACATGGCCGCATGTGTTGCGTATTGCTGGCTGGGAGCCCAACATGAAACACACAAAACACCAGATGAGATTAGAAACACGGAACAGAGCCCACTCTGGTCTGAATATACTCCTGATTCATCTTCTATTCGTGATCTTTGTGTCCACATAAACCGTTTAAGATTTTCTGCATATTCGGTGTCACTAGTTTCTTGCGTCAGGATATCCCCATCGGGAGTCTTACAGGAACCGTTTGCGTTTTTATTCTGGGACACGAGGCCGGCGTGGAATCCCACAATCGATGGAATCGGAGACTTTACGACGTGCACAATAATTCTTGGAGAATAATTGTCATCCGCTGACCAATGTTGAAATATAGCGCGGAATTCCATGTTCAAAGAATCTGCTAAGCCTAGTTCGGAAACAAATTCTTCTCGAAGGTCATCCCCGATATCCTCCCAGCCATCTTCCAGTGTCATGCGATATGCATATACTGGATCAACGTACTGTGATTCTGATGCATGGCAGAAAGTTATTGTGGTCAAAGCGACCAATCCTGCTAAGAATTTCATATAAATTGTTTTGTCTCCCTATGCTTGGGTTCCGTGAGTTCAATACTGCATTGCACTTTTTCAATTTTCATTATTGTGATGCATTGAAATGTTCTCAGTACTGTTACCTTATAGCCGATGCCGAGTTGAAGAGCAAGCAAAGAATCATACAGACTCCAGTGTCCACACCCTACCACGGCATCCCGATCCCACCTTCGGCTTACAGCGTAGATCGTAGACCTTGCAGGGGGACGAGACGTAGCTCGCACTGCTCGACCTTGGCAAAATCCATGCCCGGCGCGTTCCGAGCCTGCTGGCGACGCTGCATGAACGAGCCCGGCTGAATGTGGAGAGTGGGGCCTCGACAGCGTGCAAGCTCAGGATCTTTACACTGTGGCAATCGCCCTGATTCCGGTGCGGGGCATCGGCCGAGACGCTGGCGTTCCATGTTGGTCATGCTTCCGGCGGCTGGTACCCCGGGTCGATTACCTGATCGTTGCGGGTGCGGACACGTTCAGGCGTACTTTTTTATATACGGATAATGCGCCGCGCGAATATTGTGCTCTCGGAACCCAGTGGCCGTCACCTCGATTCACGATACCCCATCAAAAACGTGGGTGAGCGGGGACAGATAAATTCCAAGTTTGGTGTGCCAGTCCACACCCTACGCGTGCACCTGCGTTGGGCAACAGATCCGGATCGACGTCGACAGGCAACTTCTCGCCGCCTCTCTGCCCGTCGTGCGGCTCCCAGATGGTGTTGCGGGAAGCTAGGCGAGGGGCGAGTGTCGAACCCATCGCACCTTAATTTCACCCCGAAAGAGGTTATAATAACATATACGGATATGTTATTTGTTACTAAACGAGCGGAATTGGCGATTAGAACACGCACACCAACGCCGCCATGCGGCCACAACCACAACACGTGGCGGCTGCATGGCGACGGGAAGGTCCCGTTGCTGCAGGCCGCCTTCATTCAGAAGGAGGTTCAAGATGAGTCCAAGAATAGGAGAAATGCTACTGCGGCAGGTACGGCCCATAATCCGAGCCTGCCTCGCCAAGGGCGCGGTCAGGACGGTCGGATCGGAGGACCTGGAGGAACTGGAGAGCGACGGCATTGCCCAGGCCGCTCGGATGCTGGAGAGTGCGGAACTGGCGGGCAAGGATGTGAAGCCTAACAGCGTTGCTTATTATGCGATCCAGTCGCTAAGGTCGGGGCGCCGGTTTGGCTATGCCGGGTGCACCGATGCCATGGCACCCTCGACACAGATTGCGGGGCGCTCGGCCATGATGTCCATGGACGCACCGCTAGGCGTTGATGACGACGACGACGAGGAAATAACGCTCCACAGTGCGCTAGCTGCGCCCGGAGAGGATGCCGGAATGTCGGTGGCACGTCGTCTTGACTGGGATGCTGTAATGCCTGCTCTTGACGACCGCCTCCGGGTGATCCTTGCGGCGACCGTGGCTGGCCACGGACCTGGTGAGATCGCCCGGCGCCTAGAAGTTTCGTCGCCAAGGGCATGCCAACTGCGGGCCTCGATCGGCAACTTCATCCAGGATGCCTGGCGGACCAATGGAATTTCCGATGCGACCACACCGGCCGCGTGGAGGGCAGGCATGCGGGCAGCATCAGAACGGCGGGCAGCGCGGGCCGAGGGGGCGTGGTAGCGGGTGGACCATCGTCGGACCACCTATCAGGTCAGTACCGGGCTGTTTACTTCATCCCGGACTGAATCGCGGGTGCGGGACGAGGCCATGGGCAAGGCGCAGGCGCTCGTTGAAGCGGCGGCGGGTTCATCCGACAACATCATCCTAGCAAAACGCAATGCGGATAAGACCTTGCGTTTGCTATTCAAGCAACTCGGCTGGGATGTAGAAATCCGGTGGGCACAAAGCAAAGGAACCGGTGATGCAAAAGGAAATATACGATGAGGGATACAGGAGCTTAGTGCAGCAGCTCCGCGACACCCGCAGGAGCTTGGGCCTGTCGCGGAAAGAGGTCGCGGCACGCCTCGGCGTATACTGGTCATGGGTGGCCAAGGTTGAAACCTGCGAGATCGGACTCAACATCATCGGTCTACTCAACATCTCCCGGATCTACAATCTCGATCCAGCGCAACTCATCAAAACCCTGGATGCTGGGCGCCACTGATTCGTAAACGGGCGGCTTTATGCCCCCGTTTTTTTAGGTATCGGAGTTCGGGGTAGACTCATGGATGGGGTAGGGGGTAGGTCGGGGGAAGCCGGCTACCGATTCAGGTGAGCTGTCAAGCGTCGCCTGCAACGCTTGGTTCGATGTTGTCCTTGGATGCCTCTCGACGGAAAACCCGGTTTAGTTTCAGGCAACGTTCCGCTTTCTCGTACCAGCCCTGTGGCAGGAATTCGTCTGTTTGCATGTAGCAGCGGACCCGCACATCGCTGCTGCCCTGTTGGAACGTTAGTACACAGCTCTTCGGAACATTGGTTGATCCATGGTGTCGGCTCAGGCAGGCCGCATTGATGAAATGGGTGCCCCATTTCTCCTCTACATGGGACTTGCCGCCGTATGTATCATCAGGGTGTGCATGGGTATGTCCGCCGAGCCAGATGTCCACAGCACTGGGGTGCTCGGCCAGGTACTGCTCGAATGCCTGAGCGTCCGGCTTGCTGTCGACGAAATATAGATATGACGCGCCCTGGGGCGTGCCCCGCGGCTTGAAGCCGTGATAGCCGCTGCGCCAGTTGCCGTTCTCGTCCTTCTCCATGCCCTCCCACTCGCCCGAAGCAACCGTTGTGTCTTTTAGCATGTAATGGTGGATGCTGATAATGATGGACTTCTGGTTCGACTCAACCATCTGTTTCCACCACCGGAAAGTCTCGCCACTGACCACCCCGCCGGGATTGCCCCCCAGGTCATCGCGCCCGACCTTTTGGGTCGGCTCGTTGATATCGCTCATCATCAGAAACAGGATATTGCCCACACGGAATGCGTAGCGTTCCCATGTGCCTTCGACCTGGTATGGCCTCTTCCTTGAGTCAACGCTCGAAAACTCGGAGTGTTCGCCCATCGGGTCGATCCATTTTTGCCACCACCATGCCGCGGGTTCGTCGAGACCGCTTCGGTCATGGTTGCCGCATACACTGTAGACCGCTTCCCGTGGATGCTTCTCAATAACGCTGAACTGACGGACAACTTCTTCGCCTTCTGCATCTTCCGGGACTGTCTGGCCTCCAGACATATCCCCGACATCGACCGCTATGTCCCAATCGAACGATGGTCCTTCCTGTTCTCCCCCAACCTCGGAAGTACGCAAGGCGTCGGCCAGGCTTTCTCGGTTCTTCTTCAGATCTGTCCCTACGTGAGCGTCACCGAACACCCACAGGTTGAAGGTTTCGCTATTCATTCTTCTTCCTCATCGAACGTCAGCCTTCAGGCGCTTCGGGGGCCGCGCTCGGCGCGGAACCCGAAGTCGCTCTGGAAGGCTTTGTTCGACCCAGTTCCTTGAACATTCGGTGTCCGACTTCCGTCACGACTGACAATGTGCCGACAAAATAGACCAGCCAGCACAGGAGAAGAAACAGGAAGTCCAGTCCGAAGTACCACGCCTTGAACACGAATGCTGCGCCCAAAACCACGCCGGCGCAGAGCAGCCAAGCACACAGTCTCTTTGTGACGGCCACGAGATCCATGACGGCGCCGACAATCAGCACAACCACGAGGGCGCCTGCGATTCGAGAAATGACCGACGGCAACCCGAAATGCAGATCGAGGAGATGGCGGAGCCATTCTCCGGGGAAAGTCGCAAACAACAAAGACAGGTTCTTGTCGCCGGGATGGAAGGCTGACAGTACGGCGCAGGGAATCCACAGCACCGGCATCAACCACACATATAGCCAAGCTCGTCTTTTCATTCTCTTCACTGGTCGAACGTTTGTTTATACCGCTAGCGTCTTTTGCTGGGTATTTCATTAAACCAGTGGGTAAAATACTTCATAAAATTGGATTTATCAAGCAGTATTTTGCTTTTTTGAACTTTTTTGACCCCGCGAAGTGGCAATTGCTGGGAATTGACGAATGCGATTCGACGTCGAGCCTCATCGGACAGAGGAAGACGCTCTCGGCGCGGCTTTCACTGGAACGGTGGACTCGGATTGTTGAGCCGTGTCTTCTATGAATTGTTGTATTCTGAGCTCAAGATCAGCCACGTGACAATGGTCGATCGCAGCGTAGCCATCACTGTAAGTTTCGAGGTCCGGAAAGGCTGTATGAGAACGTTCCAGTAACTTCCGGGCTCTGGACTCCACCGCCCTGCCTCCGAAATGGGCGAGCAGGTTGCGGAGGCAGTTGGCGCTACTGAACCATGCGCAATCGGCGAAGCAGAAATTGTTGGCGTCCATGCTCACGCGGACCCAATCGACATGGGAATCGTCTTTGCGTCTTGCGCACTTCACCGGCAGATTGTCGCAGAGATCCTGGGAATATCGCTCCCAAAGCGACCAAGCCTTCTCCCGCCACTTTTCCACAACGCACAAACTGCTTGGATGAAAGGAAGAATCGCACAGGGAAGAGGAAAAGTCAAGATTCCGCGCAAGCTCCAGCAACGGCATGCGCTGAACGTGAGGCCCATGACCTAGCCCAACGAGTTGCGAAGTGGGGTCAAGGAGCTTGTTAGCCTGCGCTCCAGATCAGCGAGTGGACTTGTTTTTCGACTTCAGGGTGAATGCGGATGAGACCATCGTAGTTAGCTAAGACCCGACCGTAGGCATTTCCGCTATTTGTGAGCAGGCTGGCAACTGCACCGTCTGGGTTCCTCGATCGAGTGAGTGCTGCCACTTGCCTTACCAGTTCATCGCGCCTCACACTGCTAGGGACTTGGGCAACCAGCGCGATGATCTTGTGTACGTTCAAGTCTGCGTGGCGGGACCAGTCTGCGATACGGTCAGCGAGCATACGATGCTTCTCCTGCGACATCTTGTCGGTAGGTGCACCGGAAGAAACAGATTTTCCGCACAGTGTTCTAATGGCCACTACATCCGGTTGCGGATTCAGCCATTGTTTAGGATAAAAGTTGGGTTTGGTTGGTACTGGTAAATTCTCAGGCCACCAACCGTAGAGATAGAAGGCCCGATACTGGAGAACCTTCTGGATCTCATCGTCATGGTCTGAGAGCCCCGCTAGCGCTCGTGGCAACAGCACGAGGTTCGCAGGCGCTGTGTGATACCGTTCGTCGTAACAGGTCAGTGGCCATATGTGGCAGGCCTCGAACCCTTGAGCCGACTTGCCCAACCCAACAGCTCTCTTGATGGCAAAGTTGGCGTAGGTGTTGTCGTCGAGGCGAACGTCATCGACGATCTGACCTCGCCGCTCCCCTGGCCGCGTCTGGCACGACGTACCTTCGGAAAAATAGCGATGGAGCCGGTGTCACGAATGAGCCGATGATGGAATTCGGGATTTACCCACAGACCGGTGTCAGCAACGAGTAGCGACAAGTGGATATTGTGCAGGCGTACTGCTTTGAGCAGTAAATCTGCTGCGATGACTTTTGGTTTCACGATGCACCTCGTCCGGCTAACAGTGTTATTGAGCCTACTTCGCGTAAGGATTACCTGACATAAAAGGGGAAGTGTATGGTTTCTGGCGGCACCTGTCAATAATTCCTGAGCCTATAACAGTATCGGCGTAAGCAAGCCTGTACATGCCCCAGAAATGTAATGAACCGCCTCCAGAGGACTACCTCAAGAAGCGCTGCTGGCGAATGCCTGCACTCACGCTTTGCGGCTAGCAAGCACTGAAGTGCAGGCCTTTCTTCTAATTCCCTAGACTTCAATTATTTTGTGTCCGTAAACACTGATGACTCTGGCTCCAGCCAAAACCGTTTCTCGGTCGACATGTTGATGACCGTGGATCAACACCTTCGATTTAGCCCGTGTTACGTAGGCATTCAATCCATCAAAGCCATAGTGTATTCCATCTTCTTTATCGTGAATGCCCCTCGGGGAATTGTGAGAAAGAAAAATATCAACCGCAGGAAAAGTAGACAGGAAATTCTCGACATCCCGTTGGTCGTACAGAAAATGACCACGAGGCTTATATTTCTATGAACCGTTCAAACCGCCAAAACTGTATCCTGTGTATTTGTGGGGCAGGAGATGCAAATCAACAATGGATTTGTCGAATGGTTCATTGTTGTCGTGATTTCCTTTTACCGCAAAGATGACTCGGCAGTTGTATGCGTCCGCCGCCTCCAGAATAACCTGATCCGAAACGTCACCACACGAAAGCAGCACATCGGCTTGGCCGGGACCGTAGTTCCAGTGGAAGTCGTCAATATCGGCTAAGGCAAGTATCTTCATTTTTTGTGTCTCTGCGGGCTACAGTGCACCAAGGCTGGGTTTTTCGATCAGTCGTAAAGCGACACGAACGATCTGTTTCTGACATTGATCGACCGACATTTCGGACAACGCAGAGGGGCATCGAAAGAGAACGCGCCGCCGCACAGGCACGGGCCGACCGCCTCCTCGACTTCGTGGTGGTACTCCGCTTCAGTCATGGGATCAATCAATACGTCGCTTTGTACCAGCCTGTCGTGTTCCGCCGTCGCCATGCAATACGGTTTTGTTAATCCCTTGACGTATCGAGCGTGAAGGGTGCCCAGCGACTCGAAAGTGACCGTCTTGGTCTGGCCGCACTCCTTGCATCGTAGGAGGTCAAAGTGAAAGCCACCGCCGTGACGGGCCGTAAACACATGGCCGCAATCAACACACTTTTCCTTGGTCTTGTGCCCCATATTCCTCCTTGTTTATCTCACTCAATTCATACGCGTGGAAGATCACGAGCAGGTTCTTGCGGCATATCGAATAAAACGAGTTGACGTCTGGTTCATGGTTGCCTCCTCCTCACATCCCGGTCATAGACATGACAAGATTGACAAAATTCTGTGCCGATACCAACTCCCTGCTGACATGCAACCGACATGAGTATCAGAAAATACCACACAAATCACGCTGCAGAAGAGCAAGGGAATCTGTTCAAGGTAGCACCACTAGGGACAATCGTCAGAATTACAAGCTGTTGGGATCAACCTCTTCGAAAAACTTTGATGAACGCCATTCGATCTCCGGTTCTTGGATTTTTGTCTTTTGTTCGAAAATAACAAGTGAATTGGTGTCAGTTCTGTCTTTTGATGGTATGGCAAGACGTTGAACCGCGACCCCCTCTGTGGTTGTGACAGCTTCAAATTCACAGACCCCGATAAGACTGACATCGTTGACATTGAAATCAAAACGCCCTTTGATCACTCCGGAAACTGCAATTGAAGAAATATTCGATAAATCGGTAAACTCAACAAGAGATTTCCCTTGAACACGACATCGGCGACTTACTTTGGCTGGATCAAACTCAAACCCAAACTCAAACCCCTTGTTTTTATCCAGAGGACAAGTCAGCATAAAGGACGAAAGGTTATTGGATCCGAGTTCGGATAATAAGTAATTGACAGCTTCGCCTTGTGGTTTTCCAGGGAACTCAGCGAAAGCGTTCCTTATGCGGTTTGGTTGAGCCTCGAAAGATACAGCATGTTCGAGAGCTGTTTCTAACGGCGATTTCCTAGCGGAGCAACCGACACCCGCCAAAACAACTATAAGAATAAAAACTTTCATCGAGACACCTCTATCTTAATCGTTTCTGAATGCTTTTGCGAAATGTTCCCTTTCGCATCCATTTTGTCTACCCAGACTGTAACCTGCGATGTTTTTTTCAAATCCTTGCCCTTAACGCTATGAATATATAGCTGATCATTTTCTTTATACCGATACAACTTTCCATCCTTATAAACTACATTGATTGGATTCACAAGGGCATTTAGAGCCATCTGTGCAGGAAGACTATCCCATAACTTTGTATAGGATATTCCTCCCTTCGAGTAGGTCCGACGTGGAACAACGTTATGGTCACCTCTGTTTTTATATACACCAGTATCTTGGCTGCTTACTAGTGGAAATTCTTCAGATTGTTGATCGTCAGAATCATCACGAGGAACATTCACAAACACCAGAAAAAGGTCACATGGTTTGACCTTCGCAACTGGCCCCCTTCCAGAAGACTTAAGCTCAGATGCCCAAAGAAAATCTCCTGTTTTCTTAAACGCCTCAACAACGATGATGGTTCGATCATAAGTCTCCCACCAAACATCTGTAGTTATGGGGGTTTTCCCGAGTGAATCCACTTGATTCACCCCGTCGTTCCGGCAGAAACCGTATAAATTCAATCCTCCACTCTCATTAATTGGATCTCTGTTCATCCATCGATGCAACTCTGGTGAGTAGAAGCGATACCCATAGTAGTACAGTTCCGTCTCGGCATCGTAGTACTTCGTAGAGAATCGGTAGCCGAAGGCATCCGCCATGTTACCAGACTGTGCAATGGTCTCGCCGAAGGCGTCGTAGGTATACTCTGCCACAACGGAACCTTGTTCGTCGATGTATGACGTAATATTCCCGTTGTTATCGTACAACGGGAAGTAGAGGGAGTCGTCAATACGGACTGCCAAAAGTCCGCCAACCCCTCCGGCTCCTTGCGGCGATCCCGACAGGTCAACGCCCCAGAAGTACTCGACCTCTGAAACAGAGCTGTTGGTGTCGGCAATGGTTTCGTGAATGAGATTCCAGCCGTCGTAGACGAAGGTATGCGTCGCTTCGGATGTTACTTTTACAATCCGGCGGCTCATGTAGTCATAGGCGTTTGAGACGACGCAGAGGGAATTGGAGTATGCTGCTGTCAATCGGGTATCCGCATCATACGTGTACGACCAAACGCCGTTGGTCAGCAGGTTGCCGTCGAGATCGTAGGAGGGATTGTCCACGGACGGCACCGAAGGCACGGAAATCTGTGAATACTGATTGAGCTGGTTGGCGGCGTAAGTAGTGGCTACAGAATCGACGGATGAAGTCGTATGGTTGCCAATGTTGTCGTAGGCGTAGGTGTAGGAGTTTGACAGAA
>CAZKJH010000056.1:0-22739 GCA_964553035.1 uncultured Lentisphaerales bacterium | reverse complement strand
ATGTATTCACGAGGTAGGGCGCGATCTCCGAGCGCGCCGTATCCATGAGTTGTGATCATAATTAGAATTGCTGGTCTGTTGTTTCATCTTCTTGACTTTGGGTTAGCAAGGTTTTACAATGCACAACTATTAAGCCCTTTAAATGTCGGGACGTTTCACTCGCTTGAGAATTCTGAAACAAACGCTCAATCCGAAGCTCACCGAGCGTCATGTGTTGACATGATGTGGGGTCTCGCTACTACTAAAGAAAAAATGAAACCTCACTATACTGTCAATCAAGTTGAAAGCACAATCGGATTTAAAACCGAATTTGATCAGCCACTTTGGTCCAAGGCCGAACTGGGCAAAGTAAGCAACTTTCTTCAAAAATCAAGTGATCATCGGCCCGATGCCCGTTTCCGCCTGCTACACAACGGCACGCATCTCTTTATCCGCTTCCAGGTGGCTGATCGGTATGTGCGATCAGAGCAGACTGAGTATCAGTCATCGGTCTGCGGTGACAGTTGCACCGAGTTTTTCGTCCGTCCTCGCCCCGACAAAGGTTATTTTAACTTCGAGGTTAATGCAGGCGGCACGATGCTCCTCTACTACATCGAGGATCCCACGCGCACTCCCAGTGGTTTTAAGCAGTGGCAGAAGGTCACAGCCGAGTGGGCCAAGCAAGTCGAAATCTGGCATTCCTTGCCTACAGTCGTCGTTCCAACGATTGTCGACCCGATTGACTGGGGTAACGGTTGGATCATACCCATGGCGCTACTGGAGGCTTATACAGGCCCTCTGGGAAGGCTTTCGGGTCAACACTGGCAAGCCAATTTCTATAAGTGTGGCGGCGATAAAGCATACCCACACTGGGCTACCTGGTCACCCGTTTCGGAACTGAACTTCCATCTCCCTGAGTGTTTTGGTGACCTTGTGTTCGCCTGAGTTTACAGCGTCACGCTAAAATGAGTTTCGCAAGAGGATAAAAAGATGACAACCAAGCACAAAGCAGTGAAAAAAATTACGGTTGGTATTTGGGGCCTCGGCCGTGCCGGGATGGGTATGCATGTCTCGGAATTTCTGACGTACGCTTCCGAATTTGAAATCGTGGCAGGATGTGATGTAGACCCTATGCGTCTCGATGCCCTCAAGAAAAAAATTCCCGGTGCTGTTGGCTATCTTGACGGCGATGCCTTTCTAGCAGATCCTAACATCGAACTGGTGGTGGTTGCCGTCCGATCCAGCCAGCATGTCGACTACGCGATCCGCGCTCTGAAAGCGGGGAAATATGTCATAGCAGAAAAGCCGTTAGCGTTGACGTATAAGGGTGCCCTGAAACTGGCCAGAGAAGCAGCTAAATATCCCGGACGACTGTTCGTACGGCACAACCGGCGTCTGGAGTCGACATTCAACCACGTGATCGAAATCATCCACAGCGGCATTCTTGGCGAGGTCTATGAAATCAAACTCTCCCGGCACAGCTTTCAGTTCCGGAGTGACTGGCAGACGCTTATCGATTGCGGTGGCGGGCAGTTGAACAACTGGGGCCCGCATCTAATCGACCAAGCATTGCAGTTGCTGGAGTCCCCTGTTGAATCGCTCTGGAGTGATCTGAAGAACGTGGCTGCGCTGGGCGATGCAGAGGACCATCTCAAACTGATTTTCAGGGGTAAAAACAGGCGCATCATCGATGTCGAAATCTCCGGTGGCATCGTTCTGCCTTCTCCCGTTTACGCCGTTTATGGCACCCGGGGCACCTTGATTTGCGAGGATGAACAAGATATCCAATTGACATATCTTGATCCTGCGTTTCAGCCTCCGGAACGCGGCACTGCCGATCCCGGGACTCCGCCGCTGGGTGGAGGTTTCGGAGGCAACACTCCACCGGCGTGGATCCGCGAGACGATCATGGTCAAGCCAGCTAACAAGGCCGATTTGCGAGCACTTCACTATGCCGTATTCGAGACGATCAGGAACAAGAAGCCCTATCCAATTTCGCTTGAAGAAGCCATCGAGGTTGTTCGTTGGACCGAGCAGGTGAAGCGTCAAAACCCGGCCTTCGCCCTGGCTCCAGACGTTTATGGTGTAAAAACACTCGTCTGAAAGACATGATTTCCGTAATTAAGGGTTTTTCGTGAGCTCTGAACCTCAGAGCGCAGGCAATCGCCCGACACGACGGTTAACCGCAGGAACAAACACAAGCAAGGCCATGGCGAGAGCCACGCCCACAGCATTGGCCAGAAAAAGGCTGTGGTAGCGCGTGAAGACGATGGTGCCGATCTGCCACCGTTCTGCAAGGATTCCACTCCCCAGGATGAGTGAAGCCAAGGCCCGCGAGCCACCGAGACCTGCCGCATAAAGGCTGTACCCAAAAGCAATGGAAACGGCCTTGTTCGCCGGTGACGCCAACGCCAACAGTTCGCTTGAAACTGAGATTGAGGCACTTGCAAGCAAGATGCCATAAGTAGCTAATATGGCACTGAGCTTAACAATACTCACGGTACTACCGGAATGAATCGTCAACAAGCATACGTTGAGAATAGCGAAGCCGATATGGGCTCCCAGCAGGAGCATTTTGACGCCATATCGTTGGACGAGCCAGCCGCCGATCAAGAAGCCAACGATCAGCCCACCCATGGCAATTGCAGAGAGCATGACGACCAAACTATCGGCCAAATGAAGGTAGTTTCTGGCAAAGACGATTACCACCGGGATCGCCGCATTGGCGGCGAGGTAAAGAAAGAAGAGATAGACGCCGAAACCGGTTAACGAGCGGTTGGCCACTGCATCGCGTATGGCGGCACTGAGTCGCATCGGGGACGATTTTTCAATCGGTTTCAACACAATGCGGCTCACATAGAATGCGCGACCGAGACTGGCAGTTGCTGCTAGCACGATGATGACTTGCAGGCGCTCGACTGTTGCATAGCGTCCGAGAAACCACCCAGAGGTTAGAATGAATAAGGTTGCTGTTGTTTGCCAGGCAAACCGCATGCGGCCAAAAAAGGAGCCTCGCTGCGAAGGCGGTACCACACGCTCTAACAAAGGGAACCAAGCTGCTGTGTAACCACTCATCGCCACGGCGAAGACTCCGATCGCACCCAACAAGACGCGACTGGCCCATTCGTGCATCCACGGTGCACAGGCACTGACCATCATGGCCACAGAGCCCATCCAGACAAACAGGCTTATTTGACGTTTAACACCAAGTCTATCCGAAAGGGCTGCACATGGCAACATGAGCAGACAGACGGCTAAGTCCTGCAGTGCAGTGCTCATGACCGACACCATCTCGCTGGCACCGATTAGCGCTGCGAAGATGACGATGATGCCGCTATCCTTGACCATGACCTGCGGCAGAGCACCCCAGCAAGCCGAGGTTATCGCCAAACGCATGTTGCGCCGCTCCTCTGGGGTTACCTCGTCTGTTGTCATACGATTAGGCATAGGAATAAGTGTGTCGAGTAAGTGTGCGGTTTAAGAAAGAGTTTGAGTCAGATTAGTCCAAGGTTCGCAACATAATGTCACGAAAGAGCTGGACAGCACCATGCTCATTCTTCCGCCTTCATCCTTCTCGTTATGCGCGATCCAGTCGAATCGCTTCAACACCTGGAACAAAGCGCAGAGCCTCTTCGATGACAGCGGCGCAATGGTCGTAGGCCATGGCTGTATGATGGATCCAAGGGCCTTGAATCAGCGTCCGCTCCCAATGGCACCAGTTGTCGACTTTCATCCAGACGTAGTTGTTCTGCGTGTAAGGCCCCGGCATTGAAGCGCCTTGCCCAAACGCGAGTTTGTAGGTATTCCGGTCGCCATCAAAGCGAGCCACGGTCATCTGTCCGTCACGCAACGGGAAGTGAGTCATTCCGGTGACGGGTGAGGGCAGGATCCAGTGGCGTCCGAGCTTCGGTTTGCAACCGGGCTTAGCCATCGAAAGTGGTGCCCCACAATGCCAGATCAAGACACCGTTGTCGTCTGTGGGGTGCCGGGTTGTCACATCGGCCAGAAAAGAGGGTTGACCTCCTGCCGCTCGCGAGAGCAGCAAGGTGCTGATTGCGCCGTGGATATCCGATTCCATAGCTAGCGGCAAACGCTCAGAGACCAAGCTGTTGACGAGCAGGCAATAGACGCCGAATTCTTCAATCAAAGAATCGAAGTCTTGAAGGGCGATGGTGTCTAAGCCGTGGTCTGCTGCAAGGGCGAAAATCTGATCCCGCATGGCCAGGAGCGTAGCTAAGGTGTCGTCGTCCATGCTGTCGATTTCCCACTGGGTGCGTAGTGCCGCCACTTCAGGGGCGTAACGTTTGGCGTCTCGCTGTGCACGCTGGCGAACGTCGCGGATGAACATGACCATGTCAATGGGCAGCACTTCGACGTGAAAGCGTTCGAGCAATTCGCTTTCGTTGACAATGGTGGTCCAGAAGAAATCGATGCGTTGGCCAATCATGCCGATGCGGCAACCGCGGCGTAACGCCTGTGCCGTGTGGGAGGCGCGTACGAATTGCCGAATGCCTGTCTCCAATGCCGCTTCATCGGGGCGGCAGTTTTCGATATACGAAAAGGGAACACCTAGTTTGTTCAGCACTTTGCTGGAAGCCATGAGACCGCAAAGGCTGTCGCGCAGGCGTCGGCCATCGGGCAAGGGTGCTTCATCACGCGGACCCCAGAGGCACACCGGCACACCGACTTCGCGCCCGATCACACCAACGGCACCCTCTGTGCCAAAATTACAGTGCGGCATGAAAAGGCCGTCGACCTTCTCTTTCTTGAAGTGAGCCACTGCGGCAGCGGTATGAGACTGGTCGCGGACCATGCCGTCTTCCAGCACACCGTCGAGATCGACCGTCTCAATCCCCCATTTTTTCAAGTCAGCCTGCAACCCACGCTTGTAACGCATGGCATCTTCGTGACTAAATACAAACTTGCCAATGGGGCAGAGTCCCAATTTGGAGATGTCGGCAGATTTCTGAGCGAGACAAGGTTCTTTAATCATTTTATTTTTTCGTTTCTTCGGATGGGTCTTTTTTCAGTTTTCGACAAAGTTCGCGATAAAGTTTTTTGGATTTGGTCTATTGATGTTTCTTTTTTGAGTTGGGATTGGCACACGTAACGCTAACGAGAGACATGGGTGGGACGGTGACGGTGGCATCGTTGCATTTCGGCGTGAATTCGCTGACGGGTGTATGCGTTGCTTTAGCGCGTAGCCCATGCGCTTCTTGTATTTCGCCGATACCTTCGAGCGTCGCCGTCACGGACTCTGTGGTGCTGTAATTGGTGATGAAAGCGTAGGTGGCTTTTTTCGTGCGAATGACATTGACATCAAGAGGCTGGCTTTTTTCGGTCCACTTGGGGGACGTGTAGGTGATGTTCAATACGTCGCCCGGCAGGGCTTTGGCGTAAAGATTAAAAACTTTAGCTACATCGGAGATTTCGACTGTACCGTCATGAACCTGGATCATCCCCATGGTGTTGACGAGCGAATAGTAGTTGGCCGCCTCCATCCTGTCTCCCATGCGGCAGAAGACGTTAAGGAAACCAGCCGCGTAGAGGCAGTGGCGGATATCATTCGGCTCACGGAAGCCTTCATGGTCGTTGTGGTTGGCGCGAGTCCAGTAGTTCCACTCGCCGACTATTATTTTGCGGGAGAGTTTCGCCTCACGAATAAATTGCGCTTGCTGTTCCAGATCGCTCGCTTTATCGATCACATTGTCGGCCACGCATTTCATTGCCGCATCGAGGTCGGGAGTGTCTTTCGCCCACGAATACCGATTCACCGCGAAGATATCGAATAAGTCAGCCGCCTCTTTAAGAACCAGATCACGCCATGGCGTTTTGTGCTCGTTACGTAGACCGACTGAGTTAGCTTGGCCGAGGATGACCATCTTGGCTTCGGGATAGGCTGCTCGGACTGCAGGCACGAATTCGCGGAGTTGCGAAACATACATCGGGCCGCTCATGTGCCCCAACTCCCACGCGCCATAGTTTTCGTTACCAAACGAAAAATAGGCGGCGGGTATCGGGAGTTTGCGCGTTTCGTACCACTGTCGCACGTACGCGGCCCATTCGGCTGCATCCTCTGGGGTCGCTGTTGTCGTGTTGAGCGTGATCTGTGGGATCATCTTCCTCGCAACGCACAACGCGAGATATTCATCCGTGCCAAAGTCGTAGTGCATCTTGTATTTAAAGACCGGGTCATCGCAGACCGGGCGTAAATGGACAGGGCCGGTCCCATGTTGCCAATGATACGTGCAGCTTGCACAGCCTCCGGGGAAGCGGAGGACAGGGCAGGGGAATTGATCGAACGATTCCAGAAATTCTTGGCTGACATGTGGTTGCCCGACGGGGCGCAGATGGATTTGGTCGATGATGACCTTGGTGTCGGGGGGGAGGGTGATGTAGAAGAAAGCTTTCCCCTCGCCCGGCGAGTCAATGCGACAGGTGCGGCGGTGCCAGTGGGCCAGATCAATGGAAAGTTTGCCTTTGCTTTTTTCGGGTGTAGTCTGACCGTGCATGCGCAGCTCCACACTCAGCTCAACAGGCCGATGTTGCGCGCGAGCCCAGATCTCAACCTCGAAATGCTCGCCTGCTCGGACGCTCACTCCGTACTGTAAAATACCGCAGGTCTCCTTCTCGGTGAAGTTGTGGAGTTGTTGCGATTCGCTTCCGCTGAGGTACAGACCCGGAACCACTCGCGCGGAAAAGGTCTGCATATTGTTTTGGATAGGCTCCCATTCTTCGGCGACCCCGGTCTGGTAATTTCCCCGGCCCGCAAATTTTGGATTGCGCAGGCGATTAGAGAGCATGGACGGGATTGTGTTCTCGTATCCTTCGATGTTGTTTCCAAGAAGTTTTTCGTTCGCTCGTGCAATTCGCTTGTTGGTGATATGGATTGTCGTTTTCATAAAGTCTTTCCGAATGAGAAGTTTTTGGTTGAGAAGTAGGTGAATAGGGGTGTGAAAGCAGTTCGCAACGGCAGATCACGTCTTCGCCGTATAGGAGACCCTGATCAGGGACAGGGGAGGCACCGTTATCGTTTCACCGTCGAGTTGCAAGTCGGAGCAGGTGAATGCCCCCATCGGTGAATCGGCACTCAGGCTAACGATGGTAGCTTGCGCCGTTTTAAAATCGTTAAGTGAAACCTGCGCTGTTTCCGTGAGGTTGCGATTGGTCAGGAAGATCCACGTCGCCTCCTCATTTTCAAGAGCGAGCACTTCGACGGTTTCAGCTTCGACGTCAAACGTCAGGGGTAGGAAACGTCCAGGCAAAGCCGGGCGGTAGAGTTTAAATATTGCAACGGCCTCGGTAACCTCGACATCGGCATTGCGGTGGTTGAGGATCCCCATGCAATTGACTAAATTGTAGAAGTGCGCGACCTCAAGATCCGGTGCCAGCATTGCAAATCGCCGGATCATTCCCGCGATGAAGAGACCCCGTAACGCGACGGGCGGCTCTTCGAAATCACGCCCGTCCCAGTGCGAAGCCTGCATCCACCAATTCCATTCGGCGATTCCCACGTTCCAGTGTATTGTGCGGGAGCGGCACATCTCAATGAACGCTCGCAACGAGGGCTCGACTCTCGCCAACGCATCTGCGAGTGCCTTTAGCTGCATTTCTGCGGGCGAAGACGGACTGGCACCGGCATAGATTTGTACCATAACGAGGTCAATCAGCTCGGCGACCTCGGTAAACAGTGCTTCTCGCCATGGTGCCTTTTCGGGTGGTGCTTCCAAATCGCCGCGGCCCATCACGGCCACGATGCGACTGTGGGGATAGGCGGCCTTAACCCCGGGGACATAAGCTTTGATGACTTCTGCGTACATCGCCGGTGTCATGTTCGCGGTTGTCATTGCGTATGGATGGTTGGCGATATGCCAGTAGATCAGCGGTGCTTCCACTTTTTTCTGCTGAAACCAAGTTGCGCAATAAGCGGCCATCTCTGCGGCTTCTTGAGGCGTACCGGTGGCGACATTAAAGGTGAGCGTCGGCCGAATCCCCTGGTCGATACAGAGACCGAGATACTCGTCTAAGCCGAAATCATAGTTCAGGTTCCAGTCATGATGGAACGCCGGGTCGAGTGCCGCAGGCCGTAAATGGACGGGTCCGGTTCCATGGCGCCAGTTGTAGGCGTTGGCTATAATGCCACCGGGAAAGCGCAGGGTCGGGATGCGCATGGTTGCCATCTCGTCTATCACTTTCTTGCAGAGCAGGGGTTCCTCCTTGGGGCGAAGGTGGATTTGATCGATCCATATCGTGCTTGGGTTTGTAAACGTCAGTGCTAAGCGCGCCTCATTGTCGTCACGATCTGCGCATAAGGATACCGTGTAGCGTCTGAAATAAGAGGTGTTAATTTCTAGCGTGGTGATGTCATACGGTTCTGACATGCTCGATAGGGGTAGGAGGGTAACACGTACCGAGGCGGGTTCATTCCATGTGCGAGCCCATATTTCGAGTTCTAACTTCTCGCCGGCACGAACTGATATTTTATTTTGGTGCAGGAAGTGTCTGCTTTGCTGATTCGGCACACGGATCATTTGCGCTGTGGATCCCATGAGCCCCGACCCGGGGGCCAGTTCGTAGGCTGCCATCCCGTGACTCATTCCCTGCCAATGGGGCGCGATTCCCGTCATGGAATGCGCCGGACCCAGGAATTTCGGGTTGCGCAGTCGTTCTGAGAGTAAGCCGTCGGCCGTGGTCAGGCACATTTCGATGTTGTGACCGAGAATCATCTCTGATACGGTATGCCCGATTCCGGTGCTACGCATTAGCTTTAATTTCATCAGCTCTCTTCCTTAATCTGGTGCCGGAGACTCTTGCAGACCTTCTTAGCGCTGTGGGATGTTTTATAAATCAAAGAGATTCTTTGCCCTTTGTGAGCCTGGATACCGCTCCAACCTACACCACGCATTTCTTGCATGAAAACACTACGCTTTAAGCGGGTGGCATGCACGATAAAGCTGGTGGGCGATACTGGACTCGAACCAGTGACCCCTACCGTGTGAAGGTAATGCTCTAACCAACTGAGCTAATCGCCCGGGGAATGGGTCAAATATAACCATAAAAATGGTATAAAAGTCAATGATAAAAGAGCGGTTGTTCACGGAAAAATAAAATGGTGTAAGAATCCTCTTGAGTTCGGGCAGAAGAAATGGTAGTTTAGTTAGCTGTTTTACAGGTCAGAGACGCTGGGGCGGTAGCTCAGTTGGTAGAGCATTACGTTCGCAACGTAGGGGTCGTGAGTTCGAATCTCATTCGCTCCACCAGTTTTTCCGACGACGACGTTTTCATTCTTCCCTGCAGCCGGCTGGGCGAAAGCCTAGCGGACACCGATACTCCGTGTGTCCAGGAAGCGAACAGAGGATTAAAAGAGCGAGAGCGACGTTGTGCAATAGCCTTGTCGGAGGGGTTGTGCGTTTCAGACGTGTATCGCCATAACAACAATAGGCGTGGGTTTGAAACAGCCTACGCCGCAACGGGGTTACCAATGCCTAAAAAGAAGACACACAAAGGCGCATCCAAGCGCTGCAAGATCACCGCGACCGGAAAGGTTCTCGCCTCTCGCGCCTGCAATCGACATCTGTCAAGTTGCAAGTCGCGCAAACGTAAACGCAATCTCCGCGGCACCGCGACTTTGTCGGCGCCGGAGCAGAAGCGTGTCAAGAAATTGCTTGCATCCTAAACCTGCGAGCGAAACGTTAACAACAATTTAGAGGAGATTATCAATGTCAAGAGCAACTAACGCACCAGCGTCTAGAGAGCGCCGTCGTCGCCGTCTCGAGCTAGCCAAGGGTTTCCGCGGCAACCGCAGCAAACTTTTCCGGCAGGCCACCGAGGCCGTGGATCGCGCCATGGTCATGGCCACCGAACACCGCAAGTTACGCAAACGCGACTTCCGCGGACTCTGGATCATCAGAATCAACGCCGCCGCGCGTGCGAACGGCATCACCTATAGCCGTTTCATCGAAGGTCTGACCAAGGCTGGAATCAAACTCAACCGCAAGGCCCTTTCTGAGATCGCCATTGCAGATCCTATCGGGTTTGCTGGACTTGTTGAGCAGGCTAAGACTGCAATCAAGTAAAGGAATTTTCAAATGAAAAAAGATATTCATCCTAACTATGGTCCTGGAACCGTCACCTGCGCTTGCGGTAATGTTTTCCATACGAATTCAACCGTCAAGACGATGACTGTTAATACCTGTTCAGCCTGCCACCCGTATTTTACGGGTCAACAGACCTTTATTGACACGGAAGGACGTATCGACTCCTTCAAGCGCCGCTACGCGACTAAGACGAAGTAGCAAGGCAAAATCGCAATCGATCCGCAGAAGCCTGGGCTTGCCTGGCTTCTGCGATGTTTTTTTAGCACATGATCGAAAAACTACAAGTCGAGAAGATCTTGAACCGCCTCAGCGCCGTGGAGCAGGCGTTGTCAGATCCCGCCATTGCTGCCGATCAAAAGCGGTATAAGGGCTTTGCGCTTGAGCATTCTGCCTTGAAAAAGTTGGAGGCCCGAGCTTCTTGCTATTTTAATATCGTTGATACGATTGATGGGGCTCGCCGCATTCTCGACGATCCGGTGTCGGATCGTGAGTTTCGGGAGTTAGCACAGGCAGAGATGTCCGAAGCGAAGGCGGTACTTCCGAAGGCCGAGAAAGCACTCTCTACGGCACTGATGCCGCCGGATCCCGACTGGCACCGAAATGCCATGCTTGAAATCCGTGCGGGGACGGGTGGGGACGAGGCGGCGATCTTCGCCGGCGATCTCTATCGGATGTATTGTCGCTATGCTGAAGTACATGGCTGGAAGGTAACGCCTGTGGATGCCAGTCTCGGAGAGATGGGCGGCTACAAGGAAATCGTATTTCTCGTTGAAGGCGAGGGAGCTTATTCGGTTTTCCGCTACGAAGGCGGTGGGCATCGTGTGCAGCGCGTCCCTGAGACAGAGTCGCAGGGACGCATCCACACTTCTGCCGCGACGGTTGCAGTTTTTCCGCAGGCTGAGGAGGAGGACGAGCTGGTCATCAACCCAGAAGATCTCCGTTTTGATTTTTATCGAGCCGGCGGTGCCGGTGGGCAGCATGTGAACAAGACGGATTCTGCTGTCCGCATCACGCACTTGCCATCGGGCATCGTGGTGGCGTGTCAGGAAGAGCGCTCACAGCACAGCAACAAAGAAAAGTGCATGGCAACGCTCCGCAGCAAGCTTTTGGATCTGTCTCGGACTAAGGAAGAGGAGCGTATGGGCAGTGCCCGGCGCGTCATGATCGGCTCGGGCGACCGCAGCGAACGGATACGCACTTACAATTTTCCGCAGAATCGAATGACAGATCACCGCATCAATCTAACCTTATACAGCCTCGATCGTGTGATGGAAGGCCAGATTGAAGAGTTGCTTGAGGCGCTAGCGGAATCGAACGAAGCGATGCGGCTCAAGGCTGAACTCGCTCGTGTTGCGGGTGAGAAACGTTAAAAACGAACCAAAAAATCACGGCAATGTGCTTTTGTGGTGTTTTTGTGGTTGACGTTGAAGCGTATGATTCGGTATCCTATGTAACTCGGAGGTTATTGTCTATTCAAACCTTTCCATAGGAGTCATAAAATGAGTTTATTTAAAGCTGTCTTGTCGGCTGTTTCTGCACTCTTCATTTGCGTTGCGTTGGCATCGATGGCCATGGGGCAGGATGAAGTAAGACCCTCCCCGATTGGACTTAGCTTGACAGTCGGTGTTAAGCGTACTGACAATCGCGATGCAATCCCAGACGGATATATCGTAAAAGATGTTCCGCTTGACAAAGAAGAGGATACCGAGATGTGGTTCACGCCAACAATCTCCTTCTTCCATGAGCTTGAAGGGAAGTACCGGATGCGGCTTTCCTACAGTCCTTCGTATACCTATTACGACAATCCGCGTGAGGGAGGAACTGATAATGAGTTGTCCCACGCAGTCAGAGCGGATCTTGATTTGTACATCGGTGGACGCACGGAAGTCAATATCTCAGAAAATTACTGGTGGAGTGGTGCGAAGGATTGGCATTACGGAGAGGATTACGTATTTGCGCCGGATGAGCTTGAAACCAGAAATGATGACTATTATAAGAACGACTTCGTGGTGGCGGTAAAACGGACGCTCACCGCTGACGACTACCTTCGCATATCCGGAAAATATAACATCAAGCGCTACGATGATGAAGAGCTCGCTCTCAATAGCGACGAAGATGAGTATGTATTTCACGCCGAGTTAATGCGTCGTCAAAGCCGTTATCTCTCCTACGGTCTCTACACAGAATACACGGCATTTGACCGCAATAACGGAGACTCAGCCGATCCAATGGGCGGAGAGGAAACGGTTGGCATAATCGACGTTGGCATCCAGTACATTAATTCTGGTATTCAAATCGCATACGATTTGTTTGGGAACCAGCAGTTCATTTTCAGCGCGAGAACGGGTTACAATTTTATGTGGTATGAGGCAGACGGCATCGACGATGATTCGATGCTTGGCGATTCTGTTCTAGAGTTGCTCCTTTATCAGCAGGCGCGCACAAGCGGCAGAATCGGCATGAAGTACGGCAAGGCATACGCCGATATCTTCCCTTATAGTTCCCAGAAGAACACAACGCTCTTCGCATCGGTCTCAAGGATTTTGGGCAAGCGCAACAAACTCCGCCTCGGGGCTACTCTCGAGTATCGCACCAGAACTTACGAGCTGGCGGATGTCGATCCCGACGCAGAAAATTACGACTTTTACCAAGATCGCCTTGCACAAATGCGAGAAGAAGGCGACGATGGCAAGCGCGACAGCATGGGGGTCAGGCTGAATGCTTCATATAAGTGGACTTCGAACTTCTCTACCTCGGTCTTCTACAGCTACGAGAACGTTGATTCGGATGTTGATTCGAGCTACACCGAAAACACAATCGGCGTCAACGCGACGCTTAAGTTCCTGTAATCTCACTGGCTCCGATGCAGAGGATATGGGTTAATAGGATGCCAGCTTTCTGGTGAATTCTCCGCCGACTTGATAATCGGCGGTTTAGTTTTGAAAGACATTGATGAACACAGATCAGACTCAGCAGCAGCAGCAGGCCCCCACAGAGGCGGTTCATTTTCTTGATTACTGGCAAATCCTCTATGCACGCAAGGAGATCGTCATTGCCGTTTCTCTGCTGATGATTCTCACCGGTATCGTGATTACACGTCAGATGCCACGAATCTATGCGTCCACGACGTTGATTCGCGTTCAGCATGAAACGCCGAATATTGACCTCTTCACACAGTCGTTCTCTCGGTATGATCCTATTTTTCTGCGAACACAATTCGAAATTATCAAGTCCTCTCCCGTGATCGAGCAGGTTGTTCGTGAAATGAGACTTGACGATGAAATGGGCCTTGCGTACGGTTGGAAGGCGACGCAGACAGCTAAAACAAATTTCGAACGTACTGTTAAGCTCGTGCAGAACAAAACATCGCTGAACATTCGCCGCGATACCGATCTAATCGAAATCTCCGTCAAGCTCGATAAGCCCGATAAGCCAGACGGCGAGGCCGCCAAAGTCGCTGCGAATGTGGCTAACACCATCGCCAAAGTATTTCTGAAGCGTTCCCAAGATAAGGGTAAGCAGGCCATCGAAAGCGGGCTTGAGGCGTTAAAAGAATCCCTCAAAGAACTGGATCGGCAAATTGCGACAGCCGAGGATGATCTGTCCGTATTCCGAAGCAAGCACGGCATCACAGTGCTTTCCAATCTCGACTCCGGAAATTCAGTTATTCGGTCTGAAATTGCCCAGCTCATGGCGGATAGCAATCGGGCGCAGATGACCGCAAATCTTAAGAAGTCTAAGTACGAAAGAGTCATAGAGCTTTCCGCGAGTGAAGCGGCCGCCTCCCTGAGCATTCTGATCGGAGACAATTCATTGTTGCCGCTCCTTTCCGACAAGCAAAAGTTAGAGATGCAAGTGACAGCGCAGCGCCGCGCTGGGCTGGGTGCCCAGTACCCGGATGTCATCCAGGCCAATGCCATTTTAGAAGAGATCTCCGCCAAGATTCTCGAGCGAGTTCAAGATATTAAATTAGGCCTGAAAATTGATTACGAGCAGTCGCAGTCCGAAGTTGACATGATCTCCGCCCGTTTAGCGGAGGCGACCAATAAGGAACGCGAACTCTCCTCTGGCGTCTCCTTAGAATTCGAAAACATGCAGAACGATTTGCTTGTTCTCAAAACGAGGAAAGCTACGCTTGAAGAGCGCATGGATCGTGAGAAGATCACGCTCAAGATCCCGACGACCAGTGTTGAGATTATCGATGAAGCGAAGATACCAGAAATTCCGCTTCCGATCAGTCCGAACTTTGCTTTGAACGTGACCTTGAGCGTCGTGGCGGGTATTTTCTTTGGCGTGGTTCTAGCCTTCTTTGTGGAATATCTCGATACGACCATCAAAAGCGTGGATGATGTTGAGAAATATCTGGCGACTTCCGTTGTGGGCATTATTCCTCAGAAGATTCGAGCCCTCAATGACCCATCGGCACGAGCAAAACATTCCGAAGTTTATCGCGTCCTTCGTATGAACCTGAAGTCGTCGAAGAAGCTTGGCGAAGGCAAGGTTATTACTTTTACGAGCGCAAGTGCAGGTGAAGGTAAGTCGTTGACATCTTTCAATCTCGCGTACGTTTGTGCTGAAGTTGGTGAAAAAGTTTTGTTGATTGACGCGGACTTACATCGTCCCCGCCTGCATAAGATCTTCGGCCTAGAGAATGTCCCTGGGCTCAGCAACGTCATCGTGGGTGAAGCGACGTTTGATCAGGCCGTCCAGAAGACGCTCCTCCCGAATCTTGACTTTCTACCTTCTGGAAGAATATCGAATTCAAGTGTCTATGGTTTGATGGATACCGATGAGATGCGGAATCTGCTAGACGAAGCGAGGTTGCGATATGATCGCGTGATCATGGACGCCCCTCCGATGATCGGCGTCAGCGATACGGCGCAGTTGACAAGGCTTGCGGACGGTGTGGCGATGGTGATTCAGCATAGGAAGTATCCTCGAGCACTTTGTAAGCGCGCTAAAGACATGATCTCCAGTATGGGTGGGAATCTCTTGGGTGTCATCTTGAACAATATCAATGCCTCACATGATTACTCGTCATACTACTACGAGCACCAGTATTATTATTATTACTATACCAATGATGCTGACAACAAGGGCAAGAGAACACGCAGTAGCTCTAAGTCGAAGCAGAAGGCTTAGTGCATCGCAAGGAAATTTTTAATCATGAAGCTTCAGTTTAATCGCCACTTGGCTCTTCTCGTTTTGTCGTCCTCATGGCTTTCCGGATGTGCTATGGTTGGCGAATTTCTTTTTCCTTCGCCGAATATGAATCCGGATTCGTGGGCACCCCAGCTCCCTGTTAGCGTGGCTCCTCAAGGGGGGCTTTCCAGTTCTCGTCCGCTCCGACAGGATGATTCCGTGACCGGCAGCGTGAGAGCCGGTGGTGCCGCGCCGCTTGAAATCTCCGACATCATTGACTCTTACGGCAATATCACCCTTCCGCATATTGGAGAGTTCAGGGTAGGGCAGTTGACGACATCTGAGGCAGAGAAGGCGATTCGTGCAGCCTACATCTCCAATGGTTTTTTTACATCGCCCGATGTCACGTTGGTCTGCTTGAACACGATCCAGGAAAAACAGTATTTCATTACGGGAGCGGTTGCCAAAAAGGGAAGCTTTGAATTTCGCGACGGAATCACCCTTTGGCAGGCCATCATTGCCGCCGGTGACATCACGGATTTTGCAGGAAACAAAGTCAAGCTAGTCAGGAACGGGGTAGCGGAAAAGTATGACATCCGGAAGATCAAGACGGGGAAGATAAAGGACCCGCCTCTGGTGCCGGGTGACATGATTGAGGTTCTCGAGGGCTGGCTTTAGCCGCTTTGTCGACGGGAGTATCTATCAATGACGACATTCTCTCCGTTGTTTAGAAGAAGATTCAGGATGGTCATATCCTGCCTGCTCATCGTTGCCGGTGCCTTCGGCACCCTATACGGCGTCAAAGCCTCTGTTGCACAGCGTCTCTATCTGAAGACGAAGTATGGCCTATTCCTAAACCTTGAATGCGAGGAGCCTAGCACGACTGAGGGACTTGAAGTGGGGGCCCGGGCCTATCGGGCCTATTCGTTGTATCCGAAAAACTACTACTTTCCGACTTACGCCGCGAAATGTGCGCTTTCGGATGCAAATGCAGCCCAAAATTCAGCGGACTTTAGATTCCATCTCACCCGCGCAATCTATTTTTCAAAGCTTTCGGTGGCGATCAATCCGTATGAGGCGGAAGGACGAATGCTTTACGCTCTCATCATGGCGGAGGACGGTAGACCTTCCGAGGCGATCACCTACTGGCGCGACGAGGTTTTAAATCGAGAGTTTTGGAGCTCAGAAAATCACAATTTTATGGCCAGACTCTATCTGCGGTCGTCCAAAATCGACGATATGAAAGCGGCGGTTGCGGAGTTGCCGTTTGTGTCCGATGCCGAAATCAGGACAACGCTTCGGCAGCTTAAGAAGGGCATGGGGCAAAAATAGCTAGAGCTGGGACCAACTTTATGTGTGGAATAGCAGGTTTCTTTGGGGCAAATGCCAGGTCGAAGGTTCAGCGGATGTGCGATCTGATGGCTTATCGCGGCCCGGACGACGATGGGTTTCTTGAAAGTGAGGGGATGGCTATTGGCCAACGCCGACTGAGCATTATCGACCTCTCGGGTGGACGCCAGCCCCTTTTCAACGAGTCGGGGCGTGTAGCCCTTGTCTGCAATGGCGAGATCTACAATAGCCCAGAAATCCGTGAAGACCTGAAATCACGAGGGCATATCTTTTCCACCGCAACTGATGTGGAGGTCATTCTCCACCTCTACGAGGAGATGGGCGATGCGTGCATTGGCAAACTCCGTGGTATGTTTGCATTCGCGCTCTGGGATGCTGATCGAAAGCGCTTGCTCATGGGGCGCGACCAGATGGGGCAGAAACCACTCTACTATGCAGTCCGAAACGGCGAATTGGCCTTTGCTTCCGAAGTCAAATCCGTACTTTCGACCGGATTGATCGAACGTAAGCCCGATCTTGAGGGACTCTGGCATTACATGTCGCTGCGCTATTTGCCTGATGGCAAATCGCTTTTTGAAGGTGTGATCAAGCTTCAGGCCGGGCATTGCGCGGTGTTTGAAAATGGAGCCGTTACTGTTCGCCAGTATTGGCACCTCGATTCCTTCAAGAACAAGATCTCCGGCACCGACCGCGAGTTGACCGATGAACTCGATCACCTGCTGATGGACTCGGTTCGCATGCATCTGCTCAGCGATGTTCCTGTGGGCTCGTTCCTCAGCGGTGGCATCGACTCCAGCCTGATCACCGCCATGATGGCGAAGATCATCGGCAAGCCGTTTCATGCCTTCTCTATCGGCGTCAAAGAACAGGATATCAATGAACTGCCGTGGGCACGGATGATTTCTTCGCAATACAATCTCATTGCGCGCGAGGAGGTCGTCGAAGCAGATATCATCCATAAGATTCCAGAGATGATTTACCACATGGATGAGCCAGCAGATCCGTTCGGTGTCGGTGTCTACCTTGTTTCGCAGGTTGCAGCCAAGGACGTGAAGGTGGTCCTCAGTGGCGATGGTGGTGATGAGAACTTCGCTGGCTATGATCGATTTGTTGGGCAGCGTCTTGCGGGTCTCTATTCCCTCGTTCCGGCAGGATTGAGGCGTCACGTATTCGGCAAGCTTTTCAATCTCGTTCCCGAATCCTTCGGCTACAAGAGCATGGCATCGAAGCTGAAATGGTTGAATGATATGTCGTTCTACAATGCCGGCGAGCGCTATGCTCGGAGCATGAGTTTCTTACGGTTCACTGACGAAGGAAAGCAGGCGCTGTTTACGACCGAGGCGAAGGCGAGGATCGTCGATAGCGATTCCGTGGGCAAGATTCTCGGTTTTTTTAATGACGGCACGGCGTCAGAACTTCTCGACAAGATGCTCTATACTGATTTGATGACCCGGATACCGGATCATCTGCTTGCGATCTCTGATCGCATGAGCATGGCGCATTCAATTGAAATTCGTCCGCCACTGATCGATTATAAAATTACCGAATTTGCCGCCTCGCTTCCCTGCAACATGAAGCTTCACGGCAAAACGCTCAAATATATTCTGCGCCAAGTCGCGTCACGGTATATGCCGCAGGCACTCATCGATAGGCCAAAACAGGGTTTCGGTTTCCCGATTGCACGATGGTTGCGGACCGACCTCGCCAAGTTCATGACGGAGCTTTTTCGTGAGTCTCGTTTTGTGGCTCTGGGAATTTTCCGTCAAGAGGAGATTGACAGACTCACCTCTGAGCACATCAGCGGAAAAGCGGATCATAACTTCCGGCTGTGGATTCTCATGAACTTGGAAATCTGGTACCGTATGTGTTTCGAGGACTCCTCGACCAGTGACATGCGCGAATTCATCGACGCTAGACGATAGAAAAATGGACGATTCGCAAACTAACCGCGCCCTTCCCACTTCATAGGACGCGCGATTAGTTTGCCAAGTCAAGGTCACCCTTTTTAGAATGAAAAAAACCACTTGCTTTTTTAGGGTGAATCTGTCATCCTATGCGCCCCTTTAGCTCCAGATGCGTAATTTCAGAAGGGGCTGCCTCCAACCTAAGTTGGTTGCGAGTGTAAATACCCCACGAGAAATACGTTATCATGAGTTTCAGTAAAATGGGCCTCAAGCCCGAACTTTTGCGCGCCATCGAGGCGCTGGGTTTCCAAACCCCAATGCCGATCCAATCCCAAATGATTCCCCTGCTTATTTGTGGGGATCGTGACTGTCTAGCGTTGGCTAGCACCGGATCCGGAAAGACAGCAGCCTTCGGGTTTCCCATGCTCAACATGGTAACACCCAAAGGGCGCTACCCTCAGTTTCTTATTCTCAGTCCGACGCGCGAGCTTTGTATGCAGATTTCGTCGGACCTTCGTAACTATTCGAAGTTCATGAAGGATGTAAGGGTTCTTTCTGTCTACGGCGGTGCCAATATTAAATTCCAGATGATGGAGCTCTATCGCGGTGTGTCGATCCTCGTGGCAACGCCGGGACGTTTGCTTGACCTTATGGATCGCGGCGCAGCAAACCTTTCATCCGTGCGCGGCGTTGTGCTCGATGAGGCTGACGAAATGCTGCAGATGGGTTTTCAGGAAGATCTTGAGCAGATCATGGATGCGGTGCCGAAGACAGCTTCGACTTGGATGTTCTCTGCAACGATGGAGAAACGCGTGGCGTTGTGTGCACACCGCATCCTCGAGAATCCGATTGAGATCAACGTGGTCGATAATCAGCCGCCGCCAGACATCAAGCATGTCTGCGTAACTTTCAAGGCACCGACTGAGCGCGGTGCGGCTTTACGTAAGCTCGTCGATGAGACACCAGAGTTTTTTGGTCTTGTCTTCCGCAGGACGCGTAGTAACGTACGTACGACGGCGAAGCTTTTTGCTGAGCATGGCTATTCTGTTGGTGCGTTGCATGGCGATCTGACGCAACAGCAACGCGACCGCGTGATGAAGTCGTTCCGCAACCACGAAATCCAGATCCTTTTTGCAACCGACGTCGCCTCGCGCGGCCTCGACGTGAGTGATGTAACGCACATTGTGCATTTCGATATTTCTGAAGATGCCGAGACGTATACGCACCGCAGCGGGCGAACAGCGCGCGCGGGTAAGTCCGGCGTTTCGATGGTATTTGCTGCACCTGAGGATCATGGCAAGCTCGCACAATTTGAGCGGACGCTCAAGATGCAGTTTGAATTCAACGGTATTCCCCGCGAAGAGTGCCTGCGCGGCCCCAGTAGCGGCGGCCGTGGTCGCGAAAAGAGTGGAAGGGGCGGACAGCGCAACTGGTCAGGCCCTTCCCGAATCAAGCGCAAGTACGGCAAAGCCGGCGCGCCACGTGCACCTGCGGCTCGATAAAACGAGTTTTTTCCTAAAGCCCCTCGTAATCCTCTACCGTCTGTGATAACATAACCGACAGTTGAGCTATAAAGTGAAGAATAAGTATAGGCTCTCTTAAACTTCGAGAGCGATGACCTTCAAACGAGGAAAACCCATGATGAACATTGACCAAGGACTTCTAAAACTGCGCGATGCTAGCGGCACCACCGTTCGAGTGGTCGTGGCTGGCGACACCTGCCCTCAACTGTTTGAGGCAACTGCCGTTCCTGATATTCTGACTGGCCGCGGACCCGAAATCCTGCGCGAAGTCTCACCGTTTCTGGATCAAGCTGACCTGCGGATCATCCAATGGGAGACGGTGCTTAGCGATGCCGGGACGCCGATTGACAAGAGTGGGCCGAACCTCAAGGTGCCCTCAGCATGCGCCGCATTTGCAGTTCAGGGTCGGTTCGACGTTGCGTTACTGGCCAACAACCACACGGGCGATTACGGCCCAGCGGCCGCGCTTGAGACGCGCGATTACTTGGAGCGGCTTGGCATCGCGACGGTTGGAATAGGCGCCAACTTGGAAGAAGCTGTCCGCCCCTTATCGATCAAGCGTGCTGGGTTTCGCATCGGAATTGTCAACATCGCCGAGAACGAATACGGCCTCGCACAAGCGAAACGAGCCGGTGGCGCACCGCTGAATCTGCCTGCCAACTTGCGCGCGATCCGTCGCGCCGTGGGCGAGAATGATCTCGTACTGGTGTTCCTGCACGGCGGCAACGAAGAAAATCCTGTCCCCAGTCCGCGCATGGTGAACACCTGCCGGGCATTTGTCGACGGTGGCGCTCATGCGGTGGTCTGCATTCATTCGCATTGCCCTCAGGGCCTCGAGGTCTACGCGGGTGCTCCGATCGTGTATTGTCCCGGCAACTTCTTTTTTCCGCGAGCCCCCTACAATCCGAAGTCTTTCTGGTGGAACGGCTATCTGCCGAAATTCACGTTCGACCGCGAGGGCGCGACGGCTGTCGAGATTCTGCCCTATCGTTTCCGACCGGATCCCTGGCGGATCGAGTGCTTCCCAGAAACGCAACAGACTGCTTTTTTACGCTACTTATCGGAGCTTTCGGAACTGATTGCCGACCCGGAGACTGTGCAAAGCCTTTTTGAAGTCTGGTCGGCGAAGCGCAGCAACATTCTCAACGCAATCTGTTCGGGCACTTGGCCCTGGCCGAAAGACTTTCAGGACAGCCAGCAGGTTAAGGAAGTTTTGTCATTACGCAATCTGCTGACCTGTGAAGCGCATCATGAGGTTTTAATCACGGTGATGCGCCTCGTTGAGGAATACCGACTGGAAGCTGCTCAGGCGGATTGGCCACGAATCGAAGCCTTACAGTCCGCCGCTTTCCTGGAATCGGAATAATAAGACGGGGTAGTGAACCCCATATCACATATTCGAATAGGTGATATGGGATATATTGTGAAGAAGAGAGTAACGAGCCGTAATCAACCGCAAGTGGATAACCATGGGTGTCATGGCACAAACTCAGGAGAGAACAATGACGATTTACGACGAGACGAAACGGCGGGCGTACTGGACGAGTCAGATGAACGATGGCTATGATTTGATGATGCGTATTATGAAGCATCCGGTGGTCGAGTGTGCGGAAAAGCCTGTGCTCCTTGGCCCGGCAGCAATCGAGGCAGACGTGGAGGTTGCTTTTTCTACCAGCCCGCATGTTCAGGGATTGCCGCGACTGTTTGTGCTGCGTCAGGGGCAGATAGAAGGGTTCCTCAAGGCAGCGCAAGAGATGAACAAACGTGACTGGGTGCTGAAGGTGGAGGATGCTTTCCGTAATCGTACGATGCAGAAGTACATCGGAAGGATTCCTGTGGTGTTTGATGCGATTCTCAAGAAGGTGCTCTGGGAACTTGAGGGGCGCACGCCTGATCCAACGTTCATGTTCAAGCGGGTCGTGACGCTTACGGCACAGATGCCAAAGATTGGCACACACATGTCAGCCAGCGCGATCGACATTTCCGTGCTGGATCGGACGTCCGGCCAGGAGATCGATCGTGGCGGACCGTATCTCGAAATGAGCGAGCTAACCCCCATGGAGTCCCCGTTTATCAGTGCGACGGCGAAACGGAATCGTGAAGAAATCAAGGGAATCATGAACGACGCTGGATTCATTGAATACCCGTATGAATTTTGGCACTTCAACAGCGGAGATGCGTACGAACGCATCCTTCAGGGAAGCGATGCGCCGGCCCAATACGGAGCCGTAGACTGGGATCAATCAACGGGGCAAGTCTTACCGATCCCAGACCCCACTCAGTTGCTAAACGACCTGAGCGAAATCGAGATAGAGATTCAGGAATCACTCAAGCGCATAAAGTATAATGAAACAGTCTAAAAACAGATGTGAAAGACACTGACCCTGAGATTAAAATTTGTGAAGTACAGTTGAGCGGCGCGGGTTCGCTTGCTGCCTTCCTGAGTCGAGTTAATTCTTTGATGCTTAACAATGTTCGATCCACCGTTTCGTATCAGCGCGGTTTCTACAAAAAGCTGGGTTTTGCCGAGCGAGATGCTAGCAATTTTGTCAAGAAGTTGAAGTAAAAAAAGCAGATCAACGCTTCAGAATTTATTGGCAGAGTGTTCACTTTGCCACAGGCACTGATGCTGTAATCTTGAAGAAAATGTCGAGATTACAATACGGGATGAGGGTAATCGGTCAGTGACCCTTTCAATTACCCACATCTTTCTGTTGAGATGATGAGTTTCTCTTTGTCTCGTT
>CAZKJH010000055.1:0-22937 GCA_964553035.1 uncultured Lentisphaerales bacterium | reverse complement strand
GGGTTTCTCTGGGTTGAACGCCAAAGCCCATCTCTTCTCCTGCACGACAAAGCTCACGACAAAGCTCACGACAAAGTTTGAAGGCAAATTCCATCTCGAGAAAATCCCACACACTTCCCGGAAGGGCCTAATTTTGGTCGGTGATGTATTGGATAGCGGCTTCGAGGGGAGCATCGCGAGTGGCGTTGACTTTTTCGACGCTGTTGGAAGGGCAAAGTTCGGGGTGGCTGGTGCAGAGGCGTTTTATCGTGGTCGCATGGAATTCTTCGAAAGACTGTGCCACCTTGATGTCTGGTTTGATCCCCTGACCGTGGATCATCGTGGATTTAGGCGTATAGTAGTGAGCGGTGGTGAGCAATAGAGCTTCGTCGGGGCGAGAGGAGAGATTGAAAACGGATTGCACCGATGCCTTGCCGAACGATGTTTCGCCGATGAGGATGCCGCGATCATTGTCCTGAATCGCTCCAGCGAGTACTTCGGCGGCAGAGGCACTACCGCCGTTGATCAGCACGACGATGGGAATACCCTTGAGTAGATCTCCGTCGTGGGTTTTGTAAACTTCGTCATCCTCTTCCTTGATCCGTCCTCTGGTATAAACGATGACTTTGTTTTTGGGGAGAAAGACATCTGCGATGTCAGTTGCCGCCAGTAAGAGTCCGCCAGGATTGTCACGCAAATCCAAAATGTAGCCTTTCATTTTGTCCTTCATCTGTTCGCGTAGCGCACGGCGGAATTCCGCAGGTGTGTTTTCGCCAAACTTAGCGATGTAGGCATAGCCGATAGAATTGGTGAGAATCTGTGCGGATTGTACGGTCGGAACTTTTATATCGGCACGTTTGATGGCAATTGGTGTCGGGGACTCCGCGTCAGCATGCTGGATCGTGAGAACGACTACCGTTCCGGGTTCACCGCGGATTAAGTCCATGGCATCTTCAAACGAAGTCGTCTCCGGTGTTGCATCATTAATGGCGATGATTTGATCGCCTGCCCGGATTCCTGCGCGGAAGGCAGGAGAGCCTGGCATCGGGTAGTCGATGATCCAAGAGTTGTCGAGGTTGCTGACGGTAATCCCGATGCCGATCAGATGTCCCTTCGAATCCTTCTGGAACGAGTCGAAGTCGTCTGAGCGCATGAAGTTGCTGTAAGGGTCGAGTGAGTAGACCATGCCGTCAAGAGCAGAATAGACGAGGTTTTTAAATGTGGTTGTCTCCACATGACGGTTCTTGATGATGAACATCGCTTCGGTCAAGACTGATATTTCTTTATAGGGGGACGTTGTGTCTGCCGATGCTACAGCGTTTGTTGTGATCAGGTCTGCCGCTACTGGCACTTGATTGGTTTCAGAGGCGACGAGTTGGAGGCTGACCAACAGGGTGACGATGAGGCTATTAATTGTTTTATTCACGAAGTTTTTTAGTACCTCTGGAAGTTATCCATTTTAAGATGAGGCCTGATATAATTCCGGAGAGAATGCCGACGAGATGAGCGAGATAGGCAACGTGCGACTCCACAAGCACCCGCTCTGCGGCATTCAGGGAGAAGATGATGGCGGCTAAGGCCCATGCTGACACGACAATGGGGAAGGGGATGAAGAGGTCGAATTGCTCACGTGGTTTCAATGCGGCGAAGGCACCGACCAGTCCTAGCACACCGGCGGAGGCTCCGATGCAAGGCTGCGAGGAGCTGAGACCGTTTGCAAGTGTCCAGCCAACCCCGCCGATAATTCCGCTGGCGATGAAAACGGCCCACATCTGACGTTTGCCGACATCCTTTTCCATGGCGGTTCCAAAGGTGAGCAGGCCGACAAGGTTGAGAATGAGATGTGAGGTGGAACCGTGCAGAAACATGTAGGTCACGGGAGTCCAGAAGAAGCCCAATGAAAGGCCGATTCCATGGATGGCAAACAGGAAGGTGAGCACATCAGGGACGAGGAGGTAATTTGATCCTTCGCCTAGCAGTACGGTTCGTACCGGAGCCTCAGCCAAGACCATCTGCATCACACGCATGAGGATACACAGACCTACAATTGTTCTTACGCCGCTAGGAATTCCGGCGAGCAGAGCCCAGAGGGATGCAGCCCTATTCTTGACGTGGGTTAGTAAGGACATGGGGTTAGCGCGTCTTAGCGGCCCTCATACGGAAAAACTTGCGGACCTTGCCGATGGGGTCGGTGTTGGTTGACAAGAACATTGCATCGATCTTGTTGCGCTTGAAAAGCGCGGCTAACGATTCGGTTTTCTCTGTAGCTTTCGCCGCAAAGCTCTCGCGAAGGCTTTTTGAGGACGTGTCGACCCACATCGTTTCACCTGTTTCGGGGTCTTCGAGTTCAATCATGCCAACATCCGGTAGCGCATTCTCGCAAGGATCTGAGAGATGGCAGCAGACGAGGTCGTGGTGCAGGGCGGATATGGACAGTCGTTTCTCCCAGCCCTCGTCCTGAAAGTCTGAGACGAGGAAGACAACGGCTTTGCGCCGCAGCACGTTGTTGAGATAATTGAGGGCTCCTGCGATGTCGGTACCGCCATTAGGATTATCAGCGGCCAGCACCTCGCGAACGAGACGCATGACGGCCTTCCGACCTTTACGGGGCGGAATTGTTTTGACAATGTGGTCGGAGAAAAGGATGAGGCCGACGTTGTCTTGGTTGCGGATGGAAGTAAGTGCTAGCAGGCACGTGAGTTCGGCGGCCAGCTCTGACTTCGTCTGGCTTGTGGAGCTGTAGGACTGTGAGCCGGAGACGTCGACGAGGAACATGACGGTCAGCTCGCGTTCTTCGGAGAATCGCTTGATGTGCGGAAAGCCTACCCGCGCGGTGACGTTCCAATCGATACTTCGGATATCGTCACCAACGCTATATTCACGTACCTCATCGAATTCGATACCATGGCCTTTAAACGAGGAATGGTAGTCACCAGAGAGTTGGTCATCGACGAGACGCGAGGTCAAGATCCGGATTTTTCCGACCTTGCGCATCAGTTCTACAGTGTCAATCATGATCGTAACGAAACATTTTGAGGGTTATAGACAAAGGACTCAGGCGTATTGAGCCACACGGTTCATACAGAGAACTACTATAGCATAAGTATCTGACTTTATTCAATAATGTCCTTTTTCACGCTCATTGATGAGCCATAGGTGTTGGTAAATCGAGGTGCTGCTCTGACGGTAAGAGGTTTTCATGTAGCATAAAAGACTAACGCTCAGCCGTTGACCGAATACAATTCGGGAAACACAATCGCGACAATCGCGAAACACAACGCAGGAGGAAATATGAATTGCACGCGATAATTGATAAATGCTATTATATAAGAAAACGTTTTAGTAATTTGGAGAAATTTCGTATGAAGAGAGAATTCCGTCATATTTCAACCCTTCTCATTGTGTTGGCAACGACTGCCGCCTATGCCCAAGAGAAAGGTGCTGGTGCTGATCTCGGCTCTGGCACCACTCTGGTTCAGTTCTTCAAGGATGGTGGTGAGCTGATGTACGTCCTCGCCGCGATATCGGTGTTCTTTATCGCTAATGTTCTCTACTTGTTTGCGACGTTGCGTTCGGGGGTTACGATCCCGAGAGCCGTCATGAACGACGTGATGGACAAGATTCTGGCTGGGCAATTCGATGAGGCTCGAAAGGTGTGCGACTACAAGCCGAGCCCGTTCTCCCACGTTGCCATGGCGGCGATTAACTACGCCATTACAGCTCCCGAGGCGGATCCGATGATGCTAGACGCCACGATTACAGGTGAAGGCTCGCGCCAAGCGACCAGGCTTCAGGGCCGAACACAGTGGCTTCTCGATATTGCATCAATTTCTCCTATGGTTGGCTTACTCGGTACCGTCATTGGTATGCTAGGCGCTTTCCATGCCGTGAGCGACACGATTGCCTCCGCTAAGCCAGTGGCACTTGCCCAAGGCGTTTCGCTTGCGCTCATCACGACGATCGCAGGTCTGATGATTTCGATCCCGGCGATGATGTTCTATGCTTGGTTCCGTCGTTCTGCTTCGCGGCAGGTTGCGAACCTCGAGTGCGCATCAGCCGATCTACTCCGAGCCATTATTACTCAGCGCGTCAAATGAAATTCACTAATCAGAGTGCCGAACTCCCCGGCTTTCAAATAACGCCAATGTTGGACGTGGTTTTTTTGTTGCTCACGTTTTTCGTTACCACCTCCATCTATTCGCAATGGGAGAATGAAATCGACATCCAGTTGCCGACTGCCGAAACGGGCATCATCCCAGACCGGCTTCCCGGTGAAATTGTGATCAATCTCAGCAAGGAAGGCGTGATCTCGGTGAATCAGACCGTTCTCGCGCCCGAGGAACTGCTCGAGAAATGCGAACGCTTGGTGATGATGTTCCCAGGTCATCCCGTGGTCATTCGCTCGGATAAGAGTACGATCTACGAGCATCTGGTTTCCGTTATCGATACCTGCCGTAAGGCTGGCATCGGCAACATTTCGTTTGCTACTGCCATGACCGACCAGGCGGAGGAAAAGCCAGGCGAGCTTCCGCCTGCGAACGTGGAGTCGTTGAATTAGTCCCATGATTGGTAGAATGTCAAAAATTACACTCGTTTTGTTTGCTGCTACACTTGCCTTTGGTGTTGCCGTGGCGGCTGACTTCCGTGACGAAGGGGATCGCCGCGTCTTTGCGGACGGGCTGTTTAGTCGCGAGATGTACAAGTTGGCGGCGATCGAGTACGCTCGGCTTCTCGATGAGTTTCCAGAGGGGGTGGATCGCGATATGCTTTTCTTCCGGCTCGGCGAAGCCCTTCGGCTGAGCGGTGACAAGGCTTCGGCTGTGAAGGCGTACTTGAAAGTCTCCCAGATGAAGGATGCGCCGTTCCGGCATAAAGCACTGTTCAAACGAGCAGCGCTCTTCTTGGAAATTGGCCAGCCAGAAGCTGCTGTCGAGTTGTTCGCTTCGCTACTCACCGAAACACTGCCGACGGATATCCGGGAGATGTCTCTCTATTACTACGGCGATTCCCTTTCCAGAACAAAGCACATTGCTGATGCATGCAAAACATTCGAAACGGTTGTGAAGGACTACCCCAATGGCGAAATGGCGGCTTTTTCGAAGTTGTCGCTTGGCAGACTCTACGCGATGCCCGGTGAGGTTGCGAATCTTGCCAGATCCCGACAACTGCTTGCCGACTTGATATCCTCTCCTCCTACCCCGCGCATCGGCGCAGAAGCACTCTTCATGACGGCACGGGTAGATTTCACGGCGAATGATTTTAAGGCGGCGGCGGAATCATTCCGCCAACTCGAGCTCAAATACCCAGACGATCTTCGAGTGCCAGAATCACGGTTGCAGGCGGGTTGGGCTTACCTCAATTCCGGGTTTTACGATAACGCCCTCAAGAGTTGCGCGGCGGCGTTGGATGGCAGCGGCAGCACACAGCCTCCAGAGGCAGAACGCGTAGAATACCTCTATATCCGCGCTTGCGCTTATTTTCAGTTGCTTCGCTACGACGAGGCCGTCAAATGGTATACTGAAACTGCTACAGCGTTTCCCTCGAGTCCCTTCGCCGCAAAATCTTGGTATCAGGTGGCACTGTCGGCGTACCGAAATGGCAAGTTTGGCGAGGCAATGACAGCACTGATCAAGGTGATTGCCGACAAGGATCTACGGGAAGACGCTCTCTGGCTCATGGCGGAAGCCGCAGCAGGAAAGGGCGAGGCTGATGCTTCCGTCCAGTACTACAAAATGTTGGTGTCGGAATACCCTGCAAGCGCTTATGCCCCCGACGCGCTTTACCGGCTTGGACACCAGCTTCAGCTCCGTAAGTCGTGGACAGATGCCTCCGTGTTCTTCCTTCGACTCGCCGAACAATTCCCTGACTCTGCCCTCGCACCTAAGGCGATTTTCGCTTCTGCCTCGTCGCTCTCCTCTGCAGGTCAGGGAGCCCAGGCACTGCGCGACTGGGAAGAATTTTTAAAGCGGTTTCCGAATGACAGCGGCGTTCCTGAGGCCCTCTATCAGAAGGCGCTTGAGGAAGTTCGCGTGGATCGTAAGATGGAGGCACTGGTAACCCTTGACTCACTCGTGTCGCGCTTTCCGCAGACGCCGCGTTTGCCCGATGCTCAGTTCTGGCGAGGTCAGTTGCTCCGTGAGAAGGGGAGCCTTAAGGATGCAGAGAAGGCATTTCGCATCGCCCTCCAGTCGAAGCCTTCCGACGACGTGCTCCGCGAAACAAGGTTTTCGATGGCCATGGTGCTTCAGCAAGATGGACAAGAAGACGAGGCTGCCACGATTTTTCAAGAGCTTATCAACGATCCTATTCGCTCGAAGTTCACCCCACAGCAGTTCGCTTGGTTAAGCGAGCACCAGTATTATACGAACGACTTTGTGAACGCGGAAAAGACAGCCCTCATCCTTGTGGAGCAAACGATCGATCTAAGTTGGAAGCAGGTGGGTTGGACGCTGGCCGGCCGAGCAAGACGCGCCTGCAAGATGACCGCAGAAGCGGAAGCTGCATTCCGTAGTGCCGTGCAGATCGATGTCAAGTCGCGCTATTTCGCCGAATCTACGCTCCGCCTTGCCGAAGTTCTTTTGGAACGAGGGCAGAACGCGGAGGCCGAGAAATACTTTGGTCTTGCCGTCGAGCGCTGTGCTGCCCCCGAGCTCCAGGATATGCGCATTTACGCCTATACGGGGCTAGGGCATGCCGCGCTCGCCGATGGCCGGAAGGATGAGGCCGTCCGGTATCTCATGACGGTCTGTCTCCTTTACAAGAACGACACCATCATCCCGGGTATTCTTGTTGAAACCATTGGTCTTCTCGACGGCATGGGGCGGAGTGAAGACGCTGCCACCTTACGTGGGGAATTGACCAAGACATACCCGAAGTCAAAAGAGGGGATCGAGGCTTCCAGATCGTCGGAGGGCGTCAATTAATATGACTACGAAGGAAGAGCGAAGTTTCATCTATGATCAAAGCGGAGATATGCATCCGATGGCCTACCTCATCGCCATCCTGCTTTCCATCGTGATTCATATAGCCCTTTTGTATTTTGCTGGAAACAACAAGATTCATTTTATGCGTAGCGTTGATGCAACCGTAGAACAACGACTTGCCTTACGCGAAGAATCCGCTATTAAGCTCGATACGATCTACGAGGATCCGGAACTTCCGTTTGAAGCTGTCTCGGAACCGCTCAAAGATCCCTACGACGTTGACGTTGAAGATCTTTTGCTTACGATGCCGACGGCGACACCTGGGGCGACAATGGAGCCCCCAGTTGCCTCCGCCGATCTCAACACATCCCTCACTCCTGAAATCCAGAAGCCGCCCATTGCCGAGACGGTTGCATCGCCAACGCCTTGGCAGCCGCGTGAGGAACTCGTCACCATGGTTGACAAGATCGTCTACGACGAAATTGTTCCCTTCGAACGCCGCGATGTTCCAGACATCGAACGTAAACTATTCGCACCTGACGTTACGTTGCCCTACGAGTTCGGCAAAGCGCTCGAAAACGCAGGTCGAATTGGTACTCCAGCCTACGTCAACCCTGCGCCGCCCAAAGTCGACGATGCCGCCGTTGCCGAGACACTCATCGGCGGAGAGACGCACATGCCCGAATCGGTAGAGGCTGGGTCTGTCGCTTCAGGCGAGGAAGCGGCAGAGTTTTTCAAAGAAATTCCTGCCGAAGTTGCGCCGGCGAAACCGATTGAAAATGTTTTGAAGACAACGGTGTCTGTGTATAGACCCAGACGCTCGGACGGCTATTTGTATTTTAAAGTCGATGTTGATCGCAAAACCGAGGACGTGCTCCCACCGTTGCCACGTGATATTCTGCTGGTTCAGGATGCATCAGGTAGCTTGGGAAAAGAGCGCTTGTATTTTTGTAGCCAGGCTTTTCGCCAGATCATCGATACGCTCAAGCCCACAGACCGACTCAACGTCCTCAAGTTTAATACTGAGAACAGCTATTGCTTCGGCAACGTGTGGCAGTCTGCCGACTTTGTCACACGCGAAGCGGCTAAGGCGTTCATCGACGGGATCGTGTCCGAAGGCAACACTGATTTCTTCAATGCGGTGAAAGGTGTACTCGACATGCCGCGATCGAAAGACCGTGTGATGCTTGTCATTTTTGCTTCTGACGGAAGAACAACGGCGGGCAATCTCCGACGCGACTCCGAGATCATTGGTGAGTTTTCGAAGCTTAACAATGGTAAAGTTTCTGTGTTCAATGTGGGTGTTTCAAAGAATTCGAATGAATTTTTGCTCTCCATGCTTTCGTTCTGCAACCGCGGTGCTGCTGCTTATATTTCACCTGATCGTTTTAAAATTGTTGACAAGATGCTTGGCCTTTATCAATCCATTGCGAATCCGGTACTCGCCGATATTAGTTTTATGTTTGACACTTCAGCCGGTGCAGATGTTGGACCAAAAATGACAACGCACCTCTATCTTGATCGCCCGATGCAACTCTACGGTCGAGTTCCGGAAGACAGGAAAACAGTTGTCTTTCAAGCCCGTGGCGTTTCATTAGGCACCAAGTACGACATGGTCTTCTCGCTCGATCTCGATTCAGCAGAGAAGGTGGGTGCGGAGGCGGTGACGGATTGGGCTCGAGCCAAGATGTACGACTACGTGGGTGAGTATGCCCGAGAACCGAATGCGATGCTACTCTACAAGATGAACGAACTCGGCCGCCAATACGACATCACGATTCCATTTAAAGACAAACTGTTCTAATAATTACGAATTACGAATTACAAATTACGAATTTATTTTGTTCTAAGCCGATGTCGTTAATGGATTTTTAGAGTAGCAGCACGTTTGTTCTGCACTTGAATTTGCAAGCCCCTAACCCCTAAAACCTAGCACCTTCTCTTTTCATAATTCATAATTCATAATTCATAATTTTTCTTATGCTCTACCTCGTTGCAACACCCATCGGAAACTTAGGCGATATGACGCCACGAGGACTCGAGGTTTTGAAAACCGCTCGCGTGATCGCCTGCGAAGACACGCGCCGTACATGGGCGTTGTTAACGAACTTTGCCATCCCAAGACCCCCCGAAATGATTTCCTATCGAGAGGGGAATGAGGATAGAGCTGGTGCGCGCATTCTGGAGTTGCTTGCTGACGGGACGGACGTGGCACTGTGTACGGACGGCGGATACCCCGGCATTAGCGACCCAGGGTTCCGATTAGTGCGCGATGTCGTTGCAGCGGGGCTTGAGATGACCGTGATACCCGGAGCCAGTGCTGTGAACATTGCATTGCTGCTTTCTGGACTACCCACCTCAAGCTGGACGTTCAAGGGATTCCCTCCTCGAAAGCCGGGTGCCCTCAGACGGTTTTTTGAAGAAGAGTCAGAAATGCCGCATACACTTATTCTTTTCGAATCGCCCTTCCGGGTCTGGCAAACACTCACCGCCGCAGCCGAAGTGCTAGGTGAACGTCAGGCGGCAGTCTGTTTAGAGCTAACGAAACTGCACGAAAAAGTTGTGCGCGGGACGTTGCTTGAACTTGTAGCTCGGTATTCTCAAGAAAAGGTTAAGGGCGAAATCTCGATTGTCATTGCCGGAAAATCCCGCAAGAAACAAACCACAGAGGCTGATGAGGAGTAGCGAGTTGTGAGAGGTGGCTGTGTCTTGTTATCTTCTTGCCCCACCTAAACGAACGGAGTGACTCATGATCGTAGCCCACAGAGGTGCCTCGCACGAAGCACCTGAGAACACGATGCCAGCCTTTAAACTGGCATGGGAACAAAACGCTGATGCAATCGAAGGCGATTTTCGTTTGACGAAAGACGGTCATATCGTCTGCATTCATGACGGGAATACAAAGCGTGTTGCCAACATGGATGTTGTTGTCAATGCATCAACTTTAGCCGAATTGCGCACGGTGGATGTCGGCCTGCTCCACGGGGAAACATTTAAAGATGTTGGGATCCCAACCATCGCAGAAGTTTTCTCGACTATTCCCGCTGAAAAGATCATCTATATCGAGATTAAATGTGGTGCCGAGATCATTCCTCCTTTGCTTGAAGCGCTCAAGGACTCGAGCCTCAAAAACGAGCAAGTTATTTTCATTTGCTTCAATGCTCACGTGCTTCATGAAGTGAAAGTTCAAGCCCCGCAGTACAAAATCTATTGGCTCTGTAGCTTCCAGAAGACCGAAGAAGGAGCAATAACGCCTCCGCTCGAATCGGTATTGGAAACGTTGGCATTCATTAAAGCCGACGGGATTGATTCAAACGCGAGCATCCCCGACTCGTTTATCGAAGCCATCAAAACGAATGGCTATGAATGGCATGTTTGGACGGTCGACGACTTGGAGGTTGCTAAGCGCATCCAAACATTGGGTGCTGATTCTATTACCTCAAATAGGCCCGGTTATATTAAGAATAATTTAAACGACTGAGAGATTGCGTTTATGAACGAACGACATCGGCGGTGCTTATTTCTCTTGAGCACCCGCATCTTTCCAGTAAGGATTCTTTTCCTCGTAGGAGAAGGCGTTGAGCTGGGTGACGATGACAACGTTTGGAATTCGATTCACCACCAAGAAGTCACGAAGTTCCTCGAGTTGTGCTCGGCGAACATCGCCTTTCGCTTGGAGCACGACAGCTCGGCCCTTGTCGGCAGATTCTTCTTTGATGAGACGTTTTACGAGCGATTTGCGGTTGATGGGATTGCCGTAAAGTTTTAGAATTCCATCTTCATGGACTTCCACTTCAACGCCCGACCGGTTCGCTTTTGTGTTGTCGATACGTGTTCTTGTCGTGTTCGTTGTACATCCGACCATCACGAACGAACAAACGGCTATTGCACAAGAAAGGATGAAATTTTTTCTCATGTGAATAGCATGACTGAAATGGCATTCCGTGTCAATAGGGTGCGATAATTTTTCCATGAAATTAAGGAATGGGTTGCTTTGGATCAATGAGTGACAGAAAAATTTGGTAAGTTTTGAGGGAACTGAACTCTTTGACATGGGTGACAACGGCGATACTATTGACAGAGGAGCCTGTATTGACAATAATGGTTCGATGAAAGCAAAAAAAAATACAGAAGCGATAATGAATAAAACAGAGTTCCCTGCCCGTGCCCAGAATTGGTTCCGGGGACAGTTGCATGTTCATAGCTATTGGTCGGATGGTCGAGGCTTTTCTGAGCAGGCGATTGACGCCTATAAGCAGCGAGGCTATGACTTCATGAGTATCAGCGACCATAATCGGTTTGGGGAAGATATGAATGCCTGGCGCGAGGTGGTAGAAAATGAAGGAGGATGGCCTCCAAAAATATCGCAAGCCATTTTTGACACGTATCTTCAGACTTTTGGTGACGAGTGGGTGGAGAGTAAAACCAGTGGAGCGAACCTATCGGTTCGGCTGAAAACATATTGGGAGGTTAAGCCTAAGTTCGAAGAGTCCGGAAAGTTCATCCTGCTAGCGGGAGTCGAGGTGACTCAAACGCTTAATGGACTGCATGCTCACCTGAATTACATCAACCTCCCCTTGATACTACCTTGTATCAAGGATGCTGGTTTGATTAAAACAGTCCAGGGGCCAAAGACAATAAGCGAGTTAATCGCGTTGAATGCACAAGAGGCAGATCAGGCCGCAAATGAACTGCACAAGCCGTACATTCTCACGCTTAACCATCCATTCTGGGTTTATTATGACGTGGTACCGCAGAACCTAATTGACTGCTCTGAAATCCGCTTTCTCGAGATCTGTAGCGGTGGTTCCGACCATGCACCTTACCCGCAGGCGTCCACCTATACGGTCGAGAAGTTCTGGGATGTTGTCAACGCCTTCCGTCTTGCCCAAGGACATCCGATTCTTTATGGAACAGGTTCAGATGACGCGCATTTTTATGACGCAGAGCGGATCAATGGCATCGGTGGCGTGGGCGAAGCATGGATTATGGTACACGCAGCGTCCTTGACGCCGGAGCATTTAACTGAAGCGATGTATCGTGGAGATTTTTATGCATCAAACGGAGTGCTGCTGGAGAAGGTCGAGTTCACGCGAGTGGATAAAACCTTGCGCTTGGCGGTTAAGGCTGAACATGGGGTCAATTACCGCATACGCTTCATCACCACAAAGCGTGGGTTTGACCAGAGCGTAAACTGGGTTGAAATCCCTGCCGGGAAAAGCAGTCCGGCTCGCACGGTTCCGCTCTATTCGGATGACATTGGTCGGACGGTCAAGACAGTGGCGGGAACCGAGGCCACGTATCAACTGGAGGGGGACGATCTGTATGTCCGCGCCTGCGTAGAATCGGACAGTCCTAGCATGGTTGCGTGTCATTTCCATCCTAAGGTGAAACTGGCATGGACACAGCCTTATGCAGCCGAAGAAAATTAGATTTTTTAGTCTCTTGACAGGTATCACCAGAAACAATATATTTCGCCGTTCCACGTTAGGTTGTGTTTACGCGAAGTCAATAAAATAACACGGTTCGACAAGAAAAGGATAAAACATGTTCTGTAAAGTAACAAAACTAGACACTCCGCCGAAGGGTGAAGCCGATTGGAATGCTAGCCCATGGCAAGGTATTCCAGTTAAGCTTCTCCAAAACCACATGGGAACGAAACCAGACCATTTTCCAAAGACAGAGGTCAAGATAGGCTATGATGCCACGGCCGTGTACGTGATGTTTCGCGTCGAGGATCGGTACGTTCGTGCAGTCACCCCTGAGCATCAAGGGAATGTTTGCACAGACAGTTGTGTTGAATTCTTTTTCTCGCCTGGGACTGACATTTCGAAAGGCTACTTCAATCTCGAGATCAATTGCGGGGGAACCCTCCTTTTTCATTTTCAGAAGGTGCCACGAAAAGACAGGGTTTTAATTTCTCAGGATGAGTGCAAGCGGATTTATTGCTCGCATTCGATGCCACGCATTGTTGATCCTGAAATAGTGGATCCTGTCACCTGGACGGTTGCATACGCCATCCCCATCGCCTTGTTGAAAAACTACTGTGAAGTCGTTGAACCGAAGCCAAACGCAGAATGGCTCGCGAATTTCTACAAGTGTGCAGACAATACCTCCCATCCGCATTGGTTGACATGGGCACCCGTTGAAGGGCCAAAGCCAGATTTTCATCGTCCCCAATTCTTTGGTAAGTTGAGCTTCGAGTGAAGTCAAACTTCAGGACAAACTCTGACTTTCTGAACTCGCCGGAAAACGGAATGGCACTGTTGTAGACGCGGCGAGCACGCCGCGTCTACTCGACTCGCTTTAACGTTTTAAGTGTTGATCCAAGAAGCTCATGCCTGCCTCCACTGCTTCAGGTGTGGGTTGATGACCGCTGGCGTGATTGAACAGGATTGATTTGCTGTTCAAATACTTCCGGCTATCTTCATTATCAAACTGCCCAGCCAAGAGCATAAATGGCTTATCGCCGATATTCAGCAACTGGCTGTGATCCATGCCAGCGGCGATTAACGCATCGACTTTGGTACCCCAGTACCATGTATCGCGCCAATTCGTTTGTTCCCAGCCAATACCAAAATCACTGGCCAAAATGGCTTTAATACGCGTATCGAGACACCCCGTGTAAAAAGCCATCTTTCCGCCAAGTGAATGCCCGCAGATGCCTATTTTATTAGGCTTACAGCGCGGATCGGCTTCAAGGACATCAATCATCAACTGCGTATCCGCGACGAGTTTTCCAATACCAGTCCAGTGTGGGTGGTCTTGCATCAGTGCTTCTGCGGCTAGTGACCAGCGAGAGAAGTCTTTTCGTGACAACTCACTAACTCTATACGTCAGATGATAGGCATCTGCTGAGGCCACGATGTAACCCCTGCGCACCAATTTCAGAGCCCGAGCATGCGTCTGATCAATTTTCTCTTTGCTTTGCAAGTCGTAGCCGCATTCATAGTCTGGATAGTAAAAGGGCACGACCACACTGGGACAAGGAGAAGAGATGCCTTTCGGTAGCATCAGAAGCATTCTCTGGGATCGCCCCGGAGCATTGGCTTGAGAATAAATTTCGCCTTCAAAATCCTCCGTGCTAAATTTCTCTTGCAATTTTAGCGTATGCTCAAAAGCATAATTTGTGGGTTGTCCGATAGCCTTCAACCATTTTTTATTCCAATTTATGTTCATCATATTCCTTTAGTAGTTCCGAATGCATCCGCGCAAGCGCGCGCTAATCCTTGAGCCAGTGTGTTGAAAGCCTCCGTTCCGAACGGACGCGTGCGGACAGAGGCAGGATCGAAATAACTACACGTGCTGAGCTCGAGGCAAAAGGCCGTCGCACCGTGTTTCTGGAAGAAGTAATCGGTGGCTCGTATCGACTGTTGGATCATTGCCCGGCCTTCAGAACGACGCAGGCCAACCTCGCGCTCTAATCGATCGATCCAGCCCAACTGTTTCGCCTCTGCTTGCGGGGAGATAGGTACGCTCGGGCTGGATCCCATGGAGAAGAGCAAGTGGTTTCGAAACGTGCCGCCGGCGTGAATATCAATCGCTAAATCAAAGACCTGACCTTGCGCCTGCAGGGCATCGAAGTAAGACACACACGCTTGCGTTTCAGGTTCCAGAGCCTGTAGCCAGCGGCGGTTGAGGTTTTGACTGTTGATATTTAAACCATTGCCGCCGTGGTGTTGCATGTCCACATTCACGGTGGGTACGAAGTGAAAGACGCACGTTTCGAGCAACTGTGGGCGCGCCAATAGCTCTTCAATCAGCGGTCGGAGTACGCGGCCACCCATGATTTCCAGCGGTGAGTGCTGTCCGCAGACAATCGCCACGCCGTGCTGCGCGTGGCCGTCTGCCCCGCCGCCGATGCGGATGGCGTGTAGCGGCCTTCCTTCTACCGATGCCCCGATGGTCGTCACCACAACGCCAGCCTGATCGCCTGCCCAGTTTAGCAATGTTTCGCGGTCAGCCTCAGTGAACGGAGGGCAACTGGCAAGAAATCCGCCTTGTCGCAACGGGCCGTCCACATCAAATGTCACCCGAAAATTGAAGCCGTGTCCCATACGCATGGCAACGCGTGCAGGCGTCACGCGCGTCCAAGCGATGCCGTCGGGGCTCCAGAAGAAGGTTGGCGTCATGTTTGTTCCTCCTTTCCATCGTGTCCAGAGGTGCAACCGCCGACACGTCGGCGGCAGATGTGCAAGCCCGAGATAGACCCAGTACGATTCCGTAGCTATGAAATCGGGACGCGTAAAAATTTCGAGCGTTTCCGTATCAATCCACCGCGGCTCGAAGGCGCTTCCACCAGGCACGTGGGGCATCGCCTCCCGCGCAGAGGGTCGCTCCATGCCATCGATCAGTTCCAGCCGGCTGGTATTGTATACCACAGCATGCTCTACGGCCACAGCACTGGTTTTCCCAGCGGCATCGCCGCCAACGATCAGCGTGGTGGGCGTGGGGTTTAGGGCCGGCCCAGCCATCTGATTTTCGCCACCGATTTCACTGAGACGCTGCCGAGGACCAGAAACAGCAAACAAGCGCACGTAAGAGGAACCCTCTCCGCTCGCTCTTGCACCGGTTGTCTGAGGCGGTTTGCCTAACGCTGCCGGTTCCCAGTCCTCGTTACACAGGCAGAACCCCACATCGAACGGGCCTTCGCCGGACATCACGACATGCACCGGCACGTACGATTCAACCTGGCTGCACGCCGCAGGGTCGGGATGCAGCATTTCGAAGATTAGATAGCCGTGGGGTGTCAAGCCCAGCCGCCAGCCGTTGCCGGAGGCATCTACTGCGTCTGCCAGCGTCTGGCCGCCATCGATCATCAGATCTTCTATGCGTCCCCGTAGCGTCAGCCGTAGGCAACACTCACGATAAAGCGGCGGTCGATCTAGCGTTAGCCGCTCCCCATTGCGTACGCATCGATCCGCCAATAGCAGATTGGCCAGTGTGTCGACCGGTTGAAAAACTGATCGTATAGATCCAGATGTTTGATTAGACATGAACTTGACTCTTAGAAGAGGTTTCGCTTTATTTTCCCTTTGCGCTGGTTTTTCGGCGTTTGACTGGAGGGAGAGGTTCGGACGGCGGAGGGGCATCTGTTTCCTTAAACATGGAATGCATTTTTTGGGGGGCAGGCGATAAATAGAATAGGCGATTCTGATATGCGATGTCCAGTATGGATTCAAGCTGGATGCGGAAAAGTCGCCCTGATTTCCTCGCACGAGACTAATTCGGCGGCATGATTGGGGGTAGCGGCACTTCTCTCTGCATAGTGGCCCTCAAATGGAGGATAAAAGGAGAGGCCGAAAAAACGGATGTTAAAAGAGCAGAGGCTTTGCTACAATAGCAGCACGTTAGTAAATGGGGTGCTGGAGTGGTGTATATCTGGCATTGGGAGAGGAAATAGGTGGATAAAAAAACGCCAGAAGTCGGATTGAATGAATCAGGTGAAAAGGATGAATTCAAGACGCGTTTGATCCCAGAGCAGGCCAAGCAGCCTGTGGCTCCTATTGCGTCTTCGTCTCCTTATTTTTCTCAGCCTAGTTCTGTTGATCTTCTCTCCGTCTATTCCATTAAGAGTAAAATTGGTGTTGGTGGCATGGGGTCGGTCTATCTTGCACTGGATAGGCGTTTGGGGCGTTATGTCGCGATCAAGAGGTTAAAAGCGGAGTTGCGTGATGAGCTTGCTGTCCGAAGACGGTTTCTTCATGAGGCGAAGGCGGCGGCCGCGCTCAACAACGTTCATATTGTTCACATCTATTCAATCGGCGAAGACTCTGCAGGTCCGTATATCGTTATGGAGTACGTGGAGAGTGCGTTGCCGAAGACGGATATCAGCGGACCGTGTCCACCACAGTCGTTGGAGCAGTATGTGAACCAGAACGGACCGTTTAAGCTAGATGATGCACTTTCGTTTTTGCTAAAAATTGGCCATGCCATAGAAGCTGCCCATGCTGGTGGTGTGATTCATCGTGATTTAAAACCCTCAAACATTCTGATGGATGCGGCGGGCGAGCCGAAGATCGTTGATTTTGGTCTGGCAAGGTTAACGCGCCCCGACGAGGTTTCTGATCTCACTGTTAAAGGTGATAAGTTCATTTCGTTGGGCTATGGTGCCCCCGAACAGGAGTCGGACGCAACGCTGTCGGACGAACGGGCTGACGTTTATGGTCTCGGAGCACTTCTTTATTTTTCCTTGTCGGGAAAGAACCCTCGTTTTTTCCGTGAAGAGGATTTGCCGACTTCTGTTCGCCCCTTGGTTTGCAAGGCTCTCGCGACGGAGCGTGCGATGCGTTATCAGACGGTTGCCAGCTTCGATGCTGCACTGACAGCCCTACTTGTGGAGGCCAAGACGGAACGGCCGACGGTTAAAACGACGTGGCGGTGCAAATGGTGTGATACCATCAATCCCCTGAGTACTCGGTTTTGCGGTGAATGTGGCTGGGATGGCCGTGAACTCTGTCGGGAATGTGGCGAGGATCAGCAGGTAGGAACGCTGTTCTGTGGTGTCTGTGGTGCGAATGCGCGTGAATACGAGAGCACCTTCATTATGCTGAGGAAAATTCGCAATGCGATTGAATCTCACCAGTATGAGTGGGCGGTGAACGTTGCTTCGCAACCTATGACGTTCGATCCTGTTGGTCCGAATGGAAGACAGATGCGCCAGGAAATCCAGTCGTTGGGGGAGACAGCGCAGAAGCGGCATCAGCGGCGCGAGCAGTTGCGGGCAATCATCGCCACGGAGATGGCTGCTGAAAACTTTGAACGTGCACGGCGATTCATCCAAGAGTTCCGGGAGCTTTCTTCCTCGCAAGATGCCTTTTTCGATGAGCTTTCATCGATTCCTGCGAAGATTCTGACGCGCGATCTTCTTCGTGTCAATCAGGCATTCATGGCGAAGGACTGGGATCTTGGCGAACGGCTCTTGTACACCATGAGTATGGTGGATGACGACGGCATGCCAGAGCGTGCCCGCCTCTTGCGTGTTCTGGGGCGACACAAGCGGCACAGCGTTCTTGCGAAATTCGTCGGCATTACTAGTTTTCTTGCCGTGCTTTATCTGCTGATCACGCCTGTAATGATTCGGCTTGATCTGCCCGGTGCACGCGCTATTGGACGACCGATGTTACAACTTTCACGAATGCCGAGAATTGGGGCTGCCATAACCGGTTACCTCTCATTATGGGATGTGAAAAATTTCGAGGAATATTTTTCGGGTAAAGAAAAAATCGAACCCGTCTCTTTATGTGTCAACGAGGATAAGGCGTTGACACCTACGCTGTCTTTGCTTCAGAAGGAGTTCAATCTCCAGATGAAGGCGGTTGAAAACGATCTGTCTATAACTGAAAAAGAATGGGCTGGTGAATATGTTCGTGCGCTGACGAAGCTACGAGAACAAAGTCGAGCGGATGGGAGCTTCGACGGATGGAAACTCGTGGATCAGGAGTTGATGAGATTTTCCGAAAGTCGAGTCCTGCTTCCTGAGAGCACCAAAGTTGCTTCTATTCTTGCATCAACTCAGGCGACTTTCCGTTTGTTACGGGACAAGCGCCGAGCACCTATCTTTCGAAAACAGGTTGCGGTGACGCGAGCTTATATTGAAGACCTTCATTCGCATGTAACGGAATTGACGAAAAGCGGTGAAATGACTGAGGCGGAGTTCTTTAGTGGAATTCTCAAAAGTACTTACTCTGATCCACGTTATCTTGATGCAGAGGCGGCATTGGCTCAATACGATGCTCGGAATCCGGAAGGCACGATATCGAATTACAACGAAATCGTGGCAGAATCTCATCAATCGGATATTATTCTAAACCCTAGGAACCAGTATGAGGAGGCTCACCGCAAAGCCGTCGATGATTATGCGAGTGCCGTGGAGAGATGGCAGAGCGATTATTTGAAAGCTCTTGAGGAGTTAAGTGGACAGCGGCAGCGAGAAGGAGATTTTATTGGTTTGCAGCTTTCGAGTGCTGAGATGAGTCGATTCGAATTGAACCGAGAGGTTTCCGAATCAATCGCCTTGTCCGAATCAACTCACCTTAATCAGCTTCGTGATCGATTTCGAAAGCAGCGCGTTTCAATCGAAGACAGCTTTGCGAATGCTGTGGTCTCTGCGGCGAATACATTTGACGAAACGCTTGCTGAGTTGGCATCACGCCATACGAAGGCTGGCGAGATCGAGGCTGCTGCGTTGGCGATGTCTGAACGCCGCCACTTGGCGACGCGTTCAGAGGTCGTGGCATCTCGAGAACGGCTTGCTACGAAAAACAAAACGCACCCTCGCAAGTGATAATGCTATCTCGGATTGATGAGCCTGAGTGTTGTGAGCCAGCGATGGAAATCCTGAGGAATAGGGGAGAAGACTTTCAACGTGCCTCCTGTCTTGGGGTGTTCCATCTCAAGCTCGACGGAATGAAGCAAAGGGTAGGTCAGCCGCGCTAGCCGGACATCTTCGACAATTTTAGGCCCGTATTGAGTGTCGCCGACAACCGGATGTCGTGCCATGGCCAAGTGGCGGCGAATCTGATGTGTGCGCCCTGTTTCAATGCGGATCGCGAGATGACTGAAATCATGATTGGCTCGCAAACAGTGAATATTCGTCGTTGCTCGCTCTCCGTCGATCGGCAGTTCAATCGTAGTTGCAGAGGCTTCCCATTTTCCATAGACGATGGTTCGGTAGACTTTGACCACATGGTGCATCTTGAAGATCTCCACAACCGCTTCATGCGCTTCCGGTGTTTTCGACATCAGCAGGCAGCCTGTGGTATCGCGATCAAGACGATGAGAGACTTGAATTGTTGGAATACCTTTTTGGGTGCGGAGGATTGATTCGGCGCTAAAAGCTGATTCGTTGGTTAGCATGCCGTGTGGTTTATCCACGACAAGGTAGTCATCATCTTCAAACAGAATAGGTAGTTTGGTGACGCGCTGGGAAAGGGCTGTGGGCGATGCCACGGAGGCTGCCACCGTTACGACATCTTTTTGTTTAAGGGCGTGGCGGGCAATCCAGACGCTTTTGCCGTTTACTCTGACGACGCGTGCATCGATGTGCTGTTTTGCTACACGCTTGGACGCTTTCATGCGTGAAGCGAGGAATTCTTGTAGCGAAATTCCGTCCTCGGGTTTCGCCACAGTCCATTCAGTGGAGATGTTTTTTGCTTTGAGACTCATACTGTGGTGCATCTTACACTATTCGGCATTTTCAAGCTATAGGAAAAAGTCAGAAAGCGAAAAACGGGTGGAATTCAATTTAGTTGAATTCCACCCGTTTCACTGTTCTCGAATTTACATCGGTATTGACAGTGCTAAGGAGAATCGATAGCATGGAGAGAGGTTTTTAAAAGGTACTTTTTATGCAAAAAATTGAAAAGAGATTGGCTTCAGGTGAGATTCTCATTGTGGACGGCGCTATGGGCACACAACTTCAGGCTATGGGTCTGCAACCCGGCGAATGCCCAGAATTTTGGTGTCTCACACATCGGGCTGAGATGAAGTTGATTCACCGGAACTACCGTGAGGTGGGTAGCAACGTGGTCGAGTGCAATTCCTTCGGAGGTTCACGCTACAAGCTGCGCCATTACGGGCTAGAAGATCGTGTCCATGAAATTAACTATGCGGCAGCAGTGCTTGCACGCGAAGTGGCGGGTGATACGCAGTATGTTCTTGGCAGCATTGGCCCCACGGGCGAGTTCATGGAACCGTATGGAGATGAGACGGAAGCATCTTTTTTCGAGGCGTTTGCCGAGCAGGCAAACGCACTTGAGGCAGGGGGAGCTGACGCGGTGATTATTGAGACCATGACTGCTATTGAGGAATGCTGTACGGCGATTAGGGCGGTGCGTTCCTGTACAGAGATGACGGTTGTGGGTAGCTTCACTTTCGATCCGCAACTTAATGGAGGATACGCATCAATGATGGGCGTAACGCCTGCGCAGTTTGCTGTGGCGGCAGCAGAAGCTGGGGCTCATGTGATTGGTTCTAATTGTGGACTGGGGGCCGACCACATGGTTCATATCGTGCGCGAGATGCGTGGCAGTGTGTCGACTCTGCCCCTGCTGGCCATGCCGAACGCTGGGATGCCCTCGCTTGTGGATGGAAAGACAGTTTTTAGGGAGACACCGGAGATGATGGCAGAGAAGTGTTTGCTGTTGCGTGATGCGGGTGCGACTTTGATCGGGGGGTGCTGTGGCACGACGCCAGCGCATATACGGGCTATGGTGGCGGCACTGCGATAGGGGGGTAGTGCGAGCCACAGAGGGCTCGCACACAGCACGGCGTTGAGAATGGGTTTATTCCGATTTGCGGGTTTGTGTCATCAGGCGAAAAAATACTGCGCCCAAATATCCATGAGACGCCGAATGGAATCGTAGGGATGGGACGATGAGCAGACATCGCGGACGACGGCGAAGTTGACCGCTCCTGCCTCGAGTACGGCAGGTAATGTAGCGGCATCAATGCCCCCGATGGCGACAGCAGAGAGCGCAACGGATTTTATAATCCGACCTGCCTCCACACAACCGATGACGGGGTCAGGAATTTTTTTTGTCGGCGTCGTAAAGACTGGACCTACACCGATATAGTCGGGAGCCTCCTGTAAGGCCTGTTGGGCCTGACGAAAGCTGTGGGTTGAAAGCCCGATATACTTCAGTTTCGGGTAGCGTTTGCGCACTTCGGTCGGGAGCATGTCGGTCTGCCCGAGATGGACGCCATCTGCGCCAACTTCATCAGCAATAGATGGGTCGTCGTTCACAATAAACAGCGTGTTTGTCCCGGCAGTAATGCTTCGGATTTTTTTGGCTTGCTCAAGGATTTCCTCGCGTGAAGCTTCCTTCATTCTGAGTTGGACATAGCGGACTCTGGCTTGGACGGCGGCCCCCGCGCACGCTTCGAAGCTTGTGCGTGGGTGGGTGATTACCAAGTACAGGCCGAACGCCGAATTGGTACGTTCGTCGTTTCTTATCCTCATTTTGAAAGGTCTTCCGCGATGATGTGTGCGATCTTTCGTCCGCTTCTCAGCATGCCTCCGAAGATCGGGCCCATGCGGAAACCGCCTTGGACGTTGTTCGCCGCCATGCCTGAGGCGTAGAGCCCAGGGCAGAGGCGCATGGTGTTCTCGACCGTTGTGCGTTCGCCATCTTCCATCCACATGGGTTTTTCGCCCACGATACCGCCGGTCGGAGAATCGACCTTCATGCCAGCTTTATTCACGACCTTTGCAACGATCTCGCTCGGGTGTCCCGTTCCGTCGAGCACCGCGCGTGACGTAACGACAAGAGGATCGACGTGCATGTCGAGTCTGCGGACGGGATTCCAGTTGATGACCACACCAGAGATTACGCCGTTGTGTGCAACAACATCCTCGACGCTCATCGCATTGAAGATGACGGCACCTGCCCTACGTGCGCCGAAAATGAGGCCCGATGCCATTTCGACGGAATCCGCAGTATTGTATCCATTTCCTAGGGAGACGGTTGTTATGCCGAATTCATGAAGAATTTCGACGGCATCGTCCTGAACAACAACTTCATTCATGAGCATGCCACCGCCCCATGTTCCACCACCCGGCGCGAGCTTGCTTTCGTAAATGGCCACTTTGAATCCAGCCGTTGCCAGATCATGTGCGGCCACGAGGCCAGAGGGACCGGCACCGACAATTGCGACATCGACGGCCAAATGTTTCTCGAACTTGGTGAAGAAGCTCCTGACGATTGCGCCGGAGATTTGTTCTTCCATAACTTGCTGTTTCATTTTGATGTTCCTTCGGGTTGAGTTCGTTCTCGTTGTCCGCTGGAGCATCAAGGCCTTGAAGCAAATCGTCTTTTATGAAGCTATCAGATTTCCTCCGCCAGCATTAACTGGTTCAGGTTCTGTGGGTATAATCTCAGACTGCCCTGCGGCAGACACCCCAACTGACAAGTAAGCCCTTAATAGTACACGAGCTCGTCCGATTTCACAATGAAAAAAAAGGTGATCTTGGACATCTAGCACGGCGATTTCATTTGACGCTGTTTCGAACTGATTAGATGCGGAAAACATTTT
>CAZKJH010000054.1:0-22982 GCA_964553035.1 uncultured Lentisphaerales bacterium | reverse complement strand
CGGGCTCTCCGAGCACGCCGCTTCAGAGAAGATTTGCCATAATTAGAATTGCTGAATCATTTGCTCTGCTTCTTGCTCTGCTTTCGGCGATATGTTAGAATCGGCGACCGATGTGCGATACTCAATTACGATTTAAAAAATATCATCTTATGGCGGCGTTTTATGTAATGCTACTGGCTTTGCTTACCGTGAATAGAGCGTCGGGTGGGGTGGAGACTCTGCCACAAGACGTTGCCACGGGAAGCGTTGCTGCGGTGGCAGCACCTACGGGTGGTGTCGCGTTTGCGGTATCGGATATTTCTGTGGCGGAAAGCGCGTTAAGGGATGGTCTTTTCGGGATGGCCAAAAGTCGCGCCGAGTCCGTCTTTGGCTCGGTTGAGGTCGATTCGCAGACTCGGGATCGGGCGTTTGCTGTGCTGATGTCGGTCTACGAGAGTACGCTGGAGCCAGAAGCATGGCTGAAGATTTTTGAGGATAGTGCTTCGGATGGTGTGAAGTGGCCGGAAGGGGACGAGGCTTTTACTCGGCTGAGTGCTTATTGGAAGGCTCGGGCGCTGATTCGTGCTTCGCAGCATGATGCCGCTATCGGACTTTTGTGGCAGGTGCTGGATATGACCGGCCCAGAGGATGCGCTACACGTGCCGGCGTTGCGCCTTCTAGTTTATGCACTCTCGGTATCGGGGCGTTCAGCGGAGGCGATTGGTCTGCTTGGCGCGGAAGAGAATCCGGCTCCGGAGCTTGTCATGGATCGGGCACGTCTACTCTTGGAGGCGGGAGAGTCCGTTGAGGCGGCTTTACTTCTGGAGCCCTTGGCGGCTTTAACCAATCAAGTTGAAATTTCAGCGGTGGCCTCTCTGCTACGTGCGCGAGCGCTTGGCGATGCGGGACTTCAAACCAATGCACTAGTGGTGCTGGCGGAGTTGGCAACGGGATCTTCTACACGACCCGCCGACACCCGTGCGTTGGCGATGGCGGCGGCGGCAATGCTGTTGTCGAAGGACAAAATTGACGCGCAATCCGTGCCGATGGCCGAAAAGGCTGTTTTGATCGCGGAGTCCCCCGTGATACGTCAAGAATGCGAGATGACATTAGCCTTGATTTTAGCGAGGTGTGGTCTTTCCGACAAAGCAGTGGCGAGTACGCGGCGGCTTATTGCCGCCGCGCCGCGTTCGGCAGCGGTGGCAGAGACGGTGCGCCTAGTTGCCGATAAGCTGCTTTCGATTAACATGTTCGAACCAGCTCTGGGTGAATATAATTTGTTCCTTTCGTCGTTTTCCGGAAGTCCACTTGAAAATACGGCGCAACGCGGTCGTGGTATCGCCTTATCGGGAATAGGGCAGCATGCCGAGGCGGCGATTGCCTATTTAAAGGCGGCTGAGCTCTCCAGAGAGGTTTCGGACAAAGGTTCCAATCTTTTTAGCGCCGCAGAAGCCCAGAAGAAGGCTGGATTTAACCGTCAGGCGATTGCGACGCTTGCTTCGCTCATGGGGTTGTCACCATCGGGGCCAGTGGTGGTTGCGGCGAAATTGCTGGAGGCGGAATGCATGGCAGAGCTTGATCCTCAGGCATCGTATTCCGCCCTTATAGAATTGACGGAGGGGTTCCCCGGTACTCGGGAGGCTTATGCGGCATTTTTTTTGGCGGCTCGACTCAAGGTGGTGGAAGATGCCAAGGCTCCGATGCCAGAAGGCCAGACACGCGCCGTTGAACTTTATCAGTTAGCCGCTGAATCGCCTGATCCAAAACTTAAGGCCTCCTCACTACTGGGAATAGGACTGGTGAAATTTCATGGAGGTGACTATCAAGATTCGCTTGCGCACTTTGAGTCAGCGGTGGCCGTTGTAGGCGGTGGCGAGGCGTGTGACCAGGCTCGACTCATGGGAGCAGAAGCTCTGTTGATGCTCCGGCGCACAGAGGAAGCGGTTTCTACGGTTCGGGCGATGCTGAAGGAAGCATCGGATTCAAAATGGTATCGAGAGGCCTTGTTTTGGATGGCTCGCCGTAGTTTCAACACCAGCGATTATGGTCAGGCGGAGCAATATTTTGGGAGCTATGCTGCTACGTGGCCTAACGAGAGCAAGACCGATAACGCATTGTTATTCAAGGCGCAAGCACAATTTCAGCAGAAGCATTTTCAGGATTCGATCGACACAGTGCTCAAGCTTATCAATGAATACCCTGAGCGTGGCAGCGTCGTGTTGGCACAATTCCTCCATGCCGAGGCCTTGACCGAATTGCTGCAATTCGATGCAGCTATTTTGCTTTATGATGTTGTGATAAAGACCGCGACGGACGATCCTCTGCGAGCTTCGGCGATGGCTCGGCGCGGAGACTGCCTTTTTACGCTGGGTGCGGACAATGCCGTGCGCTATGCGGAAAGTATTGCGGCGTATGAGAAAGTGCTTGCAAGTTCTATAAAACAACCATTCGACATCGTGCTTCAGTGCGAGTATAAGATCGGGCGCAGTTTGGACAAATCGGGCCGTTCGAAGGAGGCTTCGGAGCGATATTATACCAATGTAATCTGCCAATTTGAGCAGGCTGATGTCGCGGTGCAGGTTGCCGTGGATTCGCCCACGCGAGTTTGGTATTCTAGGGCTGTGTTCGGTGCAGCCGAAATATTTGAACGCAGCGAAGATTGGGCTGCAGCCGTGGCGATGCTCGAAAGGATTACCAAAGCGGGGTTCCCCGGGGCTGAAGAAGCTGCAAGGCGCATTGAGCGCATAAAAAAGGACAGGCTTGATCCTGCCACTAAAATCACGAATTATTAAAAAGCGGAGATCGACATGCAGGCGTATATCTTTTCAGGCGGACCCGTGTTTTGGGTCATCATCGTTCTCGGCATCGTTGCGCTTGGCGTTTTCCTTGAGCGGTCGCTGCATCTCCACCGCGCGAGGATAGATGAAACCGATTTTCTACAAGGAATATTTAATACAATCAAGCGGGGTAATGTGGCCGAGGCCATTACGTTGTGCGAGGAGACGCCCGGGCCTGTGGCTCGACTAATCTCGACTGCAATTAAGCGGCGACAATCGACGCGACAGCAACTGATGGATGAGCTCGATCAGGCCGGACGTGCCGAGATTTCGCGTATGGAGCGCAGGCTTTCGGTTCTCTCCCTTATCGCCCAAGTGACACCGCTTCTCGGTCTGCTCGGAACCGTACTGGGCATTCTCGCGTCATTAATTTCGATGAAGGCGGCGACTCCGTTTGTCAATACGGGGTCCGTCACGGATGGACTGATCACGGGTGCCATCACCACAGCAGCCGGGCTTATGGTCTCGATTCCCTGTTTTGTGGGCTTCAATGTTCTTGTTGTCAAGATCGACCGTCTCGTCCTCGATATGCGCCACGCCTGCTCAGAGGCGTTGTACTTCTTTGAAAATGCCATGGGTGGGGGGGCGCAATGAATGAGCCGATGAGGCAGAGCGAAAGTGAAGTGCCGCTCCAATTTGATTGGTTCGCGAATTTCGGGCGCGACGGGATTCGCACGCGGTATCGACCACGAAGCCGTATCTATTCTGTATTTTTTGTCGTAGTACCGTGGTTCGACATGATGATTATATCTGTGGCGTTTGCTTTTTTCACTCTTATGATGTCGAGCACTCCCGGCATTAGCGTCGATCTTCCAGCATTTGCGGTCAAAGACGGCATGCGCTCGACGATCATGATTGTCGCCAAGGTGTCTCCTCTCGGCGTGGAATCGCTTGCGGAATCTGGCGGAGTAGACGACGGAGCGACGGTACCGCCGATGGGCGTTACCGTTTTTTTCAACGATTCTCGATACAATCTGTCTCAGCCCCATCACATTGCAACATTTCGTAACACGTTGGAAACTTTGGTTCTACAATCTGGCGAGACGGAGGCTTTGCTTTATATAGACAAGGACGTTACCCACGAAAATACGATGCGGCTCGCGATGTTGCTTAAAAGCGCTGGGGTTAGTCGAATCTGCTATGTGGTGAAGGAACCGTGAACAACACGCTCAAGAGAAAAGCTGTTTTGGTAAGACGACGCCGCTTCCGTTACCGGCGTCTTCATGCGCTCCGTTTCGATGTGGTTGCGGTGGTTTTTCTTTTCGTGGCAGGGTGGTTACTCTGCCCCGGTTTTCATGATGAGGAGGCATCTGGAGTCGTTGGCACACCAATGACTTCGGCAATCATTGAGCAGGTCGGAGCTCAGGCTGACGCGATGGTGTTGTCGCCTACGGTCTTTGCCTTCACATCGCCGGGAGGTTTCGCTGATGGCATCGTTGCTGCCGGATTAGCAGCATCAACGGAGAGACTGGCGTTGTTACCGCCATTGCCCGAACAGCGGAGCTTCGAAACCTGGCCTCAAGATCGACTTTCGTGTCGATGGCCGGGCGGATCTTCGTTCTGGCGACTTTCAATGCCAGGGGTTCCCGCAATCCAGAAAGCGAGTGGAACGAACAATACCGAGAATGGTACCGTCGGGGTTAGGACGTGGGTGTCGGTCCCAGGTGTTGAAGTACCGGAAGGTTTTACGGCTGACCTGAAGTCGGGACGAGGCAAGACGGTTCGGATTTATATTATGTGCGGGGCTGACGCTCGTGTAGAAGGCGTTGTGTTGGGCCAAAACACGCTTGATTCGGTCGATGCTGCCGCGTTAGAACGCAGGGCGATGCGAATGACAGGGAAGCCTAACCTGCTCGCTTGGATTACGGTTGCGATCCCCTAATTCATTTTCTTGATGTTGACAAAAATCAATTACGGTAGTAGAATTGGGCTCGTCATTATCTTTTTAGACTAAAGGCGGTTTCATGAATGCTGACCCCAAGAGTAATTTTAAGCTTGAGAGTAATCCGATTGAGATCTTAGCTCCCTACTCGTCCAAGCGCTGGAGTAATGCCTATGTCTTCAAAGCTAAGGACGAACGCGGCCGGGAGTGGGTTGTGAAGGATTTCAGTCCGTGCAACTGGTTCGTTCGGCATACGATTGCCCGTCTCTTGCTGTGGAGGGAGAAACGCGCATTGCGCCACCTTGAGGGGCTAGACGGCATTCCAGAGCCGATCATGTCCCGGGGGAAATGGGCACTTGCCTATCCTTATATTCCTGGGGTTACGCTCCAGGAAGCCCTCTTTGGAAAGGAGCGAGTTGGGGAACCTTACTTCAAAGCTCTCGAAGAACTCGTAACCAAGATGCATGAGAAGGGGATTGCACATCTCGACTTACGTAATAAAAAGAATATCTTGATTACTGCGGATGGCAGACCGGCTTTGATTGACTTTCAATCGGCGGTATCGATGAAGGGACTCCCTTCGCGTTTTCGCCGCCTCCTATGCGTTGTTGATCTCTCTGGTGTTTACAAGTATTGGGACAAATTAAGCCCTGAGACGATGACGCCCCAAGGCAGGGAAGCGATACAACGCATAGCATCGCTGAGGCGTTTTTGGGTGCTGAGAGGATACCCGTTACACAACTTTTTCCGTCGGCCGGCATCTCGGAAACCGACAACCATTTTATGAGTATGATTCAGCACGGTTTTTCAACAGGCAGGAGAAATTAAATGACATCAGCGTTGACTTGGATTGATTGGGTGATCGTGGTTGTCTCTTTAGCCGCTGTGCTAGGAATCGGTGCCTGGACGCAGCGCTTTGTGCGTGGGGTTGCGGACTTTCTGACGGCGGGGCGCGTCGCGGGCCGCTACGTGATCAGCGTAGCGAGTGGCGAGGCCGGAATGGGCTTGATCAGCCTGGTTGCCATGTACGAGGGGTATTACCAATCTGGATTTGCGTACGGGTTCTGGGGAGCGATTGCAGCACCCATTGGGATTGTACTGGCTCTCACAGGGTATTGTAGCTATCGGTTCCGAGAGACACGAGCCATGACGATGGGGCAGTTTTTAGAAATTCGCTACAGCCGTCGGTTCCGTATTTTCGCAGGCGTTTTGCAGTCAATTTCGGGCATCTTGAATTACGCACTTTTCCCTGCTGTTGGTGCCCGTTTCCTCGTCTATTATTGCGATTTACCTATTAATCTTAATGTTTTTGGTTGGATTTTCCCCACGTTTGCACTGTTGATGGCGGTTTTTCTCGGTCTTGCGGTTATTATCGCTGCCCGAGGAGGACAGGTTACCATCATGGTTACCGACTGTGTTCAGGGCTTGTTTGGCTATCCAGTCTACGTGCTTATTGTAGGGTATATCCTGCTCCGTTTCTCGTGGTTTAACGATTTGGCTCCGGTGATCACAGATCGCTCTTCAGGGAAGAGCATGATCAATCCATTTGATATTTCGGCGTTGCGGGACTTTAATCTGTTCTACGTTGTCGTTGGTATTCTTGGGGGAATCATTAACCGCATGAGTTGGTCGGGTACGCAGGGCTACAACACTGCTGCCCGCAGTGCACATGAACAAAAGATGGGAAACGTTTTGGGCACATGGCGTTCAGGCTTTTCAGGCATGATGTATTTATTGCTGGCCGTGGTAGCGTACGCTTATTTGAATGGCACGATGCATCAAGAAGGACCGGCTGGAGCCATTGTTTGTCGTACGGAATTGGGGGTTAAAGTTGCCCAAGATGTCATTCGTGGAGAAGCACTTTCATCGGCTCGCGACGAAGTCATCGGGTATCTACGGACAGGCGTGAAGACTCCCGCTTTTCAAGCGATGCTGGATCGATCTGAAACGGTCAAGGCAGAGGCCAAGGCTGAACAGGTGCGCCGCCTCGGACATGATCAAGAGCAATCTACAGAGCCTGGAATTGCGGAAGTGGCAGATTCCGTATCGCTTCCAGACGAGGCGGGGGCGCGGCTGAGCAGGCTTGAATCACGATCAGACACGGCTCGCGAAGCGCTGGTAGGTGTTGACCCTGCTATTTCGCAGACTTTTGGTACGATCTACGGGCAGATGCGAGTTCCGCTTGCGCTTCGTTACCTACTCCCGACGGGGCTTATGGGATTGTTTTGCGCAGTGTGTATTTTCCTTATGCTGTCGACCGATACGACATACCTACACTCCTGGGGTAGCATCCTCGTCCAAGATGTAGTTCTGCCGATCCGCGGTCGCGCCTTTACGCCGAAACAGCAGATTGCATTACTCAGATGGGCAATTGCTGGCGTGGCTGCCTTTGCCTTCTTTTTTAGCTATTGGTTTGGCCAGGTTGATTTTATTTTGATGTTCTTCGCGATCACGGGAGCCATTTGGCTTGGGGGTGCGGGAATTTGTATTACGGGAGGGCTTTACTGGCGGCGTGGAACGACATCCGGTGCTTGGGTTGCATTGATTTCTGGCTCGTCGCTTTCGGTGTTAGCCATTCTGTTGCAGAAGAACTGGGTTAGTATGGTTTATCCTTGGCTTTGTCGCACTGGTCGAGTCGAGAATCTGGGAAATATCTTGCAACGCATATCGGCTCCTTTTGAGCCGATGATTAAATGGCGTATGAGTGGTGAAAAATTTCCCATCAATTCACAGGAAGTTTTCTTTGTGACGATGCTTGTGTCGGTCGGCCTTTATTTTCTCGTCTCGTTACTCACGTCAAGTCGAGGACGGGTCTTCAATATTGAAAGGATGTTGCATCGTGGTCAATATCATCGCGAAGGGGACGGCTCAACTCCTCGTCCGCAGCCATCCCGAAACGTCTTTTTGCGTCTTATCGGCATCGACAGTCAGTACACGCGTGGCGACAGAATACTGGCGTGGTCGGTCTTCATCTGGTCGTTTGGCTGGGGGTTCTGTTGCTGCTTTGTGGGCGTTGTCGTGTGGAATATGCTCAGTCCTTGGGGAACCGCGGGATGGACGCGCTGGTTTTTCATCAATAACTTTGTTATTGCCGGAACGATTGGTGTTGTTTCCACAATTTGGTTCTCCATCGGCTGTACACGCGATCTGCGCCGCCTTTTTGTTGACCTGGCTAGCCGTACCGTTGATGATCTCGATGATGGACGTGTGGTAGGGCACGTTAGTGCAGACGAAGCAGCGCTACTGGAGCCCGTCATACCGCCGGAAATCCAAACAGGGATAAACAATGAGGATATTTTAAAATGAAAGTTCAAGTTTTGGCAGTAAGTATGCTAGGTATTGGGTCTCTGATAGGCGGAGGCGCGTTTGCGGAGGTGGTATCGGATGTTGTGCAACCGTCCGCCGTTGTCGCGAGAATGCAGGGGGACTTTACTTTAGACGGAAAATTAGACGAGACAGAGTGGAAACACGCACCTTTTCACGCCCTGTCGCTTCTCGACACCACTGATAAGCTCGCCGAATTGCCACGCAACAAGGTACTGGCTGATCCCTACGAAGGGGGAAGTGTTCAATTTCTTCTCGGTGAAAAATTCCTGTATATCGGCATCACATTCGAAGACCACGACATCGTTGCGCAAGGCGATCGAGACCAATCCCATCTCTACAACAGCGGCGATGTGGCCGAAGTCTTCATCAAGGCCGATAACGCTCTTGGTTATTTCGAGCTCTACGTTTCGCCGCGTGGCAATAAAACGAGTTTTTATTTCCCTTCTTCTGGCTATTTCGGATTGCCGGAGAGCTTCTCGGCACCGATCATGGAGGGATTGGAGGTAAAGGCCAGCGTGCAGGGGACGGTCAACGACTTCCACGATGTCGATAAGGGTTGGACGGCAGAAATGGCTGTTCCGCTTGCAGGACTCAAGGAAAAACTCGGCATCGACTTTTCGTCAGAACAGCCCTGGCGCATTCTTGTCTCCCGCTATAATTATGGCTACACGATGCGGGCGAAGCAACTCTCATCGTATCCCAAACTGCCCCAGGCTAACTATCACTTGACCGAATATTATTCACCGATCGTTTTTCAATAGTCGCGATCATGGATCTGGAAAGCTCGGGCATCCGCACACGGGAGGACCGTGCGGACGCTTGTATGGGCTATCTGACCGACAAGCCTTACAACTTTTTGAAACGGAATATTCCGTTTGTTATTCTCCATCCGGAAGATTACGGCGTGGACAGTTTTCTTAAACATGCACATCGGCAATCTTTCGAGTCGTCTCGATAAGATAGAACAATTTGCACGTTGCGAGAAACCCCCTTCTTTTGCCCTTTCCTCCCGACAAAACAAGGGTATTCGGCCACCGTAAAATTAAAAAAAATAATTTAAAAATATTTTCATTTCTAGCTTGCACTTCCTGCGTGTTTTATGCTAATCTTCCAATTCCTTTGCACAGAACAAGATGTATCAACACTTATGCCTACAATCAATCAGTTAGTTAGAAAAGGCCGCACAAGCCTCAAGGTCAAGAGTAAATCTCCTGCCTTGAAGAATTGTCCTCAGCGTCGCGGCGTTTGTCTTCTCGTTAAGACTCAGACCCCCAAGAAGCCGAACTCTGCCTTGCGTAAAGTTTGCCGTGTTCGTTTGACAACGGGATACGAAGTAACCGCCTATATTGGTGGTGAGGGACACAACCTCCAGGAGCACAGCGTTGTTCTCGTGCGTGGCGGACGTGTTGCCGACCTTCCAGGTGTGCGCTATCACGTTGTGCGCGGTTCTTTGGACTGCCTCGGTGTGAATGGACGTAAGAAGAGCCGTTCCAAGTACGGGGTCAAGCGTGGCAAAAAGGCCGCAGCGAAATAATCGGAGCAGTTCATGTCAAGAAGAAGAAAGACAATCAAGCGTCCCAAGCAGATCGATCCTCGTTTCAACAGCGAGATGGTTGCTCATATGATCAACTACCTCATGATAAACGGCAAGAAGACGACTGCAGAGAAAATAGTTTACGGCGCAATCGATGAGATTGCCCGCAAGGTCGAGGGCGAGGATTCGCTCGAGGTCGTGAATAAGGCCGTCAATAACATGAAGCCCCGTGTCGAGGTCAAGAGCCGCCGTGTTGGTGGATCGACCTACCAGGTTCCTGTTGAGATTAAGCCGAACCGCCAGCTTGCGCTTGCCCTGCGCTGGTTGACGATGTATGCGTCCGGGCGTCGCGGTGTTGGCATGCCTAAGGCTGTCGCGCTGGAGATTTTGGATGCATACAACAACCAGGGCAATATCATCAAGAAGCGCGATGACACGCATAAGATGGCTCAGGCGAACAAAGCCTTTGCGCATTACGCGTGGTAAGTTGACGCTGACAGTTTCTAATGCCGCAGTGCATCCATTTGGCTGCGGGACCGTTGTTTAACGGCCTGGGTGGTTCTTTGACAATTCAAGTAGTAGTTTTTTCGGAGTTTTGGTAATGGCGAGTGATCAGTCATCGAAAGGCAAGAGCAAGGACGAAACGCAAGAAGCGGTTCGCATGCATACGCTTTGCGATGTACGAAACATTGGAATCATCGCGCATATCGATGCCGGAAAGACAACAGTTTCTGAGAGAATACTTTACTACGCTGGAATCGTTCACAAACTCGGGGAAGTCCATGAGGGCACCGCGACGATGGACTGGATGATTCAGGAGCGCGAGCGAGGGATCACGATTACCTCAGCAGCCACGACATGCGAATGGCTTGGCAGGCAGGTAAACTTGATCGACACACCGGGGCATGTTGACTTCACCGTTGAGGTGGAACGATCGCTTCGAGTTCTTGATGGCGCGGTGGGCGTATTCTGTGCGGTTGGAGGTGTCCAACCCCAATCGGAGACTGTTTGGAGGCAGGCTAACCGCTACAAGGTGCCGCGACTTGCGTTCGTCAACAAGATGGATCGCATGGGGGCGGACTTCGACCGCGTGGTTGGCGAGATTCGCGAGAGACTGCGATCCACTGCAATTCCGCTGGAAATGCCGATGGGTGCTTCAGAAACGTACATCGGTGCGATTGATCTGATCACGATGAAGGCGATCACTTACAGTGTGACCGACCAAGGTGAGCATCCGGTAATATCGGAAATACCGGCGGAGCTGATGAACGATGCAAAAGCCAGACGCATGGCGATGATCGAAGGCGTTGCAGAGGTTGACGAAGAGCTAGGCGATGTATTTCTGGGTGGCGGTGAAGTGAGCGAAGATCTCATGCATGCGGCGTTGCGCCGTGGGACGGTTTCTGGGAAGATTGTACCGGTACTCTGTGGAACGGCTCTGAAGAATAATGGTATACAGCCCCTGCTCGACGCAGTGGTTCGGTATTTGCCGTCACCGTTGGATGTTCCGGCGGTGGAAGGAATCGATTTAAAGACAGGGAAGGCGGTCACGCGGTTGGCAGACGATGCCGAGCCGCTATCAGGATTAATTTTTAAGGTGGCATCAGATCCCTATCTGAGTCGCCTGTTGTTCGTGAGGGTTTATTCCGGTGTGCTCCGCAAGGGGATGAACATCTATAACCCGAGAACGAAAGTGAGAGAACGTGTGGGACGGCTGATCCGGATGCATTCCAACAGCCAGACGGACACGGAAGCAATTTTCAGTGGAGAGATTGGCGTGATTGCCGGCCTCGGGAAGTTTACTACGGGCGACACGTTCTGCTCTGAACAAGCGCAGATCGCACTCGACCGGATTGAGTTTCCTGAACCTGTGATGTTCATGGCAATCGAACCCAAGAGCCGGGCAGACAAGGACAAGTTAGAAGCAGCGTTAACGTTGCTAACCGACGAAGATCCCACCTGCCGTGTCAGAATTGATGGCGAGACTGGGCAGACGATTGTGAGCGGCATGGGTGAGCTGCACTTAGAGATTCTTCGGGATCGACTCCTGAGGGAATTCAAGGTGCCGGCCAACGCAGGCAAGCCGATGGTCTCCTACTACGAGACAGTTTCTGGAAGCGCGAGCGCACGATACACGTTCGATCGCGAATTCGGAGGCAAACGCCAGGCGGCGACCGTGGAACTCCACGTGTCCGCGGGGGCGCGAGGAAAGGGTAACCGCATCGAGGTTAAACCACCCCGGAACACCGTGCCGCCTGAATTCTGGACGTCGATCGAGCAAGGCGTTCAGGATGCGATCATCACGGGTGTTTTGGCCCGCTATCCGATGCAGGATGTTGAAGTCCGCATCACCGGAGGAGGAATCATCGACAATGATTTTGCAACCGAGATGGCGTTCCGCACTGCGGCGATCATGGCATTCCGAGAAGCCGCAACAGCGGCGGGACCGGAATTGCTCGAGCCGATAATGTCAGTCGCGCTTGTGGCACCACCGGAATCTACCGGTGACCTCATGGGCGATATGAACGGGCGCCGGGGACAGGTTCGTGAGATGACGATGCGTGGTGACATGCAAGTTGTCAAAGCGGATTTACCACTGGCAGAGCTATTTGGTTACTCAACGGCGATCCGTTCGCTTTCCAGGGGCAGGGCTTCCTACTCCATGGAACCAGAACTTTTCGCAGTGGTGCCAAGGGCAGTCAAGGAAGCAATATTGAACAGGTAACGATGTAATGCAGAGTCAACGCATAAGAATTCGGATGCAGGCTTACGATCACAGGGTCTTAGACCAGGCTGTGACGGAGATCATCGAAACAGCGCGTGGTACGGGATCCCAGGTTGTCGGGCCCATTCCGCTACCAACACGCATAGAGCGGTTTACGGTTAACCGTAGCCCGAATGTGGACAAGAAGTCTATGGACCAGTTCGAAATGCGCACTCACAAGCGCATGCTCGACATAGTGGGTCCCACCGCGAAGACGGTCGATGAGCTGAAGAAGCTCAACCTTCCCGCAGGCGTGGACATCACCATCAAGATCTGAGGAATCTGTCATGGAAGGCTTGATAGGAAAGAAGATTGGTATGACCCAGATTTGGGACAAGGACGGCATCCGCGTTCCGGTCACGGTCATCGAAGCGGGACCCTGTCCCGTGGTACAAGTTAAGACAGTCGAGAACGACGGCTATGAGTCCGTGCAGCTCGGCTGGGCACCGCAAAAAGTCTCACGCCTGTCAAAGGCTGAGGTGGCGCACTGCGCCAAAGCGGGCCTTACAACGCCTGTTCGCGTACTTCGCGAATTCAAGGCAGAAACAAGCGATCAGGTGAAAGCGGGCGATCTCATCGGCGTCTCGATCTTTGATGGAGTCGGCTACGTCGACATCATCGGAACGAGCAAAGGCCGCGGATTTGCTGGCGTCGTAAAGCGCTGGGGTTTCCATTGCGGACCGATGACCCACGGTGGTCACGTCAAGCGTCGCCCAGGATCCATCGGCATGCGCCAGGATCCAGGTTCCGTGCGAAAGGGGCATCCGATGTCCGGTCACATGGGAGCACGGCGGATCACGACGCAGAACCTCGCGGTTATGCAGGTGCGTCCCGAGCAGAACATCCTTCTCATCCGAGGAGCGATTCCGGGACCTATCGGCGGGATTGTCATCGTACGCAAGTCAATTAAGAAGGCGGTGAAGGCGTAATGGCAACCATTAAGATGTATGGCCGCAACGGCCAAGAGGCAGGCGGCGTAGAAATCGCCGATGAGTCCATGGTTCTCGACCGAGGTGATCAGGCGGTTCGCGATGCCGTTGTTGGCCGTGCGGCAGCTCTGCGCGCTGGGACAGCATCGACTCTGCGGAAGGGCGAGGTTGCCGGTTCGAACAAGAAGCCTTGGAAGCAGAAGGGCACAGGCCGTGCACGCGCCGGTTATCGGCAGTCTCCAGTTTGGCGTGGTGGTGGCGTGGCCTTTGGTCCTCACCCTCGCGACTTCTCTGTCAAAGTCAACAAGAAGGTTACCCGTTTGGCATTTCGTCGCGTTCTCAGCGAGCGTATTGCTGATGGCAGCCTCATGATTGTTGACGATCTGAGTATGGCGATACCGAAGACGAGCGAGCTGGTCAAGATGCTTGCCGCTATCGGAGCACCGTCCGCGCTTTTGGTGACGTTGGCGGTCGATGAGAATCTTCTTCTCTCCGCACGCAACCTTCCCAGTGTGGAAGTGTCCACGGCTCGTAACTGCGGCGTCTATCAGATGCTCCGTTATCCTGCGGTTGTTGTGACGCGCGCTGCGTGGGAAGCATTGAAGCCTCGCCTTACGGGCGAGACGAACGAGGAGACAGTGTCATGAAGCACGTCAACGACATACTTAAGGCCGTGATGGTCACCGAAAAAGGAACGACGATGCAGGAGCAGCAGAATCGCTACATGCTGCACGTCGCCAAGGCCGCCAACAAGATCGAGATTAAGAAAGCCATTCAGGAGTTCTTTAATGTGACGGTTCTTGCGGTCAACACGCAAAATTACATCGGCAAGACCAAAGTGCTGCGCAACCGCCGCACGGTTAAAGGCCAGGACTGGAAGCGGGCAATTGTCACGCTGAAGCAGGGCGACAAGATCGATCTGTTGTAAAAGCAGGCGATTGCGCTAACGTTACGGAGTAAATCCATGGGAATCAAATCTTACAAACCTTATACGCCGAGCCGCCGTTTTGCAACGGCTTCGACCTTCGAGGAAATCACGAAGGACAAACCCGAGAGGGGGCTTACCAAGGCTACGAAGCGAAGTGCCGGTCGCGACAGCGCGGGTCGCATTGCGATTCGTCATCGCGGTGGCGGACACAAGCGGCGTTACCGCATGATCGACTTCGCTCGCAGCAAGGTCGGGATACCGGCCGTTGTTCAGGCGATCGAATATGATCCAAATCGCTCGGCGAACATTGCCCTCGTGGCATACGTTGATGGCGAGAAGCGCTATATGCTGGCACCTGAAGATCTTAAAGTTGGCATGAAAGTGTTGGCTGGCCCCGATGCAGACGCTACGGTTGGCAATTGCCTTCCCCTTCAGAAGATCCCGCTCGGGCAGATCGTCCACAACGTCGAGTTGGTTCCAGGTCGTGGCGGCAAGCTGGTTCGCTCAGCCGGTCTTGGCGCTCAAGTGTTGGCACGCGAGGCAAACATGGTCACGCTCAAATTGCCTTCGGGCGAGCAGCGCCAGTTTCTCGGAGCTTGCATGGCGACCATTGGCCAAGTCGGCAACAGCGATTTCGGTTCGATCACGCTGGGCAAGGCGGGACGCAAACGTTGGTTGGGCATTCGTCCGACGGTGCGCGGTGTCGCCATGAACCCGGTTGACCATCCAATGGGTGGTGGCGAAGGTCGCACCTCGGGTGGCGGACCTGCTGTTTCACCTTGGGGTCAGCTCGCCAAGGGCGGCAAGACGCGCAACCGGCGTAAGGCCTCAAGTCGTTTTATTCTCAAGCGGAGGAAGTAACCAGACATGGCACGCTCAATTAAAAAAGGTCCTTATGTTGAGGACTGTCTCTATAAGAAGGTCGATGCGATGAACCGTTCGGGCCGCAAGATGCCGATCAAAACATGGTCGCGTCGCTCCATGATCGTTCCCGAGTTCGTCGGCCACACGTTTGCCATCCACAACGGCAAGCAGCACCTACCTATCTTCATAACGGAAAACATGGTCGGTCACCGCCTTGGCGAGTTTGCACCGACGCGTACGTTCCGTAAGCATGGTGCGACGACCGAGAAAGTCACAAAATAATCATCAGGTGAAGTAAATGGAAGTCAAAGCCATCTGTAGAAACGTCCGTATATCGGCGTCCAAAGGTCGTGATCTTGCCCGTGCAATACAGGGTAAGAAAGTTGCCGAGGCGCTGAAGATCACGGATTTCAGCCCCCGCAAGGCGGCAGCCCTGCTCAGCAGGACGATCAAGTCGGCGGCCGCGAATGCGAGCCACAACGCCGGTCTCGATGTGGACACGCTCATTGTCCTCAAGGCCGTGTTCGACGAAGGCGCAAGCATGCGCCGCTACTGGCCCCGCGCACGCGGTTCAGCCAGCCCGATTGAAAAACAGACGTGCCACATTACTGTGGTACTGAGTGACGGAAGAGAATAAGGAGTAAGCCTTGGGTCAGAAAGTAAATCCTATTGGGTTCCGCATCGCGGTTGATAAGAACTGGCGTTCACGCTGGTTTGCGGACAAGCGCAGCTTTGGCGATCTTCTCGCTGAGGACTGCATGATTCGTAAGCTCATCATGAAGCGCCTAATCAATGCCGCGGTGTCTGAGGTTCGAATCGAGCGCTACGCTAACCGCGTACGTGTCAACGTACATTCAGCACGTCCTGGGGTCGTTATGGGCCGCAAGGGCGAAGACATTAACAAGATACGCGAAGAACTCGCGAAGAGCACGGGCAAGGAGATCTACATCGAAGTCACGGAAGTGCGCGATCCAGATGCCAATGCCCAACTCGTCGCCGAGGGAATTGCCCAGCAGATCCTCCGCCGTGTAGCCCTCAAGCGCGCCATGAAGCGTGCTCAGAAGGTGGCCATGGATTTGGGTGTCGATGGGATTAAGATCCACGCCTCAGGTCGTATCAATGGTGCCGAAATTTCACGCGCAGAGTGGATGAAGGAGGGCAAAGTGCCGCTCCATACGCTCCGCGCAAACATCGACTACGGCTTCGCAGAGGCCAACACCACGGCGGGCATCATTGGCGTCAAGGTCTGGATCTGCAAGAAAGACGATTATCAGCCGATGAAGACTAACAGAGGGAGAAGATCACATGCCCCTAATGCCTAAACGCGTTAAGTACCGCAAGGTTCAACGTGGGAGCCGTTCAGGCTTCGCAACATCTAACACAGAGCTATCGCAGGGCGATTTTGGTCTCAAGGCCATGGATCGCGCGTGGATTACGGCCGTTCAGATTGAATCCTGCCGTATCGCGATCAACCGCAGTATGAAACGCCGCGGTAAGCTCTGGATCCGCATTTTCCCGGACAAGCCGGTTTCCAAGAAGCCGATCGAAGTCCGCATGGGTAAGGGCAAGGGCAACCCGGAATTTTGGGTTGCCGTTGTCCGCCCCGGAACGGTCATGTTCGAACTGGCGGGTGTGCCCGATAGCATAGCACGTGAGGCCATGCGCCTTGCCGCCGGCAAGCTCGGAATTCGCACCGTCCTCATTAGCAGAAGCCAACAGGCGTAAGGAGTACCACCGATGAAAATCAAGCAAATCCGTGAAAATTCGTCAGAGGAAATCCGCGCCCTGATACAGGAGTCCGAGAAAGAAATGCTCGGCATGAAAGTTAAGAAGGCTGCTGCGGACGGTTCAACGCAACCGCTCAAGATCCGAACGGTGCGCCGCGCAGTAGCGCGCATGCAAACAGTGATCCGCGAACGGGAGATCAAGAACAATGACTGAGCAAGAAAATACCGTGTCGGAGCGTGGCATCCGGAAGACCCGCAAGGGTAAGGTCGTGAGCAAGAGCGGTGACAAGACGATCGTCGTCCTTGTCGAGCGCCGGTATCACCACCCCATCTACGGCAAGCAACTCGTTGCGGCCAAGAAGATGCACGCGCATGACGAGAATAATGAAGCGGCCGTCGGCGACTCTGTGGAGATCCAAGAGTGCCGTCCGCTGAGCCGCTTGAAGCACTGGCGCCTCATGAAGATTGAGAAGACGGCACTCGCCGGAGGGGATAAGTAAATGATCCAGGAAGAAACAGATTTGGCTGTTGCGGACAACAGTGGCGCACGCCGTGTGCGTTGTTTCCGTATTCTCGGCCAGAAGAAAAAGTATGCATACGTTGGTGACCTCATTCGCGTAGCCGTTAAGGAAGCGCAGCCCAATGGAGCCATCAAAAAAGGCCAGGTTTGCCTTGCGGTCGTCGTCCGCACAGGCTACCCGATCCGCCGACCAGACGGATCCTACATCCGGTTTGACAACAGCGCCTGCGTAATTGTGGACGCCAAGAAGAATCCGGTTGGATCGCGCATTTTCGGCCCTGTGGCACGTGAGTTGCGCGACATGAACTTTACGAAGATCATTTCGCTTGCGCCGGAGGTGCTGTAACATGAGCGTTAGCAGAATTAAGAAGGACGATATTGTGATCGTCAACGCGGGATCATCCGCGGGTAAAACAGGCAAAGTCCTCGCTATTGACAACAAGAAGCAGAGGGCGGTTGTCGAAGGTCTCAACCTTGTAAAGAAAACACTGCGCAAGTCGCAGCAGTTCCCAGAGGGCAAGATACTGGATATTCCGGCTCCGATACACATGTCGAACCTGATGCCGTATGACCCGAAGGCCAAGAAGGGCGTCCGCATCTCGCGCGTTCGCGAAGACGGCAAGTCCGTCCGCGTTGCTAAAGGTACCGGGCACCGTTTCGAATAAGGACATAAAGAGCAATGGCAAATCTCAAGAAAAAGTATCAGGAGACCGTAGTTCCCGCACTTCGTGAGAAGTTCGGAATTACGAACGTGATGCTCGTACCCAAGCTGCAAAAGATCGTCGTGAACATGGCGTTTGGCATCGTCGATAAAGACGCGCAGAAGGCTGTGATCGAAGATCTGACGAAGATCACCGGCCAGAAGCCGGCGCTCTGCCCAGCAAGGAAGAGTATTTCAAACTTCAAGCTCCGCGAAGGCATGATCATCGGAGCTAAGGTGACGTTGCGTGGCGAGAGGATGTACGATTTCCTCGACCGCTACATCAACACGGCACTCCCTCGCGTTCGCGATTTCCGCGGCGTCCCTACACGGGGATTCGACGGGATGGGCAATTACACCATGGGCCTCAAGGAGCAGACGATCTTCCCGGAGATCGACCTCAGCCGCCACGGCGCACCTGAGCAGGGCATGGACATAACGGTCGTAACAACGGCCAGGAACAACGAGCAGACCCGTGAGCTTCTCACCCTGCTTGGCATGCCCTTCATGGGCCGTTAATCGGAGCATCTGCAATGGCAAAGAAATCACTTATCGCCAAGGCGAAGCGCACGCCCAAATTTAAGGTTCGCGGCTACACTCGCTGTGGTCGCTGTGGCCGTCCCCACGCCTATATGGGCAAGTTCAAGCTCTGCCGCATCTGCTTCCGCGAACTCGCGGTGACTGGGCAGATTCCAGGCGTCACCAAGGCGTCGTGGTAGAGAAAGGAGTTACTGAATTATGAGTTGGTCAGATCCAATCGCGGACATGCTTACCCGAGTTCGCAATGCACAGAGCGCAGGTCTCGAAATCATCGAGATGCCTTCATCGCGCTTGAAATCGGATATCGTCAAAGTTCTCAAAGAAGAGGGCTATGTCTCGGACTTCGAAGTCGAGGGCGATACCAAGAAGATTCTCAGAGTTGCGCTCAAGTACAATCAAGACGAAAAGCCGGTCATCCGTGGCATCCGCCGCGAATCGAAGCCTGGATTGCGTCGATTCTGCGGATGGAAGGAAGTTCCGCGCGTACTGGGCGGCCTCGGTGTTGCAATCATCTCCACCTCTAGCGGAGTGATGTCGGGCGTCGAAGCTCGCCGTCGTAAGCTCGGTGGTGAAATCATCTGCAGCGTCTGGTAGGAGGGAAATATACATGTCAAGAATAGGTAATAACCCCATCCAAGTTTTGTCCGGCGTTACGGTTTCCATTAAGGGATCCGACGTTACGGTCAAAGGAAAACTGGGCGAGCTTTCATACACCATGCCAGTAGGCATCAGCGCCGTTGTCGAGGGGGCTATCGTCACGATATCTCGCGCCAACGAGACGCGTCCCTGCAAGTCCTTCCATGGCCTCGTGCGCACACTGATCAATAACATGGTCATCGGCGTATCCACGGGCTACAAGAAGTCGCTTGAAATCGAGGGTGTCGGTTTCAAGTCCGAACTCAAAGGTTCGTCTTTGATGCTTAATCTGGGCTTTGCAAACGCCAAGGAGTACAAGATTCCGGTCGCGATCAAAGTCACGGTGCAGCCCGGCGGCGTCAAGATTCTGATCGAGGGTACGGATAAGCAACTCGTCGGTCGCGTCGCGGCTGACATACGCTCTTTCTTCCCCGCCGAGCCTTATAAGGGCAAGGGCATTCGCTACGCAGGCGAGAAGGTCCGCCGCAAGGAAGGCAAGACCGTCGCTTAATAGGAATTTTTCAACATGAAGCTCGAAAATCGAAAAAACTTTCGCATCCGCCGCCATAAGCGCCTTCGCCAGAAGGTGCAAGGAACGGCCGCTCGTCCTCGCATGGCCGTCTTCGTTTCGAATGCGCACATCAACGTGCAGTTCATCGACGATGATGCCGGCAGCACGCTCGCGTCGGCAACCAGTATGGGTATGGATGCAAAACTCAACGTCGCAACCGCAAAGGTTCTCGGCGAAAAGGCGGCCGAAGCGGCGAAGGCTAAGGGCATCTTGCTCGTAGTCGTCGATCGTGGCGGTTTCCGCTATCATGGACGCGTCAAGGAGGTTGTCGAAGCCGCCTTGGCCGCAGGTCTTAAGATCCGCGAAGAAGAGGAGGCCTCATAATGGCTTTCGAAGATAAAAAGCAGGAAGCTCCCGAGTTCGAGGAGGATGTCGTTTTCGTAAACCGTTGCGCCAAGGTCGTCAAGGGCGGCCGCCGCTTCAGCTTCAGTGCCGTGATCGTTGTGGGCGACCGCAAAGGCCGCGTCGGACTGGGCTTCGGCAAGGCCAACGAGGTTAGCGAGGCGATCCGCAAGGGTACCGAATCAGCCAAGCGTAGCCTCGTGCATGTCACCATGAAGGACAAGACTATTCCGCACACCGTTACCGGTCAGTGCGATGGTGGCCGTGTCCTGCTGATGCCAGCATCTGAAGGTACTGGCGTCATCGCGGGTGGCGGCATGCGTGCCGTTCTCGAAATGGCGGGCTATCAAGACATTCTCGCGAAGAGTCAGGGCTCGAAGAACAGACTCAATGTGGTGAAAGCTACGTTTGATGCTCTTTCCCAGCTTCGCACCGCAGAGCAGATCCGCGCAGAGCGCGCCAACGCATAAGGAGCACCATGGATCTATCATCACTCTATTCAACCCCGGGTTCACATTATAAGTCAAAGCGTCTCGGCCGTGGTAAATCCTCCGGCAAGGGCGGAACCTCCGGCAAAGGCACTAAAGGCCAGATGGCACGCAAGGGCCATAAGCACAAGGTGAACTTCGAAGGTGGCCAGATGCCGCTTCTGCGTCGTCTGCCAAAACGTGGCTTCAAAAACCCGGCTCGCATCGCCTTCACCGCCATCAACCTCTCCGCGCTCAATGCGTTTGAGGAGGGTTGCGTCGTAGATGCCGCTGCACTCTTGACCCTCGGAATCGTTCGTAAGTTCGATAAAGGCGGTTTTAAAGTGCTCGCAAAGGGCACACTCGAAGCCAAAAAGCTCATTGTCAAGGCTAACGGTTTCAGTGAAGCCGCTAAAGCCAAGATCGAAGCACTCGGCGGAACCTGCGAAGTTGTCGCTTGATTCATTCGATGTCCGCCCCGGTTCGGGGCGGACATGTTCTTTTTTTTCAATTAACATCCGGAATCAGTTCCCATGTCCACTTTTAGAAATATTTGGAATATAAAAGAGCTCAGAAGCCGTATCCTCTTTACCCTTGGCCTTGTTTTTATCTGTCGGGTTATCTCGATTGTCCCGACACCTGGCGTCAATGCTGGTGCGCTTACCGATCTCATCCGTCAGGCCAACGAAACAGCCGGTGGAGGTGTCATGGGCACCTTCGACCTCTTTACCGGTGGTGCGCTTTCACGCTGCGCCGTCGGCACGCTCAGTATCTGGCCGTATATCTCCGCATCCATTATCATCCAGTTGATGACAGCGATTGTTCCTTCCCTTGAACGCATGGCGCGCGAGGGCGAAACCGGTCGGCAGAAACTCAATCAGACAACGCGTTATCTGACGCTTGTCCTCTGCGCAGGCCAAGCCTTCGGTATCGCGAAATTGCTTGAAAATCCAGGTCAAATGGGTATAGGTGGTGCTCAAATCGTCGCGTACCCAGGTCTTCCTTTTGAATTGTTGACGGTTCTGACGATGACCGCTGCCACGATGCTCACGATGTGGCTTGGCGAGCAGATCACGGAGCGCGGTGTCGGCAACGGCACTTCACTCATCATTATGATCAACATCTGCGCCCGCTTACCGCAGGCTATTTATGCCGCCGCGATCAAGTTTCTGCCTTCCGGTGGAGTTGCCGCTCAGTTCAATTTCTTCCATCTCGTGTTTCTGCTGTCGTTGGCATTCGCTGTTTTTGCCGGGACGATCGCCATCACCCAAGGCATTCGCCGGATTCCGATCCATACCGCACGCCGCTCTGTCGGTAACCGTGCCACCGGTGGACAGAATACGTATATGCCGCTGCGCGTGAACTACGCAGGTGTCATGCCGATCATCTTCGCTGGGCCGATCCTGCAAGCTCTGGGCTGGCTCTTTAGCCGGGTGAACGTTTCGTGGTTGAGCTGGCTCCAGAGTTTCGGAACCCATCTCAAGAACTCCACCGGGCCCGTTTTCCTGATCTTCTACGCTTTCTGCATCATCTTCTTTTCGTTCTTCTGGGTTGCAACACAGTTTCATGCTGTTCGAATTGCCGACGACTTGAAGGGAAGCAATGGCTATATCCCCGGTATCCGCCCGGGACTTCCAACCGCAGAATTCCTCGATCTGACGATGACCCGTGTTACGTTCATCGGGGCGGTCGGACTCGTGATTATCGCGGTGTTGCCGACGATCCTCTCGTCAGAAGTTAAGATTCCGCCAATGATGGCAGGCTTCTTCGGTGGAACTTCGCTGCTCATCATCGTCGGTGTCGCCCTCGATACGCTTCGCCAAGTCGAGTCCTACCTCGTTATGCGAAACTATGATGGCTTCCTGAAACATGGCAAGTTGCGCGGGCGCCGCTAGAATCAGCCACAGAAAACAAAAGGACGGGATCAATGATCCCGCCCTTTTTTATTTTTACCATTGCTGATCTCCATCGACAAACTCACTCGCGCGGCTTGTCTGCGTCGAGTGAAGCGACTGGTTGAAACTTGTTTTTCTCGCGCAGAGACGCTGGGGCGCAGAGATTTTCCTCGAGTCCGTTGACCGCTCTTACGATTCCATCTTTCAATTGAGCCTCCCCAAAATTCAGCAGATAGCCCAAACGCCACCTCATACACGGTCTCAAGCAAACCTGGACCCAATTCGCGATGGACTTCGATTGCGCATTCTATGATTGCTGTTCCAATCTCATTTTCTTTACTCTGCGTCCCTGCGACTCTGCGCGAGATTCTTTTCCATATTTCAACAGGCACCCCCCCCACTTACAATTCAAGCTTCGCCCCAGAGATCTGTTCGAGATAGACTTGCAGATCCTCAGCCGCCCACTGGCTGCTCGCAACAGCCGGAGTAATCGGTCAGTGACGGGGGGTGCCCCCGTTGACTGCCCGATTACAGTCGCTA
>CAZKJH010000053.1:12338-23878 GCA_964553035.1 uncultured Lentisphaerales bacterium | reverse complement strand
CGCTCCATCATGCGCAAGTTGCACCCCGCTCCATCATGCGCAAGTTGCACCCCGCTCCATCATGCGCAAGTTGCACCCCGCCTGTTCACAGGCGGCCCTGCACGTCGCCTTCCGCAATGGCTCTGCACCACGCGTTCATGCTCAGGCACATTTCCCGCGTGAGCGGGGTCTTCACCTCGACGGGCGGGCGACAGGCCAGAATCAGCAGGCGACCTTGGGCGCAGAGATCGAAGTAGCGGCCATGCGGCTTGAAATACGAGCCAAATCCTTCCGGCTTCATCAAAATGACATTGCCGCGCTGGCAATCCAGCACGGCATTCGCCACCTCCTTCTCGCCCGGCGAAATGAAGGGCGATACCACCACCACCCCGCGACTCGCCTCCCGCATTGTATTCTGCCGTATTTCAGCAATTTCAGCTTCCGATGCACTCCTCGACACCCGTAAGCTGAGTATTTCGGGCTTGTCCAGCAGAAACAAGTTGCCATATCCCGTCCAGGGCTCCGATGCTGGCAACCGCTCATGACGCAAATTGTTCGCACGCGAGAACAACTGCGGTTCGGCCTTCCTCATACAATAGCGCCGGGGGTTATCGCGTATGTATTTCGTATACGCCGCCAACGACCCGCGCCGCCACACGCAGAGGTCGTGATAGCCCGGCGTCCACACCGACATCGCATCATGGCCACGATGCCGGCGGATCGCCCCAGTCGCCTGGGATTTGAATGCCCGAAGAGGTACACCCAAAGGCTTATCCATTCTCGCCTTCACGCGGACGATGCCGTGGAAATGATCCGGCATGAGCACAAAGGTCGAAACCTCCACTTGCGGATAGCTCCGGGGGATGTCGCGCCACAGCGCCTCCACAAGGCGCCCGTCCTCCGTCGGAAACGAGGCGTTGTCATGGCAAGTCGCCAAGAGCGGCATCCGCTGCCACGTGGTCATGGTAATGAGGTAAAAACTCGGCTCGCGGTAGTCTTGGTACTGGCTGCGTATTCCTTGCAGCTTGTGCTCCATTTTTTCCTCCTTCGCGATGCGGCTATGCAACTCGCTTTGCAACAATGCCTCATTCTACTCCACTTCAAAATGCCCCGCAAGCAAAACCCTCGGTTCCACCACACACCGCCCGCAAGTTTCACCCCGCCTGTTCACAGGCGGTCTAAGCAAGCCGAGGCTTGGCGCAGCGTATTTCGCTTGATATCCCCCGCTTATGAGCCGTATACTCGCCAACCACAAGAAGACACAGGAAATTAAAATGGAACACGCGCAAAGTAGGGTCGTTCTCGACATTGATCTAAAAATTCTCGCAGAGAATTTCCGCAAAATATCAGAATCCGTATCGCCACTGGGGACCATCGTCGTCCTCAAGGCTAATGCCTACGGGCTCGGGATGATGCCGATCGCCCGTGCGCTTGCGCATGCCGGTGCAAGTGCCATCGCCACAGCCGAGATCGCTGAAGCCCTCGCCGTCGCCGAAATCAACCTGCCCGTCATTCTCCTCGGCACCGTCCTGCCAACCGAATTGGAACCCGCCCTCCGTGCAGGCATCCGAATTCCAGTCGCCGGACTGGCAGAAGCTTCGTTAATCAGCAAAATAGCAGAACGCCTCGGCACTACGGCAAAATGCCATGTAGCCCTCGACACCGGCATGGGGCGCGTGGGCATACGCCTTGCCGAGGCACTCACCATGATCCCGCAAATCGCCGCACTCCCCTGCATCAAACTCGAGGGAATGTATTCTCATTTTCCAACAGCCAATATCAAAAACGACGAGGCTACTACGAAACAGATTGAAGCCTTCAAGCAGCTGGCCACCGACCTTCGTTCGCGTGGCATGTCTCTCCCCTGGCTCCATATCGCCAACAGCGATGCTATCAATAATTTCCCTGCTGCTTACAGTGCCCCGTTCACCCATGTTCGCACGGGCATCAACCTCTATGGTTCGTTCGATAGTGTCGGCAACCGTCGGCTGCACTTGCGCCCAGTGCTGACGATGCGGGCACACCTCGCCCAGGTTCGCACCCTCACCGCGGGTAGCACCATCGGCTACGGCCGCACCTTCATCTGCCCCCATGATATGCGCGTGGGCACCGTGGCAGCCGGTTACGCCGACGGTCTTCCTTTCGCCCTCTCCAATCGCGGCAGCCTGCTCATCCGCGGTCGCCTCTGCCCCATTATCGGTCGCGTCTCGATGGACTACACTACCGTTGCACTCGACCAAGTCGAGGACGCCGTCGCAGGCGACGACGTCATCTGTGTTGGAAGCGAACTGCCCAACGCCCCCTCTGTCGAAGACTGGGCCACGCTGAAAGGCACACACCCCTACGAGATCCTTTGCTCCATCGGCAGCCGCGTCCAGCGGTACTACGTTTAGCCTATTGCCTTCGCCGCAAATGCGAGGGCTGGATTTTCAGAATGCCACGGTACTTGGCAATGGTGCGGCGCGCAAGGGTGATGCCCTGCGCAGCAAGGTTCTTCTCGATATCCTGATCGGCAAGCGGATTCTGCGGATCCTCGGCATCAACCATATTCTTGACGATCTGCTTCACGTGTCCGCTGGAGACCGATTCACCGCTGTCTGTCTGGATGCCGTTTGTGAAGAAAAAACGCATTTCGTGAATGCCCTGCGGCGAGCGCATGTATTTGTTGGATACCGTGCGGCTGACCGTCGTTTCATGGATGCCAACCGCAGTCGCAATCTCTGCCATCACCAAGGGTCGAAGTGCGCAAATACCTTTGTCGAAAAACTCCCGCTGAGCATCAATGATCTCCTGCGCCACCTTACGAATCGTCTCTTGGCGCTGTTCGATGCTTCTGATCAAATTAATCCCAGATCGGATCTTGCCATGAATGTACTCTCGCGTCTCCTCGGCAACATCTGTCGATTTAAGAAGCGCACTATACTTCTTCGAAATGCGCAAATGAGGAATATTAGAATCTTCCACGAAGGCTTGGTAACGGCCCTCAACCTTACGTACATCAATTTCTGGAACGATGTACGTCGGCACGACTTTGTCGAAGGCAGCACCAGGACGCGGCTCAAGTCTTGAAAGGACTGCAATAGCACCTTCTATGTCCTCTCGCGTCACATTGCAAAGTTTAGCAATTTTCGTAAGCTGGTGCGCCGCCAAAAGTTCTAAGTGATCCCGTACAACCTGCGCGGCCAACGAATCGTTAAGTGATCGCTGGTCGAGCTGAATTAAAAGACATTCGCGAAGATCCCGGGCACCGACGCCGGATGGTGTGAAATCTTGAATGACCTTGAGTACGCGTTCACACATCTCCATCGTTGCACCGGGAACCACCTGTGCCACATCCGCAATGGGCGTGCGTAAATAACCGTCATCGGAAATGCTGCCGATGATTTGCTCCGCAATGGGCAAAATTTCGTCCTCCAGCTCGGAAAGCTCAAGTTGCGTGACGAGATGTTCCTGCAACGATTCATGCACCTCGATCGAGTCAAACATAAACTGACGCCGTTCCTCAAGATCGGGATTGTACTCATTGTTCCCACCATCTTGATAAAAATAATCGGCATCATCGAGTTCCGAAAGCACGCGGAAGTCGTCAATCGGAGTCTTCTCAACCGAATCCGGCACGCTCTCAATATCACCCTCAGAGTCTGCACCAGAACCGTCATAATCGCCACGCTGCGAATCGTCAGAATATTCTGATCCGAACGGCTCGGCTAACTCAGCGTTTCCTGTGTCGAGTCCCTCATGATCTGCGGATGGGCTCTCAAACTCGGACTCAACCTCAGGCACCTCAAAATCCGGCTCCTGCGCATTGGCATCGCCTTCGTAATCGTCGCGCTCAGCCTCAATTGAAATCGACGGATCTTCGATCGCTTCCAATGTCGGGTTCTGGTCAAGCTCCTGCTGCGCAAGAATACAGAGCTCCTGTACCTGAAGTTGCAACACTTCAAGTGACTGCCTCATCTGTGGCGCTAAAACCTGTTTCTGTCGCATCTGCTGCGACAAGCCCATCGATGTACCCGACATATTACCTTGTTTCGCTCCTAATACTAAAGACCGATAAAATGCAATCGAACTCAGTTTCCGAGTTTTGAAAACGCATCGTTGAAAGCACTGTTAAAGCCGCTCGAAGACGTGGTCCCACTCCTGCCTCCGCGATTGCGATCTCCGGCGCCACGGTTCGAATCCGGCCTGCCCCCCCCTTGGGGTCGGCAATGATCAGGCTCAGGGGTGCCGCTTCGCGCCGTCGCCACACCCGTTTTCATGCTGAGCGCAATTCGGTGCCTCGGCAAATCAACCTCCTTCACCGTCACCTGAACCTTCTGCCCGACCTTCACCACTGTATTGGGATCCGACACGAATCGATCACTCAATTCGCTGATATGGACAAGTCCGTCTTGATGAACACCAACATCCACAAAAGCACCAAAGTTTGTCACATTTGTTACGATGCCTGGGAGCTTCATGCCCGGATTCAAATCCTCCAGCTTCATGACACCTTCAGCAAAGCTAAACGCCTCGAACTCCTTGCGAGGGTCACGACCCGGCTTTGTCAGCTCTTCCATGATGTCACGCAACGTCGGAAGTCCCAGGTTATCCGAGACATAAGCCTTGATGTCGATCTTAGCAAGAAGCTGCGTGTCATGCACCAGATCAGCGACGCCGCATCCGATGTCCGATGCCATTTTCTCGACGACTGAATAACGTTCCGGATGTACGGCGCTGGAGTCGAGTGGATTCGTGGCCCCGGAGATACGCAAGAAGCCGCCGCACTGTTCGAAAGCCTTGGGGCCGAGACGCGGCACGGAGAGAATTTCCTTGCGACTCTTGAATGGACCATTCTCGTCACGGAAGCGCACAATGTTTTCCGCAAGCGATGGCCCGAGGCCGGAAACGTATGTCAGCAACTGCTTGCTGGCTGTGTTCACTTCCACACCAACAGAGTTCACACACGACATCACGATATCGTCAAGTCCTTGCTTCAACCGCGTCTGATCCACATCGTGCTGATACTGGCCAACGCCGATCGACTTCGGATCGAGCTTAACGAGTTCGGCGAGAGGATCCATCAACCTACGCCCGATTGAGACACTGCCACGAACCGTCAAATCTTTGTCTGGAAACTCTTCCCGCGCGACCTCGGATGCCGAATAAATAGAAGCTCCACTTTCGTTAACAAACGTTGCCATAATACTGTCGGGCAATTGAAGCGAACGCACAAACTCCATCGTCTCCCGACCGTATGTTCCGTTGCCGATAGCGATGGCTTCCACTTCAAATTTCTGACACAGCGCCACAAGTCGCCCAGCCGCTTCGCGACGCATCGCATCTGACTGCGAAAGCTGAATCACACAATCAAAAAGTAATTTGCCTTGCGGATCAAGACATACCACCTTGCACCCCGTGCGGATGCCGGGGTCGATGGCGAGCACAGGCTTTCGCCCAAGCGGCGAGGCCATGAGTAGCTCACGCAGGTTCGAGGCAAAGACACCGATGGCTTCGCCGCTGGCCTGCGTAAACGCCTTGGTACGGATTTCAACTTCCATCGATGCCGCCATCATGCGAACGTATGCACTCTCTGCCGCCAAGGCCACTTGTTCAGAAAACGAAGACTCTCCTTTTACAAAACGTCTTTTCAGGAGATCAATCGCCTCCTCGCGCGAAGGGCGCACCCCTAAGGTCAGGAAACCCTCCTTCTCACCGCGGAGCATCGCCAGCAAGCGGTGCCCCGCCAACTTCGGAAGTGGATCGGCACAATCGAAATAATCCCGGAACTTCGCTCCCTCTTCCTCTTTGCCTTCGACAACCTTCGTGGTCACGGTTGCAGCCTGCTCAAAGAACGTTCGGATTTCCGAACGCGCATCCGCATCCTCGTTGATCATCTCAGCCATGATATCGCGAGCGCCCGACAGTACGGCATCCACATCCGGCAGCTCTTTCGCCGCGTCAACATATTGGTTTGCAACGTCTTCTGCTAATTTAGCATCGTCCTGTGCAAACAAGGCGAGTGCCAAGGGTTCAAGACCCCGCTCGCGAGCAATCATCGCTCGCGTACGACGCTTCGGCCTGAAGGGCAGATAAATATCCTCAAGCGCCGCCATGGTTTCGGCTGCCACAATCTTCTCAGACAGATCGTCTGTCAACAGGTTACGCTCCTTGAGCGAGCTCAGAATTGCCTCCCGCCGCGCATCGAGCTCCGTCAGCCGAGAGAGCGTATCGCGGATATTCGAGATCTGCACCTCATCCAACTCCCCTGTCACCTCTTTTCGGTAGCGGGCAATAAAAGGAACCGTTGCACCATCTGAAAGAAGGGAAATTACCGCCTGAACCTGCACGGGACGAATCCCCATGTCCTTTGCCATGGCTACTGAATAATCTTGATTCATAAAATAATAAAAGTTTGTCGTTTTTGCTTTAATGGAGTGAGCATTACTCGTTCTGAATATTTCTATGATACACCAAAATTGGACTCTAAATAAAGTAAAAAACGCCTGCTGTTAAATTTTGGCTCGAAATATGCTTTTAACTTGACAAACGACTGCTTCTACAATTGAACTTAGATGAATTTGAACTGGTGTTAAGGCATGGAGAACAAACGGAATGAGCGAGATAAATACAGTAGATAAAACCGTGAGCGATGGGCTTAATTGGGAAGATGCGGACAACCGTACGTTCACCCAGACAATCTTCTTCAACCGAGACGGCGATCACCCACCCGATACGGATGTAATAATCCGCGTTCAAGCCTCCGAGCCTGTGCCGGAGGAATTCAACACACCCGTTGGACGGATGAAACTTGCACGATGGGAGGGTATCGGTCGGTTCCAAGGTGATTTGTACGAACTCGCCGTCATGTGCTGGAACAGTGGCGGGTTTAAACTCCTGCGAAAGATCACCACCGCCGAGGCCCGCCAGGCCATAGCCGAGAAGAGTCCCATGCTGGCCGCCTTATTTGAGTAGATGCGCCATTCAGAGACTGAGTAGCTAGAGAAGCAAGGCGCAGGGAGTAGGGACATGGCTATTCTGGTTTATCCACAGATTACACATGAAACTTCATAAAACCTTACTGCCACTGTGAGTGGATTTTACTAGCGACTCGCGACTTCTCTGAACTAAATCCACATCGTGCGATCAAGCGAACGGTATTGTAGTGCTTCTTGAAGATGAGAAGGGCGGATCACTTCAATGCCCTCAATATCGGCAATTGTTCTCGCAACTTTGAGAATTCTATCATGGGCGCGAGGACTGAAGTGCATCTCGTTCATAGCAAAATTCAATACCTCGAGGGACTCTGAATCGAGGTGGCAATATTGATCAATATCACGCCGTCCCATACCAGAATTCGTTCGAATCTTCTTTTCTGCTCCGAAACGCCTAGCCTGAACAGCACGCGCTTGGGTGACAGTTTCGCGCATAAGTGAGCTTGAATTTCCGTTCGGCATACTCTGAAGATCTTGGAAACGTGTGGCTGGAACGAGAATGTGGATGTCGATCCTATCGAGAAGAGGTCCAGAAATGCGGTTCCGGTAATTCTGCTTCTGCGCCTGCGTACAGCGGCAGCCATGGTTAGGATCGCCTGCATAGCCGCAAGGACAGGGGTTCATCGCCGCAACAAGAATAGTTCTACTGGGGAAAACCGAGCTGCCTGCCGCTCGAGAAATCGTGACGTAGCCGTCTTCCAGTGGCTGACGCATCACCTCCAAAACACTCCGATGAAACTCCGGCAGTTCGTCAAGAAACAGAACACCAAGATGCGCAAGCGTTACCTCGCCAGGGGCAGGATGCGTCCCGCCGCCCAAAAGTCCGGCGTCAGAAACCGTATGGTGTGGAGACCGAAACGGCCGTTCAAACATCAGCGGCGTATCCGACGGCAACATCCCAGCAATACTGTGAATCTTCGTCACCTCCAGTGCCTCCTCCAAGGACATTGGCGGCAAAATCGATGGAATTCGCTTTGCGAGCATCGATTTTCCCGTTCCTGGCGGGCCTATCATCAAAATATTGTGCCCACCGGCAACAGCGATTTCAATGGCTCGTTTTGCCATTTCTTGGCCTTTGACCTCGATAAAGTCGGGTTCGCTCACCGGACGGGAAATGTAGAGGTCTTCCATTCGTACCCGCACGGGCTGCGTAATCGTATCCTCTCCCGTCAGGATCTGCGCTGCCTGACGTAAATTCGCTATCGGGTAAACGTCGAGACCCTCGACGACGGCCGCCTCCGCAGCGTTTGCTTCCGGAACCAAGAAAATCTTAATGCCAATCTCGCGCATCTTCATGGCAATCGGAAGCGCGCCGCGTACACGGCGAACCTCGCCACCCAGCGACAACTCTCCGATCATGGCAACAGTCTCGAGATCCATGGGCTGAAGAACGCGAGGAGGAGGCTGCCCAGGACGACGGCGGCGATTCGTGCCTTCCATATCCACGGCACCGGAGGCAATAAGAATGCCCATAGCGATCGGGAGATCAAAAAACGGACCCTCTTTCCGGATATCCGCTGGAGCAAGATTGACAGTAATGCGCCCGAGAAACGGCTCGTAGCCACAGTTCGTCATCGCGGTCGATACCCGATGCTGGCTTTCGCGAACAGCCGCATCGGGAAGGCCCACCGTAACGATCTGTGGATCACCGCTGCTACCAACATCCGTTTCAATCTCAACTGGAAACGCATCAATACCGGAAATTGCACCTGACATGATCTTCGCAAGCGGCATACTCTCCTCCTAAAATAAAACGGGGAGGATGGCAACATCGCCCTCCTCCCCGGTGAATAATTCGATTCGCCTGGAAGCCAGACTACATTCCAGCACCCAACAATGAAACCGCATTAGCAGCAGATTCTTTGACTTCGCGGCCGGCCGGATCGACAAGACGCGCAGTAACGAAAAGCAATAGATTGCGTTTTTCGCTGAGTTCGTACTTGTTGCGGAAAAGTTGCCCAAGAATCGGGATGTCGCCAAGGAACGGAATCTTGTCTTCGTTGGTATAGCGCTGTTCAGTAATCATACCGCCCATGACGACCGTTGCTCCATTGTAGATCTGAACGCTGGTAGCAAGCGAACGGACTGGGAAGAATGGCTGCTCCATCGGGAGTTGCACATCCCCGTTGGCTGACGGATAGGTCGAACCGTAGTTCTTCCAAATCGGCTCTGAAACGACAGACGGCGTGAGGCTCAGGTTGATCATGGATCCATCAGGTGTCACTTCAGGTGTCACCTCAAGAATCACGCCCACTTCACGCATGATGAAATTCTGTGGCTCGACAACCGCACCGCTGAAGGTCGTAGCATCACCTTCGCCAGTCGCCGACTCCAACATTTCGACATCGTATTCCGTTGGATAGATATATTCGGTAACAACTTTGATCGTTGCCTTGACCCCAGCCTGAGCAACCACCTTTGGTGCCGAAAGGAGGTCGGTGTTCTGCTTGGAGGACAGCATGTGAAGCACAACTGAGAGTTCCGGGTTCGTCAAAATCGACGTGAACGTCGCGACGTTATCCATCACGGCTGAACCCGCGTTAATGTCTAAGGAATTGTTACTGCTGAGATAGTTGAAGCCTCTCGTCACGGATCCGGCACCCATGGAGAGACGGCGGCGAGCAGCAGGAGGAAGGTTTGCATCATCCTTCATCTCAGCCATTTCCCAGTCGTCGTTGAGCGTCCATTCGAACCCGAGCGAATCGAGATCAGACTGACCGACTTCAACAAATCTAACTTCAATTTCAACTTGCTTCGGCGTTACGTTGAGGACGGCAAGTACTTCTTCTAGGGTTGAGAGGTTTTTGGAGGTGTTCAAGACAACCATCTTGCCGATTGAAGACATGTACTGGCACGTTGATCCATCTGGCCAATTAACGCCAAGATCGCCGAAGAACTTCTTCCAGTCGGTTGTCTCTGTTGTTTCACCGCCCGCAATAACATTGCCAAACGGGTTCGCGGCAGCGCCAGCATCACCAGTCGTTCCGGCGATCGAAACCACGCGCTCATTGATACTAGGCAGTACATTGTACATGCGATGAATGAGCTGGCCATCGGGCTTGTTGGCTTCCATGATCAGCACAACATTGTCGCGGATTCGATACTTAAGATCAGCCAAATCCATAATCATGTCAAGCGCACTGAGCATCGTCAAGAATCGAGCATTGATCGTCAGCGGAGTAACGCTTCCAGAAGAGGCGGCGGGGGCCGAAACGGCAGCAGCCCATGGATCATCACCCGTTGCAGCCGCAGCAGGTGCATCCACTACGCCGCCGAGATTGAGAACGATGTTCACGCCGCGTTCCTCGGGAGGAATATCCTGGCGGTCATGTTCACGAGACGCTTCGCTGAGGAAAGTTACCACATCGGTAATGTTAGCCATACGGAAGTCGATTTCGGGGATCGTAATACTGCGCATTTTCTCGAGAATCTTCATTTCGGCCGTACCACCAAGACCTGATGGATTTGTGGGGTCAGGAGGAAGCTTCTCGGGGCCTGCGGAGAAATCGATTCCGTAGTTACGAGGAGCCCACGCCTTTGTCACATCCTTCATCATCTGTTCGCGGGCCGTCATGCGTTCGTTGTCTACATATTTGTGTTCAGCAATATTAATCTTGCGGAGCATATTCACGGCATCTTCATACCACGGATATTCACGAAGAATAAGTTCTACCTGTTCGCGGCATTTGGCGAGTTCATCAGTCGCGTAGTATTCCTTGGCGATCTTCATGCGCTCTTTGATATCGACTACATTCTTCTGATACTCGGGCTGATTCCATCGACGCTCATGCTTGGGTGGGGGCGGCAGAGGTGGATTCTCCTGCTGATTTTGGACATCCGTGATGAGTTTCTCTGCTTTTGGGTGCTGATAGTTTCTAGCCTCGCGTGCCGACTTCAAGGATTCTTCCAGATTGTTAATCGACCGCAACTCAAGCGCCTTGCGATAATACGCTTCGCCAAGACCTGCTTCAGCCTCTTTGCGAAGCGGAACCGTTGTCTCTTTTTCGACAAGAAACTTCAGGGCTTCTTTGAACTTATCGGCAGAGCGATCCCAATTGCCTGTTAACAAAGCAGCTTGTCCTTGTGCCAGACAATCACGCCCGTGCTGATCAAACAATCTGCGGCGAGCGTTTTCAAGCGTTGCGAGCTCTGAAACGACCACAGCCTCGCCGCTCGGAGCAGGTGCTGGTGCTTCCACTTCTACACGTGCGGATTCGTCAATGGCAACAGGTTCAATGGGCGCAGTTTCGACAACAGCAGACTCGGGTGCAACGGCTTCGGCAACAACAGCAACGGTCTCAGGTGCAGCGGCTTCGGCAACCGCAACTGGAGCCTCTTCTTGAACTGCCGGAGTCTTTTCTATCACCACAGACTCTTCAATTTCAGTTGAATTCAAGAGATCCTCTATCTGAACCGCACCCGTGGAGGCAGGCGTTTCCGCAGATGCTTCAACAACAGCAACTGGCTCTTCAACAACAACCTCGACAGCAGGGGCTTCAACGACAGCCACGGGCTCATCAACGACAGCTTCTACAGCAGGGGCTTCAACGACAGCCACGGGCTCGTCGGCGACAGCTTCTACTGCAG
>CAZKJH010000053.1:0-12238 GCA_964553035.1 uncultured Lentisphaerales bacterium | reverse complement strand
CTTCAACGACAGCCACGGGCTCGTCGGCGACAGCTTCTACTGCAGGGGCTTCAACGACAGCCACGGGCTCGTCGGCGACAGCTTCTACAGCAGGGGCTTCAACAGTGGCCTCGACGGCAGGTACTTCCATAACGGGTTCTATCGCTTCCGCAGTTTTTTCGACTGTAGGAGCTTCGGCCTCGTCAGCAATTACCTTCTCTACCACTTGTGCGGCTTCATCAACAGCCGGCGTCTCCGAGATGACTTTGTCAACCGGTGCGGCTTCCACTGCGACGGGAGCCGTTTCCGCTGGCTTTGCCGACTTGACCAGATCCTCGTCAAGGTCTAGATCGAGATCGAGATCCTCAATTCCGAGCTGTTTGGCGTTTAAAACCGCCTTCTGGCTCTGGCCAAATGAATAGGTTGCACACAAAACTGTTGCAACAGCAACACCGATACGACACGCCTTGATTACTTTCATATTAAGAACTACTCCTTGAAATCGTTTTTTAAAGACAGAAACTGATTGCGCTGTTGTTATAAACTGGGGATCCTGATCTCCCGCTTTGTTGACTCATTTCTTATGACGACAATCCCCTTCTCGGTTTTATCGTTTTTCAAAACCCTCACCACCGTGTATTTCTCACCGTCGAAGGTGAAATCTTCCTTCTGCTTCACGATGATCGGCTCTGCATCTCGCTCTTTTTCACAGATTAACGTTACTTCAAAGCTATTCAAGACGGAACCGCCACCCTCCACAAGCTCAACCTCGTCTTCGCCACTGACAAGCTTAAGTACAATGACCTCCTTCGTTCTGTCCGGCATTCCTTGGGTTTTCACCACAGCCATCGTGTTTGTGAACGAAACCGCCTTAAACCCCGACTTATTGACCTCATCGCCAATTTCTACGAAATAGGTTCGAGAAGCTCCCTCATTTAGTTGAAAAGAATACCCTCCCCCTCCCAGCGATGACTTGCTCTTCAAAACGTATGGGAAACGGATGGCGTCGATCTTCTCCGCCTTCAAAAAATCAATCAACGGAGGTCTGCTCTTCGGGTCAATAGGACTTGTTCCTGCAAGAAACTCTTCTAAATTAGTGAAATTATCCTTATCCAGATCACCGGATGCATCTAACCGATCAAGAGGGTTTAATCCATGTAGCTTCTCCCAAGAATCCGGCATGCCATCCTTGTCGGAATCCCAATCCGTAGCGACAGAACCGTCAGGCTGTTTGGTGTTGCAGAAAGGGCATAGTTTTTCGTCAAGTTTGATCGGCAAGCCACAGGCAATGCAGGCCGCGCGTTCCGCAGCGACCAGTACGATCCCCGTCCCGATCACATAAGGATTTTCCAGTGCGTTCAGAGTCGCCGAAAATAAATCTGACCCTAGGGTTTCTGCGTTTTCATAAACTGGTTTAAGTGCTTCGAGCTTCACGTTAAACGATTCTTCGTTTTTACGCTGCGAACTCGAACGGTTAATCAGACTGACCAATGAAAGCAGCAAGGCAAGCAAGACCACCACGACGATGATCTTATCGTAGTGTAGCTTGATTATATTTTTTTTCTGTGATCTTGCCATGATGGTATGCGCCTCACTCGAGTTCTTCGTCTGTGTCAGTTCCAAAGGTATAAATGTCAATGGTCATGACAACTTTTACAGGAGCTTCTAGTAGCGGCCCCGAAACGATGCGCGACGTGACTCCTGCTGGGGGAGTACTGATACCCGCAACCTCTGTCGGCACCGCGACCTCATCCGTTTTCAACGGGAAAACGACATCCTTGCCACTCTTCATAAATTCAACATTCGCTATTTGCGCAAATGGCCACATGGCATCAATTTTGTCCATTAAAGAGAATAGAGACTGCTCCTTCGCAAGGAAAACAAAACCGAAACGTTGTCGATCCAGCGCAAACGGGACATCCGAGAGCGACTCCACCTCGATCTTATCGAGAGAAACTTCTGCCGAACTAGAACTCGACGATCTCCCTCTTCCCACCCTGCCCCGACCCCGGGATGATCCAGTATCTTCGGACGGCGAATCAAACTCTTCGCGAAGAACTTTGTCAAGTTTAATGATCCCCGTATTGTAAAACACCCGGACGAGCATATCAACCATCCGGAGCTGTCGCAATAGGCGAGGAACATTCTTCAAGTCTGCTGGCTTTCCGTCTTTAGAGATGTCGTACCTTTCAAATCCAAAATTGAATCCCGGATCGATGACCGACGCATCGCCTGCTCCCTGCGGAGCAACCTTGCGGAGTGCATTGACCGTCTCCTCACATGTCTTTGAGAAACTTCCAGGCGTATAATCTTCTTGTACAACCACCGCACTCCTCGAAAGTTCCTTGATTAGCGTGGCGTGGCGTTCCTTCAGCAAGTCCAAGTTTTGTTTTTCAACCTGGACATTTTCAACACTGGGAAAGGGATTCTTCTTGAAAAAGTTTTCAAGTTTCGAGAACGAACTCTTCATCTCTTTTTGAAGAGCCGTCGCTTTCGTGATGCCCGTAGCCGCGATTCCAGCCGTAGCCAAGATAAGAACTACTGAGACGGCCGCGCCGATTAGTAAATAGATCCGTTTTTTACTCATTTCGTGGCCCACCTCGCTAGCCTGCTCTCGTCGATAGCTCCAAGTTCTTTAGAGAGCTTCAGCCGGATATGAAGCTCACTGAGCCGATCATTCTCAATCGAGCGTTCTTGTTCGACTTTTGAGCCATCTTTTACAAATAAATCACTCGATTCAAGCAGGTTGGCTAAAAGCAGCTCGCCAGCCGATTTGTTCGTCACCTTAACGTCCAACTCCCGTTTGAACCCAGAAACGACGAGATTCATGTACATCGCATCTTCACTCTCATTGTCGAATGTCATGCTGGTCAGCCATGTGTCCTTGATCAATGCTTGACGAACAGCAGAAAGTACCTCCGGGAGGGACGCTCTGGAAAAGACCATGGCCGACATATAGTCAATCTTTTTCTCCAGCGCTTTGCTGCTAACGCTGACTGCATCAATCTGGCCCTGATACAGCGTACGCTCCTCAAGCTTTTGTTTTACCATTTCGTTCTGAGAGGTGTAAGCTGCCTGAAGTTTCTTAGCGTACGAGAACCAGCAGAGCAACGTCAGAATAAGACCCACAACGGAGACGGCGAAGAACGGGATGCGCTTTGCAAACCGCTGGTAAGCAATCACTTCCGGGGGCATCAAGTTGATCTCAATGGGGCACTTCATGCACCCACGCAAGGCAAGCCCCACCGATGGTGCCATGAGAAAAAGAGCCTCTGTCTCACCCTGAAGCTCAGGCGCAACTGCTACGTTTGCAAACGGATTCAGGTACTCGGTCTCAACCCCAAGCTTCTCACGGAAAAAAGTGTCCATGTGGCGTGTCAACGAGGCACCGCCTGTTAAGAGTAGTTTCTCGGGAGCCGAACCGCCTTGCTGGCTACGATAGAAGTTCACGGAGCGGTTCACCTCGGAATGGAGACGCGTCGTGACATTCCGGATGATTTTGGAGACTTTATCGGCCGTTTCGTCATCCACAACGGCGTAGGTTCCGCCCAGGGCAACGAAACCGATTTCTTTCTTGATTCTCTCTGCCTCTTCGGGAGAAACGGCGAGACTTCTAGCAATTTCGTTAGTGATCGTATTGCCAGCAACGGAAATGCTTCGCGTGAAAATTTTAGTACCTTCGACGAAAACAAGATTCGTCGAGCGACCGCCGATATCCAGCAACATCATGCACTTCCCGTTGTCAGGGCAATTAAATCGGATACAGTTGTAAAGCGCAAACGGCATCGCATCTACCATGGCCAACTTCACCCCAACACCTTCAGCACACGCTGCCGCATCCTGCGCCATCTCAGCTTTAGTAGCGACAATAAGAGCATCAAGCTCAGTCTCATCAGCTGCAGAAACGACTTGGTAATCCCAGACAACCTCCTCGATCGGGAACGGCAGATTCTCGGAAGCTTCATATCGAAGCATCTCGTCAATCTTGTCAGCCGAAACTGGCGGCAACTTCACAAACCGAGGAAAAATCGCCTGCCCAGAAAGCATAACGTAAAGTGGAGCCGCCTTGATACCGCCTTCCAGCATCATCTCTCGGATAAGACCGGAAATAGATTCCATCGTGGGAACGCCAGCTTCCGCTGCAAAAGGATTGGACGGACGAACGACGTAACGGGTAAGAACCGGCATTGAGGAATTCTTTACTTGAAATTCCCCGAGGACTGTTTTGCTTACACCGATGTCCAGCGTAAGGATTCTGTCTTTTGAAAACACTAGCGGCCTGCCTCGTAACTGTCAATATCAACTAAACTAAAAACGGACTTAGACCTTTCAAGCATATAACCGTCTCGCTTTTGAACCGCCTGACTGTCGAGAACGACAGGATTGACCCACCACCGCTCCTGCCCTTTCAGCGATCCGTCGACGACCCCAGATTCGGCGACAGGATTGCCGCCGATAAAAAATTGGACGGCAAAACCAATCGGTTTCCCAAAACGCTCAAGTGCCACAGCGGGAACAACGACACCTGCCCTGTGCTCACGTCCTTGAGCAATATCGCCATACTCAACCGTCAATTTCATAAGTGACAAAACCTTCTCACCTTGCAGGGGCTTATCGTTAAACAACATGACGCTGTAAGTGATGGTCAGCTCATCAATCCAGAGGGGAGCTGTATCAAAAACGACATCGAAGACACCCCAAGTTTTAGGCTTGGCAGTCTTGGCTCCCATCCCCATCGCACGCTGCTGGTACTCGCGACTGAGATCGGTCACGCTCTTGATCCGAAGAATATCCGATGCCGGTGGTGCTGGCTGTTGAGCAAAAACTCCGCTTGATGAAAGCATGGCAAGGAGGCACACCGCCAAGCTCGCTGCAAATGTATTGTGTACATGTTTCATATCGTTTATATCCTCGTTGCTTCAATCTACATGAAAAACCACGGAAACCCGTATGCCGTGAATTAGGGATGATATTATCTTAAATCTCCGATAAACTCAAATGAAAAATTACAAAAAAAATGAGCGCAAGTAGCCACCCCATATCGCGTTTTAAAAATGACGGAAACAAATCAGCAATTCTTGTTATGGCTTTCGTCCCCGAGTAGACGCGGCGTCCTCGCCGCGTCTCCCTATGTATTGAACGCGGCGAGGACGCCGCGTCTACAAAAAACGCCCCTTTTTGCCCATAATTAGAATTGCTGGAAACAAATCTGAATGTTTGATTTTTATTTGCCTCTTTGGTATAGTTGGAAGTCGTTTTTAAACGTTTTTCGTACCTCACATTATAGAAAGGTTTCTCATGCGCGGTTTTAGCACAGCAGACTATCAATTGGCGGCCAATGTCATCCGGGGACTCTCCATGGATGCAGTCCAGAAGGCAAACTCAGGTCACCCCGGCCTTCCTCTCGGAATGGCCGATGTCGCCTCCGTCCTTTGGCTGAAACATCTCAACGCCACATCTGCAAATCCAAAATGGCCCAACCGTGATCGATTTGTACTCTCTGGCGGGCACGGCTCCACATTGCTCTACTCCCTCCTACATCTCGCGGGATTTCCTGTCTCCATCGACGACCTCAAGAACTTCCGTCAGCTAGGCTCCAAAACCCCCGGTCACCCAGAATACGGACTAACCGAAGGCGTCGAAACCACCACAGGTCCCTTGGGTCAAGGCATCGGCAACGCAGTGGGCATGGCTATCGCCGAAAAAATGATGGCATCTCGCTTCAACTCCTCCGAAGCCGAACTCTTCAATCACTACACATACGCCTTCTGCGGCGACGGCGACATGATGGAGGGTATCAGCCACGAAGTTTCCTCCTTTGCCGGGCACTTAAAACTCAACAAGCTAATCCTATTCTACGACGCTAACAAAATCTGTATCGAAGGCTCCACAGATGCCACATTCACCGAAGACGTCAAAGCGCGTTACAAAGCATACGGCTGGAAAGTCATCGAAATCGATGGGCACGACCACGTTCAAATCGACAAAGCCATCCTCAAGGCTAAGCGCACCGCAGACGCACCAACCCTCATCTTCTGCAAGACGACCATTGGCAAGGGCAGCCCGAATAGAGCCGGCTCAGCCAAGGCCCACGGCGAACCGCTGGGCGCAGAAGAGGTTAAGCTCACCAAACTTGCCCTCGGACTCCCACCCGATCTCGATTTCTACGTCCCCGAATCAGTCTACAACCTCTTCGCGACTCGCAACGCAGCCTCGCAACGGTTGGCGAGCCGCTGGAAACGCCTCCACAAAACAGTCGTACTCGCCAACCCAGAATCGGCCGCCAAATGGAACGCGTTTTACGATTCTAAACTCCCTGCCGATCTCGACCGCCAGCTCCCGACCTTCGATAAGCCAATCGCGACACGTGCTTCGTTCGGCAAAGTCATCCAGTCCCTCGCCAAAGCTCTGCCTAACTTCGTTGGCGGCTCCGCTGACTTAGCGCCGAGCAATAAGTCCTGGCTTGAAGGCTATCCTGCTATCACGCCTACCGACTTCTCAGGGCGCAACATCCAGTACGGCGTACGTGAATTCGCCATGGCGGCAATTCAAAACGGCTTCTTGGTCTACGGAGGTCTCCGCAGCTTCGTTTCCACGTTCTTCGTGTTTTCGGACTACCTGCGCCCCGCCGCCCGCATCGCAGCCCTCTCCCATCTGCCAGCGATCTACGCTTTTACCCACGATTCGTTCTATGTAGGAGAAGACGGCCCAACGCATGAACCGATCGAACATCTGGCCGCCATGCGTGCGATTCCCAATATGACCGTTATCCGTCCTGCCGATGCCTCCGAAACAGGTGCTGCCTTGATCGCTGCCCTTAAGAACACCACTGGGCCGACCACGTTGCTGTTCACCAGGCAGAACCTGCCGATCCTTGAGCGCACAGATGCTACTGCACCGTCGATGCTGGAGAAGGGTGCCTACACCCTCTTCCAGAACGGACAAGGCCTCCCAGAGCTGATCATCATCGCCACCGGCTCCGAAGTTTCGCTGGCACTTAAAGCCGCTGCAGAACTAAAGGACATCAACGTCCGGGTCGTCAACATGCCCTCCTGGGAACTCTTTGAGAAGCAGACCAAGGCATATCGCGACCGCGTCCTCGATCCACGCTGCACGAAGCGTATGGTCGTCGAGGCGGGCACTTCCTTCGGTTGGGCGAAATACATTGGCCTCGCCGGTGCAACCGTCACCCTCGACACCTTTGGCGAATCTGGCCCAGCCGAAGCACTCGAGAAGCACTTCGGCTTCACGGTCGAAAACGTCCTCGCAAAAGCACGAGCCCTACTCGCCGATTAGAACCCGACGGGTTCGTCGTCATCCGCTTCCCTCGAGACCGACTCCGACTCTGTCGAAGTCGTCTCTGTGTTCGGCCGGTATTCACGCGGAATACCGAAAGCAAGCAGCCCCAATGCCTGCTCCAAGACCACGCTAAGCCCATACGCTTCGGATGCGTTGAAGAGGATGCGGATGCGCGGCGCAGGATCACCTCCAGTCTTGCTACGGCGCGAGACGTCGAGGGCATACCCAGGATATGGCTCCATCTGATGGGCAAGATTGATGATCGTCGTCGTACTACGGCTGTCGTGGTAAAGTCCCTTGCCTTCGTTGACGTTCACCGCCAACCCCTTGAAAACGGGAAGCATTTGGCAAAGATCGCCAAAGTTGAGTTTAACCGTGACGCGGTTCGTCCAGTCGAACGTGGCATGTTGGCGATTCCCTTGTTCATTGGAACCCGACGCCACGCTCTTCTGCTGGGCGAGCGTCAGGAAGACCGATCCATCGCGATCACCGGTGGCGGGTACAACCTCGAAGCGTGCAACACTACCGGTTCCCTTTCCGTTCGCATGATAGAACGAAAGTTTAGGACGATAGTTTGTAGGCTGCGTTCGGTCCGAATTGGATTCTCGTGCGTTGGTCTGTTCATTTGTCGTATTGTTATTGCTCATATCTGCCTCCTTGTTTTATTTTAGCCTTGGAATGCGGAGCATCCCTTGAAAACAACCCCAGCCTATCATGAGCCGAAGCGGAAGGTGTCGCTTGACGCGCGACATTTTCAGATTTTTTCGGGTCAGACCGTCAAGAGCGGCTGCCCGAATTCAAAGAGCGCATCGTTGACCTTAAGAAGATCGTAAATTCCTTGTTCAAGAAAATAGCGGACGATTAAGTCGAAGTGAGCACTTCGGGAGAGCGAATAGCCAGCCGATTCCAAAAGAGCCTGCGCTTGAGCAGGTGGAAGACGCAACGCCAGCGCAAAGGCAACGACGGTGGTCTTCTTCGGTTGATAGGCAGAATCACTCCGGATTTTTGAAAAGAGTTTTCTGTCGACGTGTGCGCGCTTATAAACTTCTACTTCGCTAATTCCGCTTTCTCGGATGAGCTGAAATAGTCGGCGAGAGAACGTAAAATCGGCATGCGCAAGATAGCCAATCAAATCGACCGACGGATCGCAGACAGTCGCGTTCCCAGCTTCGAGAAGATCTCCGAAGCCTTCAAGGTAAACACGAACAGCTTCCAACAAGTTCTCACCCGCAAGACAAGGCAAACCTTTTTGTTCCTCCACATGTTTCATCTCAACTCGCGATGTAGCGCTTGATGGAATCCCCGATACGCACGAGCACCTCGGCGCGATGGTTATCATCCGGTGCCAGCGTCGTGATTCGGAACCCCAAGATTTCCGTATGGAAACCGGTGAGTGGCGTGACGCAGACGCCCTCGGATGCCATCATATAATGGACAAAGCGTTTGTCAAGGGCCACGCCTTCAACTGATTTTTCCACAAAGGCGCGAACAACCGGATCCGCGATCAGGAGGGTCTGTTTGTCGTTCAACACGCCATCTTCGAAAACGACGCAGAAATAGAACGCTCCCTGCGTGCGTCGTACGATGGTTCCCGGAACGTTGTCGCGAAAATACTCATAAACTTGATTTGATCGCTGCTCAAATATTTTGGCTCGCTCAGCTTTTAGCGCAGGATAACGTGGATCACCATAAATAGCTGGGATAGCCATCTGGGGTAGCGTCGTAGAGCAGACTTCCATCATCTTGCTCTTTACGAGCGCATCGCAATACTCGCGAAAATATTGGGACGAGTTACGGTTAAGCATTTCAATCCAGCCGCAACGCGAACCTGGCCAAGGAAAATCTTTTGATATTCCACGAAGTGCCAGCGCCGGGACATCGCCAAGGATCTCTGAAATGTGAAGCGTCTCGGCCCCGTTGTAGCAGATGTGAGCGTAGATTTCGTCGCAGATAATGAAAATGCCGTACTTCCGTGCAATAGCTACAATACCTTCAAGCGTCTCACGTTTGTAAACCGAACCAGTTGGATTATCGGGATTGACGATAGCAATGGCCACGACCTGCGGATTGTACTTAATCTTGTTTTCAATCTCCTCTAAATCCGGTTGCCAGTCATTTCGCGGATGAAGTTGGAATTGAAGATGACTATAGTCGCCACGCTTGCCTTCGTTGGATGTGTGCGTAGGATAGGATGGCGATGGCATGAGGACGCGATTATCCTTCTGGATGAGATCGTAGATTTTGTCAACGGCATCCGCAATACCATTGAAGAAAAGTATGTCGTCCGGACAGACCTTGAGGCCACCAGGACGCTTCGATGCCTGGTCGGCAAGAAACTCCCGGGTCTTCAGCACACCACGACTCGGACAGTAAGCCCACGAGGAATCGTCGAGTTGGATGTTACGAACGATCTCCTTCACCCAAGGCGCAACCTTCTCACCGGCTGTGATTGGATCACCGATGTTCTCCCAGGTAATAGGAATGCCGAGCTTCTGCAGGCCATTACCGAAATCGACGATTTCGCGGATTTCGTAGTGAAGGTTTTTAATGCCGTCGTGGGCGATTTTCATTCTCATAGTAAAAACTTAAATTTTCTTCTGCCTAAGCTCGATAAAGTGACGAGCTGATTTTAGTGTATTGGAAAGAAGCATCGCGATGGTCATCGGGCCAACGCCACCAGGAACGGGCGTAATCGCAGAGGCGATCAGCACCACCGCATCGAAATCAACATCGCCAACCAAGCGGAAGCCTGATTTCTTCGTTGCGTCTTGAATTCGGTTCACGCCGACGTCGATGACGACGGCACCGGGCTTTACCATGTCCGCTGTCACGGTGTTCGGATGACCCACAGCAACGATGAGAATATCGGCCTGGCGCGTGAAAACGCCCATGTCGGGCGTACCCGTATGGCAAATCGTAACCGTCGCATTCGCTCCAGCGCGCTTTTGAAATAGCAGATTCGCAACAGGTTTACCCACAATGTTGCTGCGGCCAACGACCACGACATGTTTACCGGATGTCTCAACCCCACTACGCTTCAGCAATTCGAGTATCCCCGCTGGCGTGCAGGAAACGAAGGTATCCTCTCCCAGGAGCAACTTACCCAAGCTCACGGGATGAAATCCATCCACATCCTTTTCGGGAAGAATCGCCCCAATAACTTCAGACTCGTCAATGTGTTTCGGCAGAGGTAACTGGATCAGAATACCATGAACCATAGGATCAACATTCAGCCTAGCCACTTCGGCGAGAAGCGCCGCTTGCGTGGTTTCGATTCCCATGCGGATCGGAAACGAGCGAATGCCCGTCTCAACACAGGCGCATTCCTTCGCCGTTACATAAGAGACGGATGCTGGGTTTTCACCGACGAGGATCACGGCAAGACCGGGAACCATTCCCGCCGCCGCTAGTTTCGCGGACTCCGTTGCGATTTCCGATCTGATCTGCGCCGATATGGCCTTCCCGTCTATGATCATGGTTTGATTCTCGTGGACTGATGTCTCGTGGTCGTTGATCTTGCGTCGATGTGTATTTTCAGCTTAACGGTTCTGAATTAGATAATCTTGCAAATACGATCCATCGCCTTGACGACGTTGTCGAACGAATTGAACGCGCTGATGCGAATGTAACCGTTTCCACAGCGCCCGAATCCAGAACCTGGCGTTGTCACGACATTCGCCTCGCTGAGAAGCTTGTCGAAGAATGCCCATGAGTCCATGCCCGTATTAAACCAAATGTATGGGGAATTGTCGCCTCCCGTTGTCTTAAATCCCTTGGCATTGAGTCGCTCACGGATGTGCTTCGCATTGGCCAAATAGCCGTCGATCAAGGTCGTCGCTTGCTTCTGTCCTTCATCCGAGAAGATCGCCTCCGCAGCGCGCTGGACGGGATAAGAGACTCCGTTAAACTTTGTGCTCACCCGACGACGCCAGAGCGGCGCAAGCAACACAGGCGAGCCGTCTTCGCCAAAAACGCGACATTCCTTTGGAACCACTGTGTAGGCGCAGCGTGTTCCCGTAAAGCCAGCCGTCTTCGAGAAGCTGCGGAATTCCACAGCGACTTCCTTGGCTCCGGGGATTTCATAGATGGAATGTGGAAGAGATTCATCGCGGATGAACGCCTCGTAGGCGGCATCGAAGAGAATCAGCGCCTTATGCTCGTGAGCGTAGTCCACGTACTGCTTGAGCTGTGCTTTGGTGGCGGTAGCGCCGGTCGGATTGTTGGGGAAGCAGAGGTAAATGAGGTCGACCTGCTCCGAAGGAAGTGCCGGGAAAAAACCATTCGCTTCGGTGCATTCTAGGTAAACGAGCCCCTCGTAGCGTCCATCCACCGCCAGCCCAGTGCGACCGGCCATAACGTTCGTGTCCACATAAACTGGGTAGACAGGATCGGGTACGGCAATCTGGATACCGTCCGTAGCAAACAATTCTTGGAAGTTCCCCGTATCGCATTTCGCGCCATCACTGATGAAGATTTCGTCGGCATCAATCGCCGCACCGCGTGACTGGAAGTCGACGCGTGCAATCGCCTCGCGGAGGAAATCATAACCGTAATCGGGACCGTAGCCGCGGAACGTGGCATCCGCACCCATCTCCTGTGTGGCCTTCGCCATCGCGTCTACACAAGCCTGTGGAAGCGCACGTGTTACGTCACCGATACCAAGCTTGATGATAGAAGCTGTCGGATTTGCAACCGTAAATGCCTTAACTTTGGCGGCGATGTTGGAGAAGAGGTAGGAAGCTTGAATTTTCGAAAAATTTGAGTTTGCAAGAATCATAGGTGTTTACTTTTCTGCTGACTGGGGTTACGTGAATTCTTGGATTGTGCCATTTTCCGGATAAAAATGCATTAAAAAACTGGCTTTCAATCCTCGCACGGGCGCACTATTGTAATCTCGACAAAAAATTCAAGATTCAGACTTCCTGACCTCGGCGGGGTTCCAAGGGGTTTTTCTGGAAAT
>CAZKJH010000052.1:0-24053 GCA_964553035.1 uncultured Lentisphaerales bacterium | reverse complement strand
ACACTCGCGCTGTCCGCCGCAGGCGGGCGACGCGAGGGGTTTTGCAAGAGCCTCAAGATTACAATCACGATAATCCTGAACAAAAATGTGCGAGATTTGGGATGGTGAAGGCAAGATGTATCTACCCGAGAAGGAAGAGTAGCCCCGACAATCCTGTCGGGGACAGACCGAGACAAGATTATCTCGGCTACATTCTTGTCAGGGGCAGTGATACATGGCCGGCAATGTAGCGTGGCAGTGCGGGCGTTCGGCCACATGCAACCGCTCTTATGTAATCTTGAAAACGAATTCAAGATTAAGCAGAGCAGCTTGGCGTTGGCTTTTCCAGCCATCCACGGCATATTGAGAATTTCTGACGAACATGAAAAGTATTTCCAAGCACCTGTCCCTGGATTTTCCTTCCGTGGATAGTCTTTAACCATAAATACCAGAATTTTTTGTGCCTTTTTGTTTTTCTTTTGTGGCGAAGAAAACTCGGCACAGCCGCCTCGACACATCCAGAAAAGCTCTGTGTTCTCGGTGCCCTCGGTGGTAAAAAACTCAAACCATGAAACACATGAAACTTCATGAAAAGGTTGGTTTCTTCGTGGTGAGAAAACCTTATCCACGAACTCCTGTTCATCCTGTTATCCTGTCCAAAACTTCAATCAGAAAAACAGGAAGCGTCCGTCGACACGGTAGTGGCGCAAGAATACACTAAATCCACGTTCCTCCTTTTCTCCCTTTGCTTCGCGCATCCTGTAGATACGGCGTCCTCACCTCCTAACACAAATCTAACATTCCCTTCATCACCTCATAACGCCATTCTGTTTTAATAGAAACAACTCAAAGAAAAAAAGCCGGAGCGGTTCCGGATCATTGAAGGCAATGAACGCAAAAACATCATCCATCACGATTTCATCGAAGGCAGCGGCGAAGCGGCGGCTGAAGGAGAAGACCGGCCGTGGCATCTTGCTGGCGATCACCTCCGTTGCCGCGCTCTCCGTACTTGCTATCATCATCTTCATCGCCCGCGACGCCCTCCCTTTCTTCCGCGATAACAGTCCTCGCGAATTCTTCTTCTCAACCTCCTGGTTCCCAACACACACGCCGGCTGAGTTTGGCGCTGGCGCCATCTTCGTCGGTAGCTTCCTCATCACCGCCACAGCCGTCATCTTCGCCGTACCGATTGGCGTCTTTGCGGCGGTTTGCCTGAGCGACATCATCTCGTTCAAGATGAGGCAGTTTGTTAAGCCGGTGATCGAAATGCTGGCCGCCGTGCCTTCCGTGGTCTACGGATTCTTCGCCCTGAGCGTTCTGGCCCCGTGGCTCCAGAGGCTTGGAAACTCCGTGTCGTGGCTGACCATCGATAGCGGCGCCAACGCACTCACCGCGTCGATAGTACTCGGCATGATGGCGCTCCCCACCATTGTCAGCGTTTCAGAGGACTCCCTACAGGCCGTTGGCCGCGAACTGCGCGAGGGCAGCTATGCCTTAGGCGCAACACGCGCCGAAACGCTCCTCAAAGTTGTGATCCCATCCGCATCCAGCGGCATCATCTCCGCCATCCTGCTGGGCACGATGCGCGCGCTGGGCGAAACCATGGTGGTGTGGATGGCTTCCGGTAACGCGGCGCAGATTCCAAAGCCCTGGTGGAATATTTTTCAACCCGTGCGAACCTTGACGGCGACAATCGCCGGCGACATGGGCGAGGCAGACCAAATGACCGGATCTTCGCACTATTCTGTGCTCTTCGCGATGGGCCTCTGCCTGCTGCTCTTCGGATTCGCCTCCAGCATCATCGGTGAACGCATCGTTGCCGCACAGAAAAAAAGATTGAGAGGCGAATAACATGAAAACCTCAACCCGAAAGCAACTCGACAAGTGCTTCACAGCCGCTGGCTACGCGGCCGTTGCGGTGATGGCCTTCTTCCTCCTTCTCGTCATTGTGCCCGTCTTCACAAAAGGCTTCAGCGCCTACGTCTTTCGCGGAACGGTAGAATTCCGAGAGATGATGCTAGACCAGTTCGGACGCGGCGATGTCAAGGCAGTGAAAGCCGAGATGGCCGCTGTTAATAACGCTCGGCAGCCCATTTTCGACGCCATGGCGAAATTCGAGGCGGACATCGATGGTGTCCGCACATCGGAAGCCCGCAAGCAGAAGAAACAATACAAAGAACTTCGCGAGCTCGTTGCCGAATTGCTGGGTCCTCTGCCCGGCGATACGATGCCCATCATGATTCGCGGGGGCTATGGGAAAACCCGCTGGGATCAGTCGGAGAAAGCCATCCACAAGATTCTCAACGTCGAAGGGTGGGATTACTCCGCCGATGCGCCAACCAAAACGAGTTCACCGAGAGCCAACTTGTTCAAAGGCACTGCCCTCATGCCGATCTTCGAGATCATTAAAAACAATCCGGAATCGCTGCTCAACCCCAAAGTGACCTTCTATCCGGGCTTCCTGACGGACAAGTCGATCGATGCACATTTCTTCGGAGGGATCGGCCCGGAAGTCGTGGGAACGATCTATCTCACGTTGGGTGCCATGCTGCTGGCCGTCCCACTCGGAATCATCGCCGCCATCTACTTTCATGAATACTCGAAGGAAGGCACCGTCGTCTCGTTCATGCGCTCCTGTGTGAATACCCTCGCCGGTGTCCCGAGCGTGGTGTTTGGTCTTTTCGGTCTGGCATTCTTCATCAACACCATCAAAGTGTCGCCGGGCAAGAGCGTTGCCGCCGGTGCGCTCACGCTCGCGCTGCTGGTGTTGCCTACCGTAATTCGGGCGTCGGAAGAGGCGCTGGCCTCCGTGCCACGCGCCTACCGGGAAGGTGCGCTGGCTCTGGGTGCCAGCCGCTGGCGCACCATCATCACGATCATCCTCCCCGCTGCCATGCCGGGAATCCTCACGGGCGTCGTCATCAGCATGGGACGCGCCGCAGGCGAGACCGCGCCGATCATCTTTACCGCCGCTGTCAGCGTCGGCAAGATGATCACGCCGGGATCAATCTTTTCCGAACCAACCCCCGCCCTTTCCTGGAACCTCTACAACCTCTGCACCGAACACGAAGCGGTGGACCAAATCCGCCATGTTCAGTACGGCATGGCCGCTACGCTGGTCTTGATCGTGCTGACACTGAACATCGTAGCCATTCATTTCCGCGCGAAGATATCCAGCAAGCTTAAAGGATAAGGGTTCCGTTTGGCAGATACCGTAAATCCATGATATGATGCAACCGGAAGCAGGACAGTCAAGAACATGAACGAAACAGAAACGTCAAACAAGCAAGCCGAAGGTAAGCCCGAGACGCACATCGAGGCGAAGGACTTCTCCGTCTTCTACAGAGCCCATGAGGCCGTGATCAAGGCAAACATCGAAATCTACAAGGGAATCGTGACCGCCATCATCGGCCCTAGCGGCTGCGGCAAGAGTACGTTCCTGCGCGCCATCAACAGAATGAACGACCTCATCCCGGGCTGCCATGTGAAAGGCGACCTGCTCTTCGACGGTGAGAGCGTCTATGGCGACAACGTGGACGACACGGAACTCCGCCACCGCATCGGTATGGTGTTCCAAAAGCCAAACCCATTTCCCAAGAGCATCTACGACAACATCGCCTACGGACCCAGACTGCACGGCGTGAAATCGCGATCGGAACTCGATGGCATCGTCGAAGAAAGTCTCCGGGATGCTGCAATCTGGGATGAAGTCAAAGATCGACTCGGCAAAAATGCGCTCGGACTCTCCGGCGGCCAAGCCCAGCGGCTCTGTCTCGCGAGAGCGCTCGCCGTGAAACCCGAGGTCTTGCTCATGGACGAACCCACCTCGGCACTCGACCCCAAGGCAACGGCACGAATCGAAGATCTGATCGTCCAGCTCAAGGGTCGGTATACGATTGCCATTGTCACCCACAACATGCAGCAGGCGGCCCGCGTCTCAGACCGAACGGCGTTCTTCTACGAAGGCGAACTGGTGGAATATACGGATACGAAGACACTCTTTACACGCCCGTTGCAAAAACGGACAGAGGATTACATCACAGGGAGATTTGGCTGATGAATAAGATATTTGTAAGAGAGACCGACGGTTTGAAGGAAAGCATCCTCAGACTTGCGGCAGAGATTGATAAGCGCATGACCACCGTGCTCAATGCCATCTCGGCACACGACAAGGCTACGCTCGAAGCAATCATGGAAGCGGATCGCGACATCGATGCATGGGAGATCAAAATTGAAGAGGAATGCCTGAAGATTCTGGCACTCCATCAACCGGTTGCAAAAGACCTCCGGTTTGTTGTCGCAGTCATGAAGATCAACAACGACCTCGAACGTGTCGGAGACATTCTGGTGAACATTGCCGACCGCGGTTGCCGCCTCCAAGAATATCAAGAATGCGATCTCTTCGATAAAATCAAGGTCATGGGCAATCTGGCGGCAGAGATGCTGCGAGAAAGCTTGGGGTGCCTAATCTCGCTCAATGTCCCTCGGTCGATCGCCGTCATCAAGCGCGATGATCAACTAGACGCGATGAACGTGGACGTGATAAAATCCGTTGTCATCATGGCTTCTGCATCCAGCTCCAACACCGAAGTCGGCGTGCTGTTCCTCTACCACAGCATGGCGCGAGACCTCGAGAGAATCGGAGACCATGCCACGAACATCGCAGAGGATGTCGCCTATCTGGTCGACGGCTGGATCATCCGACATGGAAACAAAAATTACGTCACGGAGGGGGAACATGCCAAAGGAGCGAATTCTAGTCGTTGAAGACGATGCCGACATCGGCGAACTGGAGAAGTGCATTCTCGAAGCGGAAGGCTATACGGTGGCGGTATGTCTGTCTGCCGAGGAGGCGGAAGCCGACATTGCCCGCAAGCTCCCTGCCCTCGTGATCCTCGACCTCATGCTGCCCGGGAAAGACGGACTTTCCTTCTGCCGCTGGCTCCGGAAAAACGAACGCACCGAGAAAGTGCCCGTCATCATGGTTTCTGCTCGTCAAGAGCAATCGAAAATTGTTGCCGGGCTTGAGATCGGTGCCGACGACTATGTCACCAAGCCCTTCAGCTCTGATGTGTTGATGGCCCGTGTGCGTGCCGTATTGCGGCGCTCGGCTGGGCAGGAGCACGATGCCTCGTCCGGAAAGACCTTGCTCTCAAACGGCGATATCGAAATTGACACAGCCCGAATGAGCGTCACCATCGAAGGCGAGCCGGTCGTCCTGACCCTCGGTGAATTCAAAATTCTGGAGCTGTTCATCCGCCGGGCGGGTATCGTCTTTTCAAGAAAACAGATTGTCGACATCGTACACGGCGAAGATTATCCGGTCACAGACCGGGCGGTCGATGTCCAGATCGTCGGCTTGCGGCGCAAACTCGGTGATAGCGGCGCACTGATCGAGACCATTCGGGGTATCGGCTACAGGTGGCGAGTATGAGCGGAACGGGCGAATCCAGCCACAAGAAAATTCTGCAGCAACTGTTTCGACTGAACTTCATCGGGACGGTACTCATCGGCGGTGCCGTTACCCTACTCGCCATGTACGGGGCCTCCACCTTCATGTACAACCAGGAAATCTTGGATTTGCGCACCCGCATCATGATGATCGCCGAACTCGGCCTGACGAACCTCGCCGATGGCGCAACCACGATAGAAGAGGCGCGGCGCCTGGTTGAAAAGCTAGCGAGCCAAGACAACAATTTTGTCGCGCTGGCGTTCAATGACGGGACGCTCATCGGGGATGTCAGTCCTGCGGAGCTCGAAGGCGCGTTCGCCTTACGCCACGAGATCATCGCCGCACAGCGCACGGGCGAGGGAATCAGTCGCCGTTACAGTGGACACCACGGCAAGACCATGCTGTATCTGGCGCGCAGACTTCCTGAACATGGCGAGATGAAGGTTCTCATCCGCGTGGCGATCCCCGTAGCCAATCTCGAAAGTCTTTCCCGAAGCGACATCGTCGTCCTACTGTTTCTCGTCCTCGGCTTCATTGGAATTTCCTTGCTCATGAGCCATTCCTCTGCCATCCGAGTCATTGGCCCTATATCACTGCTTGAGGAAGGATTGGCAGCCCTCGGCGCAGGGCGGCAGATGCATCGAGTCTCGATTCCGGATGTTCCCCATTTCGCCATCCTCGCGGGTGCACTCAATGCGGCGGCAGATCGTCTCGACGAGAAAATCAACTCACTCGAGGATGAAAAGACCCTTTCTGCAATAATGCTCTCCAGCCTCCCCAACGGGATCGTCACCATCGACGACATCATGACCGTCACGCGCTACAACGAAGCCGCGGCACAGATTCTCGGATTCAACATGCCCTGCACACCAGCCAATCTTAAAAAAGCTACCATTGAAAACCTCAATCTGACACGAATGCTGTACGAGACTGCTAAGACGAACTTGCCTGTCACAGAAGAAATCCAGCTTGGCGCAACGAGAAAGCAGGTCATCGACGTGCTTGCCACACCGATGCGAAATACCCATGCGATTCAGACGGGCATTCTGCTTATGCTCTCCGACGTGACGCACGTCAAAAGACTTGAGACCATTCGCCAAGATTTCGTCGGCAATGTCGCGCATGAACTCAGAACGCCAGTGACGTCCATCCGTGGGTTCGCGGAGTTACTCGCGAAATCGGGCTGTCACGACGATGAGAAAATCGCAAAATACAGTGCCATTATTCTCCGCCAGGCGGATCAGATTAACATCATGATCAACGACCTACTGACCCTCGCCAGTCTCGATAGCAAAAATGATTTCCTTTCTGAATCCGGCAAGGTGACTTCGATTCGCGAACGCATCACCTCTGCACTGGAACTGTGTAGCGCACGCATCGCCGAGAAAGAGGCCAACGTCACCGTCACTTGCGCCGAGACGCTGACCGCCTTCGTGCATCCGGGTCTACTGGAGCAAGCCATCGTGAACCTGCTTGAAAACGCCCTGAAATATGGGGTCAACGATAAATCTAAGCACATTGAAATCGTCGCTAAAGCCACAGACGACATAATTGAAATCAAGGTTGTCGATCACGGCAACGGCATTCAGGAAGAGCACTTGGACCGAATCTTCGAGCGATTCTACCGCGTCGATAAGGGACGCACTCGCGAGCAAGGCGGCACGGGCCTCGGTCTCGCCATCGTCAAGCACATCGTGCAGCTCCACGGCGGCACCGCCACCGTGGAAAGCTGCCGGGGCGACCACACCTGCTTCACCCTCCGCATCCCCCTTGCTCGCAAGGGACTGCCCACAAGAAGAGGGTGAGACACCTCTTGCGAAGCCCTTCCCGCGACTCGCAACTCACTACTCGCTACTTCCCCTTTTTCTCTCTCCCTGCAAGCAGTCCCTTGCTTGCAGGTCTCGTATAGCGCCACTCGACAGGAATCTCACCTTCATAGCGCATGAAGCCGTGGAAGGCACGGGGATCACCATCGAACACGAGAGGTATAAATAATTTGTCACCCTGCCACATCGGCAACTCGCTAATCGTCTCAAGTGGAATCCAGTGCAGGGAACCTTCCTCGTTATCAATGCTCTGGGTGCCGGTAAAGCCATCGATTAAAAACACGAACGCCAGCCAATCCTGCTTCTTGGGGCCGAAGTCGACCCAGCAGATCGTACCGCGCAGCGTCATCGATGTCACCATCAGACCGGTTTCTTCCAACACCTCGCGCATCATGCCGGAAGCCACATCTTCATCCCGCTCCAGCTTGCCGCCGATGCCGTTGTATTTGCCGAGATTCTCATCCGAATCACGGTACGTACGATGCACCATTAATACCGCCTTTCGATCCGCCGACAAGAGGAAACCGAGCGTACTAGCGATGGGCGTGTGGTGAGTATCTGGCATCTATAAAAATCCTTTTTTTATTCGTGGGTTTCTCTCTTTGTCACGAGCATTTCTTATACTGGGCTCTCTCTAATCCTAATCGTAATCCTAATCGTAATCGTAATCCTAATCCTAATCGCTTGATCCTGCGGAGTGTGTGCCGTAATCGGCTGTTTTTTCATAGACACGATGCGAAGACGTGTGGCGAATAAGTCCTACGAGCATCGAGACAATTCGTACTAGAATTTCCTTGCCAGAGTCGGCCTGCTTGATCTGTTTCTTTGCGACGAGGACGTCAAGACAGGCAGCGCATTCCAACGCGGATCCACGCGCAATATCGAAAAAACGACAGCGATCGGCATCCGTAAACTTTCCATTACCCTCTGCTATGTTAAGGGGGATCGATGTAGAGGCCCTGTCGAGCTGATTGTGTGCAGCAAGCGTCTTTGGAATTTCGTGGAGCAGTTCATCAACCCAGCAGACAAAACGCATGGACTCTTGGTAAACATCCAGTTTTTCGTGATCAAACGCTGTTTTCATGAGTGAAATATTCCGATAATGACGCCAGATGGCAAAATCGTGATTACGATTACGATTAGGATTATTACCCGAAACTCCCCGAAGTTTTTTTATTCGTGTGTCGGTATTCCCGTCACACGTAAATCGAGCGGCAAAATTTCGGTTCCATCATCCATTCGGTAAACGGCATCGCCAAAATTGACCGTCACGGTTACGCCGTTCGCAAAGACCGTCTGCTGAACGCTCCGGTCCGCTTTTAGGATGCGATGATCGGTCATCTCCGAATACCCCGTGGCACGCGAGACGGGCGCGGCGACTTGGTAACTGGCCGCAAACTGGTCTTTCATTTCATCCCACTGCTTCATGTTGAACATATACATGGGTGGCGTCCCATACAGCGCGTTGAAAAGATCCCGCTTTCGCCAGATCTTGGGCAACTTGTTGTTGTAATCGCCCCAATACCACTGTGCCACGACGCAATCGTGGTAAACCAATTCCCAAAGCGGAAGCCTGTATTTTTCGCCAACCTGATATTTTGAAACGCTCTCTGGAACCTCGTCAACCACACGCCCCATGTGCCGTCCAGAATCATCGACGCGATAGGGCCCAAGACTTAGCATCCCTTCGAAATAATCGCAGAACGGTACAGCCGCCTCGTGCCCCGTTTCGCTGCCGCACACTAGACCAAACGTTTTGGAAATCAACTGAAGTAACTCCATCTTGTACTGCCGACTCTGCGTTCGCGTCATCGGATGATCCGGATGGTAGCACTCGAACCACGGCGAAGCCACCGTCGTATCGATAAACCGTGCTCCGAAAGGTTTAGCCTTAAGCTCTTCAGAAATGCGTTTTCGCGCATACGGCACTGCTTTGGAATCACAGATAACCGCACAGGCGATCATTTCCTCTCCATCCTTCTTCTCGATCTGCCAGCCCCGGCGTAACTGCCCGTTCGGTTCCTCCCAGTTGATATCCTGCGGAAACGCTTCGGTTACCCAGTCACCATGCTTGTATAGGATTTTGTCGAAATCCGCAGGATCCATAATGTCCTGATAAAGATCGTAACGACTGGTCAACACGTTGGTCATGGCGTTCATCGCACGAATTTCTGCCGCATTCCCATTCCCACTCCAGAGAATACGATCCATACCCCGTGACTGCATTTCGGCAACGAGCCGCACGCGGTCGGGCCCCGGATTAAAACTCCAAATGTTTGCCGCGCCGATGAGTAAATCGATTTTCGGGTTCCGCTTCACCTTTTCCGTAAACGGCTTGAAGAGCCCAACCAGCTTGGCTGTCTCGCGGTAGTGTTTACACATTGCCACATACCCGCCCTTATCAAAAAAAATATACCGCACCTTGCGCGTGTAGCCGAACTGACCCATCGTCGCATCCCAGGAAGGCCCCACCTGCCAAAGGCCGCTTCGACCTTTTTCTGGGTTCATCGCTGCATCGTCGGGTGTCTCCAAAATACACATCCAGCCTGCCCCGCTCGCATCCTCTGCCACGCCGAAGAATCCCATGCAGAGCCCATGACCTCCGTAGGCAACGGCGCGCCACAGTCCGCGATTTTCTTCCTCCACCGGATACCCGATGCCCTCGTTCATCGGCACAATCAAACGTTCGCCCGGACGCGTCACGAACGGCGCGGGAAAATTGAGAGGTTTATCCAGCTCGCCTTGGGATGAAATCTCGACGCGGATCTCAGGGAGCCGCTCATCAATCGTGAGCGTCGCCATCACTTCGCGTTCCGTCACCGGATCTAGAAGGCGCAAGGTTGCAGAACGATCATCCTTTGACTTTACGATGTCTAACACAAACCACCCCGCATCATCATCTTGTCGCCATGTGCGGCCTGTGCGTGAATCGGTGACGGTGAAGCATCCACTCGCGCCTTCCAGCACGACGCTCAATACACTCCCTTGGAGGGTGACTTTTTCATCCGTCAGGAACGTCCGACTCGCTAGCAGAGAACCCACACGGGAAACAATACAGTCGGTCACGGAGATGGACGTGCGCTCATAGCCAATAACACGAGGCTCTATCGTTGCGACACCTCGCGGCACAATGAAACGTGTGTTTATCTCCGTCCAGTCGCTCGACCCAGTGAGCCCTGTGCCGCCGTACGACCAGTTCACAACTTCACCCTTCACGGTTCTTAGAATCACACCCGTTTCAACTCTCGCCCCTACGACATCCGACACGACCTTGACCTTGCAGCGGATTTCAAAGATGTCGCCCGCCTCCACCGCAATGCGCGGAAATCCCCCCAGGCTCCAGTCCAGCTTGCTGGTCGTCGTCACCTCGAAGACATCGCCTTTTTTCTCCAGCGTGCCAACATCCGCCTCGCGCGTCCAGAGAGAAACCTCCCCGTAAGTCCAGACCTCCCGTGCGCCTGCCATGCAGGCCAGACATCCGAATAAAACTGCCAATCTTATTTTTTTCATACTCCCGCTTTTCCATCCTCTCCCTCCGCGACTCGTGTCTCCGCGGTGAAAATTTTTTAGCGGTCTATAGACTATAGACCATGAACTATCAGGAATGCTTGTTCTTTGTGGCAAAGTCCCCACCCTGCCACGAGATTGGCTAACACCTAAGGCCTAGCACCTAATACCTTCTTCGACAACGCTCGCGATAAAACTTTTCAGCATTCCAATTCATCATTCGTAATTCGTAATTTTCTCTCCCCTATCCGAGCGCCACATCGAGCACCATCATCACCGAAAAACCGGCCATCGTGGCCATCGTCACCGTATCAATGTTTTCCTCGCGTCGCTGAGATTCTGGGATTAATTCTTCCACCACCACGAAAATCATGGCGCCAGCCGCGAAGCAAAGTGCGTAGGGAAGGAAATTTTGCATGTGCATCACAAATGCAGCACCAATTACGCCTGCAATGGGCTCAACAATGCCAGAGGCTTGTCCCATCAGAAAACTTTTCGTCCGCCCCAATCCTTCTCGTCTCAACGGCAAGGATACCGCGGCCCCCTCGGGGAAATTCTGAAGGCCAATACCAATCGCCAGCGCAATAGCACCGCCCATTGTTGCAGAGGAAAGATCCGCCGCCACGGCTCCAAAAGCAACGCCGACCGCAAGGCCTTCGGGGATGTTGTGCAAGGTGATCGCGAGAACCAGCAACGTACTTCGCCGCCAGGACGTCTTAATTCCCTCGCTATGCCCTATCGCCTGGCCCTTATGAAGATGTGGGAGTACGCTGTCCGCCAGCCGCATGAAGAGTCCGCCAGCCATGAACCCGATGAGGGCAGTCAACCAAGGGATTTGTCCCATGTCTTCCGCCATTTCTAGCCCCGGTGCGAGCAAGGACCAGAAGCTTGCGGCAATCATCACGCCCGCCGCGAAGCCGAGCATCGAATCCATCAGTTTGAAATTGACCTTTTTGGTAAAGAAGACAAGCCCCGCTCCAGCCGCCGTAACACCCCACGTAAAGAGTGTAGCTATCAATGCCTGTTGTACAGGACTGAATTGTTGAAGGAATTCAACCATGAGACATCTCGCTTTCTATCCATCAGCGGTTGTTCGTATCGCTGACATTTTATATTGAAGGGGACAGCCTTGAATTTACGACAAGACCAGAGTTTTCGCAAGTAAAATTCTACGCGCTTGCGGATTAAGATGACATTCTGCTAGACTTGCGACAAATGAGCGGTGCATTATTCAAAAAAATAAGTTGTAGAGCATGCGGGCGTCCTTCCGAAGAAATGGGGTATTGTCCATGGTGCGGTGCAGGCATGCGCATGACGCGCTCGACAAGGCTCCGAATGGCAGTCGTTGCGCTTGCCTCTATTTTATTGTTTTGTAGCAAGGCCATTCCCAACGCCCCCACCTTCGTGCTTTTGGTCGCCCTGCTCTCTGCTACAGTTTTCGCCACATCCTCCTCCGGTTCCAAAGGCATGCTTGGTGCGGCAATCGCCGCAGTGGCAGGGTCGATACTCTGCCACGCATTTCCCGAAACAGCGATCCATACGGGACTGAGGATCCGTCAGCACGCCGTCTGGCTCCTGCCTGCCGCTTCACTCGTCTTTGCCTGCAGCGGCAGCGCAAGACTCCCGCCTGTGCCCGCAGAAACGCCGTGGGGTAGGTTCTGGCAAGCGTTCAAGACTCCGGTGCCCGTTATGGTGTTGGCGACACTCGCGGCAACGGCGGCGTGGTTAGCACCTTCCCCCGCAACAAGCCTTGCCATGGCGCTGTGCTATTTTGCGGCCTGTTATTCAACAAAACTCCACTCTGTATTACACGCTGTGGCGGTTTTCTTTTTTATCGTTGCGTTCATGAGCCCAAACAGCATGGTGGTACCTACAATTCGACTCAGCACGATCTTCGCGGTATCGATCGCGGGGTTTGGTCTTGCTCAGGCATGCATTGGGATGAAACGCACGGGGTCAGAGCCGTCCAGCCACCCCTGAATACGCATTGCAAGCGACGTGGGTAGCATACCGGATGCCGGCACCTCTTCCAACGGACACCAGAAAAACTCGATGAGACCTTCCATGGACAGTGGCTGGGTGTCCACATTGCCACAGCCGATGCAAGCTACAAACACCAGATTGAGTTCAAAGACTTCGCTGCCCGCCTGAACAAAGTGACTTTCAACCACGCCGAGAAATTGTGTCAGAGTTCCCTCCATCGCCAATTCTTCCCTAATCTCGCGTTTCAATGCAGCAACGGCACTCTCACCCGGTTCGATGTGACCACCCGGTAGGAAAACGTTGCCCACCTTTCGGTTCCGGCATAGTAGCAACATGCCGTTGCAGAGGCAGACCCCTCGCACGATTAATTCAAATTTTTTATTCATAATGCGGTGCTTATAACAATCCTTTCTCTTTTGATGGGGAGCACATGATAGAACGAAACGTTGCATAATGCAACGGACGCTACGCCCTACGGACTCTCCTCGGCTTTCCGTGCGAAGCTCTTCTTGCCGAGCTAAGGCCTAGGGCCTAACACCTAAAACCTCTCCCTCTCATCCCGGCCACATAAAATTGCAGAAGGCGTTCCAAAACCAAAGCAGGGTGGAGCTCATCATCTCCTTCCACAAACCGAATATCTCACCCATAGAAAAAGAAGACAGTGCGACAAAGACGAGACAAAGCGCGAACAAATTCATCATCAGAATGAATGAAAAAGAAAAAAAGAACCCGTAAACCTCCAAATCGCTTTGGGGCTGCAACATGCCGTTAATCGTAAAGCAGAAATGAAAGCTCCAAGCAATGCCGACAGTGCCGGCAAAAATTTTATCGACGATGCCGTCTTGCACTGGAGTTATAAGCGAGACACTGCCAAAGACGAGGAGTAGCAGGACCGCATAGATTGGAAAAAAATAAGGAGAAAGTAGCACAAGAATTCCGCCTTCGGTCACCTTGACGCTTCCCTTTTCTTCGTGAACCTTAAACTTGCTCACGCCAGCGCCTCTCGCTAAGCCAAAGATGACATGAGTCAGTTCGTGACCGAAGACATACGGCATCGACGGAATCCGAAAGGCAATATAAATCAGTGCGAATAGAAGGAACCCGATCAGAAACATTCCCGACGTGCCGGACATTCCCAGAATCGAGCGGCTACCCAATTCATGTTCCGCCAACAAAAGAGTCCTTATCAACGCAATCGAGACTGGGAGCATCATAAACCCAGAAAAAAAGAGACGTGCGGTCGCCCCGAACGAAGGCAAAACAATACCTGTCGAATCTGTTTTTCGTTCCTTAACCTTTTTGGTGTTATTTTTTGTTGACCTCAAGGGCATAAGTAGTCTATTCTATCGGCTTTCCAATTCATTTTGGTTTCCACGAGGAGCAATTCTACCATGCCCAACATCAAAAGCGCAATCAAACGCGTAAAGACATCCGAAAAAAGCCATCAGAGAAATACAGCAAACAAGAGCCGCATGAACACGGCTCGCCGTGTGTTTCTGGCCGATATCACCGTAGGCGACGATGCCTCGCACGCAGAGTCCTTCAAGAAATTCTGCTCCGCCGTTGACAAAGCAGCTAAGGCTGGCGTAATCAGCAAAAACGCAGCGGCACGACGTAAATCGCGTGCATACGCAAAAGTGACTGTCAAAGCCTAATCCTCAAATGAATTAGATTTTTCAGTTGAAAAAGCCCGGAAATCCGGGCTTTTTCATTTTTGTGCCTACCAAGCACTAACGCAGGTCCGTAAGCATACCTGCATTCCGCGCCGCGATTTTTTCATTTTTGTGCCTACCAAGCACTAACGCAGGTGTCAACAATCTGTTCTGCAAGATCTGCGGCGGCTTTCGGCAGGCAACGTTGCATCGCAGTAATCGTGTCCATACCGCGCAGGAATGTATCATCGCCCTCGGAGACATTCTGAAGGATAATCGCCTTTTCGGGATCTGGCTCCTGCAGATTCGTAAACGTCGTCGTCGCACGGAGAACCATGCGGTATTCCTCAGACACACCTGTGTTTTCTCGATTATAGCGTATGGAATCTTGACGATATCCAACGACCACGATGTCAAGCCGCGTCATCGCGCGATCCTCCGAAACAAGCCTGAGAGTTCCTTCTCGTTGAATTTCCTTGCGAATAGCTTTTGTCAGTTCCCGCTCGACGCCGGGTTGTCCTGATTCATTGCGCACGTTGGGCACATAGACGTCTCGGAGATTCTCCGACAGCGTCGTGCCGAGTTTGTAGTTTGCACAACCGGAATTTAAGGCCAGCACTGCTACAAGGCAGCAGGTAAATTGCGTCCAGACTCTTATCGTTTTTTTCATTGTTTTTCCTGGTTAATATTTTCTTGATCGCCGCTCTTCGGGGTTTGATGCATCTTTTTTTTTGCCTTCAACTCTCGAATGCGAGCTTCGACTGCGGGTGCTTCGGATGCTGTAGGATATGACTTTATAAACTCACTGTAGGCTAGAATAGCCGCGTCGGAATCGTGGCGAATTCTATCATAAAACTCGGCTTTACTAAAATTCATAGCCGTTAGATTCGCCGACAGCTCAGCAATCCGTTTTGATGTCTCCGATGCCATCTCATGACCGGGGGCATCTCGAAGTGCTTTCATGAGAGAGGCGAGAGCATTCTTTAGGGTGCGTTCGTCTCGTGGGTACATGCGGGAGGTCTTGTATCGACAGGTCGCAGCACGATACTGTGCCTCCTCCTTGAAGCTACAGTAGGGATAGCGGCTCACGAGTGCCTCGTAGACGGGGATCGCGTCAAGATACGCTTTGTCGCTCTCATAGCACATCGCCTGAAACATCATGCATTCAGGCGTACGTTCCCAGTCGGGGGCATTGTCAATGATATGGCCGAACATACGCTCAACCATTTCAACGCTTGGCGAGGAAAACCATCCGCTACCAAGTCGAGAGCGCAACGCATTGGCAATCGCGAACTGGCTTGATAGAAGGTCATGGTAGCGAATCGCTTCGCCGCTGGTGCCATTCGCAAAATTATCTATGTAATACTGATACTCCTGAAACGCCTCCTTGAAATGACCCGCCTTCTCATAAAGTGCCGCCACGCCAAGCTGAGCCAAGGCTGCTTCAGGCGAATAGCCCCACTGATGGACGAGAGCATTGTAAGCTTTACGCGCCTTTCGGGTTCGTCCTTCTTTTTCAAGGGCTTTTGCATAGTCAAGCTGCTCTGCAGGCGTCTTCATTGCTGGGCGTCCGAAGATGACGCGTGGCTCCTTTAGTGCTGGCGCACCAGCATCATCGTAGGCCCTTAACGATTCACCACCTTGTTGGGTGGAATTTTGATTGTTTGAAGGCATGGGACTGCGAGCCAATACCGTATCCGACGTTAAACACAGAAGTGTCAGCGCGGCGACAAGACCCAGCTTTTTGGCAAGGCCGACTCTCTTAAAATTTCTTGCTTTGGGTATCGTGTATTTCATATACTCAGTGCGAATGTTTGCTTATTGCAAGCAGGAGTCGACGGCTCTGTGCGACATCCCCCTGCGACAACTTTGTAGCGTATCAAAAACACGGAAGACTTGAAACATGAAAAAGGTGCTCATCCCAACTAAACTCGACGCAATAGCGGCGGATATTCTCAAGGCAGACGGAGATTATGAGGTTGTACAGGATGCCAGTACCCCTTTTCCAGAGCTTGCAGCGGCAAATGCGGATGCGTACGCCCTGATCGTGCGCAGTGAAAAAGTCACACCAGAAATCATGGATGCCATCCCGTCGCTGAAGGTTGTGATCCGTGCGGGGGCGGGTTATGATAACATTGACATCAAAGCGGCACGCAAACGTGGGATCGACGTGATGAACACGCCAGGCGCAAACGCCAACGGTGTCGCCGAGGAAGTCATCACCCTCATGCTTGCCGATTCTCGGCACGTTATTGACGCCGACATTTCAACACGCGCCGGCAAATGGGAAAAAAATAAATTCATGGGGCGCGAACTCACAGAAAAGACTGTTGGCATCGTGGGTCTTGGTAACATTGGACGCCTTGTGGCGAAACGTCTTTCAGGTTTCGAATGCACGATCCTCGGCTATGATCCCCTCGTACCAGCGGAGAGGGCTGCTCAATTCGGCGTCAAAGTCGTCGATCTTGAAACCATCTTTAGGGACTGCGACTACATCTCTTTGCACATTCCTGAGAACAACGAAACCCGTGGCTGCGTCAACGAGAAGCTGGTCGGCCTGATGAAGCCCGGCGCCACCCTCGTGAATTGCGCGCGCGCTGGCATCATCAACGAAGATGCCATCCGTGTTGCAAAGGCGAAAAAAGGAATTCGTTACCTGACTGATGTGTATCCAAAGGATGCCGAAGGACTGAAGTCTGTAACGGACATTGCTGACATCATGATGCCACACTTGGGTGCCAGCACCTACGAGGCGAATGAGACGGCCGCACGGCGATCTGCCCAGCAACTGATCGATTTCGATGAAAAGGGTATCACCAGCTTCATCGTCAACCGCGACATTCCCGCCGGCCTCGACCCTTCTTACTGCGATCTCGCCTGCACGCTTGCCTCTCTCGCCCGCGGACTGATCGGAAAATCTGTTTCCATCAATCGCATCGAAACCAGCTTTTATGGCCATCTGGAGCCTTACAGCCGCTGGCTCATGCTTTCGCTGCTCAGCGGCCTCTGGGAGGATATCGACCGCTCTACTGACTACGGACAAGCCATGGCGTGGCTAGCGGAAAACGAGGTGCAATACGTCAATCGCACCGTTGACAACTCGAAGAACTACGACAACTCCATGACCGTCGATCTCTACGCCGTAAACGACAAGAAGGAAGTCATCCGCTCCAGCGTACGTGGCACAGTCGGCGAAAACGTCAAGATGATTGCGCGCATCGATGAATTCGATCGCCTCTACTGGGTTCCGAATCATGACTCGCTCTTCTTTGAGTACAAGGATCGCCCGGGCGTCATCGGCATCATCGGCAACAAACTCGCCAAGGCGGGTATCAACATCGAAGACATGCGTAACCCGCATAACCTAGAAACTGGAAATTCGCTGGCCATCTTAAACGTCAATAATCCTGTAGACGAGAATATCATCAAAGAAATTGCCGTCGAGATCGATGCCATGATCGCCCGTAGCATCTCGTTGCCGTAGAGAGAGTCGCGAGCCGCCAGTCACCATTTCTAAAAAACTGCTAAAAAGGCCGAAAACTGCACACCGGACGACCTCGTTCAATCGAGGCTGAGCTTCAGTTTTAAGTGGGTGTCTAAAAAGGCGTAGGCAGCAGTTCGTTGTTCATCCAAAAAACTGTGGCCGTGCGTGTGCAGCAAACTCTGAAAATTGCCATCTTCCCCCAGTATCGTGTAGACTGAGGACACGTTCTTCGCGAGATCCACAAAAGCCGCTTGTGTAATCTCCATTTCGTCGAGACCATACCCGCAGTCGTTAAGTGCCGTAATCATCATCAATGGCCTTGGCGCAGCGAGAGCCAAATACTCGTGCAAATCGATTGGGAACGGCTTGCCCGTCCAGCAGTAAGGGCGCAGGAGCGGTTGCCCCACCCACCAATCCGGTCTGGTGGTCGCATGGTTAAAGGGGTTCTTAGAGATCCGAGCTGGCCAAAGGCCACAACTCGAAACGCCCACCTTGATTCGCTCGTCCAGTGCCATGGCATGGATGGTAAGCCCCCCGCCCTGTGAATGGCCAATGCTGCCGATCCGCTCAGCATCGACTTCGGCGACCGTTTGAAGGAAGTCCACCGCGCGCGCCATGTCCCATAAATCCTTGCCACGGGCAGACCATCTCGGATGCTTGACATAAAACGGGCTGGTGTCGAAAGCCGTGTGTCCGTCAAAACACCTCTCGCCTGCGCTCATCAAATCGTAGGCCAATGTGACGTATCCGCGCTGAACGAGATGCAGGGCATACGCACGATCCTGACCTTTCTCGCTAGCCTCGCTACCGATTGTCTGCTCCTTGCCCAACGGCGTGGTCGGGTGGATGCAAATAACGGCAGGACACTTTCCTTGGCGAGACTTGGGGATCAGCACCCAGGCAAAGATCCGCTCATCCGGCTCCACCGCATAGGAGACACGCCGCTTGAGGTAGCTCCCACAATCCTCTTCGCTGAGATTTTCGGGCGCAAGAGGACACGCGATTGGCGGTTCAACTCCAAGCGTCTGCAAAAAAATCTCGCGTAGTGCGTTTGCCTTGATCTGCCACCTCTCGCCATCGGTAAGCTTCTCAATCCACGTTGCCGGATAACCCAGAGTCATGTCCTCGCCGCCAGTGCGGATATCGAGAAGATCATCAAAGATGACGGGTATTTTAGTTGCGTTCATTCCGTACACGACTCCAGTCTCTCAGGCCAAAATGCATTTCAGGGCACTGCTCAGCGTGTTCGCTTTAATCAAATGCTGCGGACATCCAAGCCGTCCATAAACCCGCGTGGGCCAGTTCCAATTATTGTGACCCGCCGTCACGAGAGCCACCTTGCGGGGCGCCATCAACCCGACAGCCTCCGGCATGTCAAAGGCGCGTAAGATCCCTAAAATCGGAGCACCATCTAAATGGGTACTGGGTACGCCTTCGGCGATCACACCCGTGATCCGTTCATCCAAGATCCCACGATACAAAGCGGCCACACCGGCCTCGCCCCGACCATGCAGATAGATCTCGCAATCCTTCACCTCTTCAAGACCCGCTATATAGTCCAACGCCACACCAATGTCGTGAAACGTCATCATCACAGGTGTCAGACCTACCAACGCCATACAACGAACCAAATAGGTCCGAACGGGCATCAACCAGGAACCCAATGGGACTGCATACGGCTCCGATACAGGCGAATCACTACCGCCTAAACGTGGTTCAAATCCGGCGTGTGCAACGGATGTGCTGTCTTCTAACCCACAGCAGACACTCGCCATGGCATGCATGGCAAACTGTCCTTCGCTGCCGACACCCAGAACAAGCTTTTTCCGGACATTAGGGCGACTCACAATCTGCATCCAGATTTCCACTCCGTCAACATGGCCGGCATGCACGCGATTCAGAATCGGACCTACTTGGCTCCATTGCCAGTCGCCCTCGAGTTTCATGGAACCCTCACGGTAGCCCTTAGCGTAAAAGCCCGGAACCTTGACCCGCAGAGTCTCGAGTGCCTGTCGCCGGACCTCCGGCCAATCAGCGGCCGTTTGAGGAAGCGGCAATGTGCCTCTCGTCGAGAGCAGATGTGGCAGGAGTTCCACCCGATTCGGCGAAGGCGGACACCCCCTGAAGATACTCGTATCCGCTTCATCCAGTTCCAGTTCCCCCTTGGGCAGCAGGGGCCGCTCGTCACCGGCAACATAGCGATCGAACCACTTTTGCGTCTCCTCTCCGAACACAGGAGGATAGCCGTGGGGACCGGGACCGGCTAGCCACGCGCATCGTTCCTCTTCGCCATACAAAGCAAACACGGGTTTCGTGCGTTCAACCAGGGCACGGCTCTCGTCTGGATGGAAAATAGGATCATGATCCGCTATGCAGAACAGCACGGCACGCGGAGCAATCAATGCTGCATACTCGCTGATATCCTTCTTGTAGATATTGTGTGGGTACATGCAATCGCATTGATCCATGACGTGACGGTGACGGACGGCATCCAGCGGCGAACTGACACCACACAGCGTGGAAACGGCCTTCAGACGCTCATCCGCCACCGCTGTGTGAAAACTACAGGAACCTCCACCCGAAACGCCGGTCACACCCAGACGTTCAGGATCGACCTGTGGATCAGCGGCGAGAATATCCAAGGCACGCATGGCATTCCAGACTTCCGCACCCGCTGGTGTATAACCCAAAGCCAGCCAAGCATCGTGACGATTCAGGAGCGTTCCATGATGCTCGCCGGGGTTGTCGTTCTGTTCAATGGTATCGACAATCAAGCAGACATAGCCACGCCGCGCCCACATGATCGGATGGTAGTGATAGCCGTACGTCCCGATAGTCGTATGACCACACACATACAGCACACCAGGCGCTTTTCCCTTCGGCAGCGGGTCGGGATAATAGATGCAAGCCGAGCTCCAGCAATCCGGCAAAATCTGGAAGCCAATCTTCCGGGCGCGAAAACCTTCCCCTTTCAACTCGCCGTACTCGGTGACCTTTAAATCGCAGCGTGGCGGCAAAGGATCGAGCCCGAGCGAATGCATGTATTGTTGGTAGCGACGTGGGCGAAGTGTCTTCCACTCCTCCAGTGTCGTCACATCCTTCAGCGCGACACGCGCCATTTCCACCGTCTCTCTAGCCAAGCTCTCCCATATCGTGATTCCCATAATGTTATCCTCCATCCTCACCTAATCAAAATAACGGTGCCGTGAGAGATATACTCGTAACAGCCCATGTCCACCGTTCCGACGAAATGATCGATTCGCGGATTGCCCGCTAAATCCTCCGCTCTGCCGTCCATCCAAGCCTGGTTCGCGCCCGCATTGATGCAAGGAGAGTCACCCCGCAGCCGGAAATCGCCCGCAGCCACGTCCATGAATTTAGGTTCAGCAGTAATATTGTTCGTACCTTCAAAGATGAAACTCGAAAAGCTGCCCGAACGCGTGTGCGAAACGTAATTGGTGTGGGAACCGGACTGGCCAAATTCAGAGATGGGGCCGTTACGAGAAAAAATCGTGTTGGTTATCAAGAGAATCTGGGTTGGTTCAGTCGTTTTCGCTCGAAGATGGACTCCGCCGCCGCCGCTAGAGGCTGTATTGCTAACGAGCGTGCAACTCTCGACATACAGAGGACCCATGAGGCTGCAAAAAATTCCGCCACCAAGGGCACCAGGCGCGGCATGATTGCCGACGAACAAGCAGTTGCGGTAGATGCCCGGGCCGTTCGCACCGCCACCTCCTGAACCCGCGTTTTTATATCGGTTAGTCCTATTGTCACGATACGTGCAATACTGAATGAGATGGTTGGTGGTTCCGCCGGCGGCTTCAATGAGGGTCGCACCCCCAATCTCGCTAGCACGGTTGCGCTCGAACACGCAATGCGTCAGCAAAATCGTCCCAATACTGCGTAGATAGAGAGCACCGCCGGCGCCGATACTGGTGCCACTGGAGCCCGACACCAAATTCGTAGCGGCATTATCGCTGAATACACAGTTCGTCACAGTCAAGTTTAATGCGGATGCATTTCCGGATGCGTGTAATCCTCCGCCCTTGGCTGCTTTCGTTATGTCTTGTGCGAAGGCATAGTTATGTGTAACCACGCAATCTCGCAACGTGGCATCCCACGCCGCATAGTTCGCCGGGAAAGTAAGATAGATTCCGCCTCCAAGCGCATCCTCGCCAACGGCTGCGGACAGTACGCAATTCGAAATCGTGAGGCCTTCCAACAACAACGTGGCGGTAGTCGTAACATCCCGATTGACGGCGATGCCTCGGTTGACACCCTGACCGTCGATTAGGACACGTCCCGGAACGTCGTTAGTCGCCCGTAAGTTCAATAGCTTTTTATGTAGGTAGACCACATTATCGAAGCCTACATAATTCGTCGGGGTCGCCGTCGCAACGTAAGTGCCCGGTCGGATCCAAATCGTATCCCCTTCCGCGGCAGCATTGACAGCATCTTGAATGTTGTCGGCCGCCTTATCCCAACCATTGGTGTAGGGATGCACAGGCGTCGCCGCCTCCTGCCAAACATAGCGATCTACGGCGTGAGCCGATCCTGAAAAGACCAATCCCAACCCCGTTACAAATGCCATAAAACTTAAAGAAACTTGCATTTTAGAATCCTCCTTGAACAACGTTTTACTAGGCTACATCTGACGGCTTGCGTAGCGAATCGTGTGTAAGTTTAACACACTGAGTGCTTCCTGTACACGTTTTCTCTAAAGGAGATCCGCCTCGTGAACGGCGACTGCAAACTGTTCTCCGAAGCGTGCCATAACCCAGAGAAGTCCTGGCTGCCGCTCAAGAATGAAGGGATATCCCATCCCATTGCGAGGAGAACGAATCAGAACAACAGGGGGTGTCCACGTCTTCCCGTCATCCTCAGAAAATGCGACGGAAAGTTCCTTGCGATGCCATGAGGCGATGGGTCGGGTTGAATTGTCGTCACCACCAGCGCGCTCCCAATTAGCCTGCTCTTCCGCAGTAAGACCTTCGGGGTAAAGACGGTTCCATGCCATCATCAAGCGGCCACTTGCTAACCGCGCGAGGTAGGCCGGAGAGCTGCTGGCATCGATCTGGGTTGGGAGAATCGTGCGCCACGAAAGCCCGTTGTCCTCAGAGAACGCCTGCCAGAAACGGTCAAGATTCGTCCGCAGGAGCATCCAGAGCCGACCATCATTCAACTCCGTGAGCATGCCCTCGAAACAGCCATCGTGATGACCGTGTCCACCAATATCGATGATGTTGCTGTGTGTCCAGGAAAGTCCTTCATCATCGGAACAGTAAGTCACCTGCGCATGGCGGCCGGGGTCGTAGAGCAGACGCTGAACGGGAACGACGAGGCGTCCTGCCCGTGTTTGAATCATGCCAATGATCGCTCCGCAATAGCCATCGTACAAGCGAACGGGAGCAGCCCATGTCCTGCCTTCATCGAGGCTGCGAGTAGACCAGACCTCGATCCGCGCACCCGGTGCCGGCTCATGCGTTTCGTTGTTCCACTCCCACGCCTTTGTGGAGGCGTCCATGTACACGACGACCACCGCACCGCTCTGGCACCGTATCAGAGCATACTCCCAACGCGGCTGGCGGTTACTGCCGGGAAGCATAGGCCACTGCTCCCAAGTGAGCCCCTCGTCACGTGAGAGGCAGACATTCGCTTCGTTCAAAGTCAAGAGCGAGTTGTCAGACAGTACGATCATGGATCGAGTATGCTCGGTCGGAATGTTAACCGCTTTGGGATGAATCCAGTTGTCATTCATTCTTCGTTTTCTTTCTTGAATTTACCACAACGAGGAAACAGGAAGGACATATCCCCAGATGCGTATTTAAACAATACTAAACTGCTCTGAACCTTGCAAGGTCTTTGTCATCCGGCTGTGTAATCGGTCAGGCACAGGGGGCTGTGCCTGCCCGATTACAGTCGCTAGTCGCTAGTGGCTAGTCGCTAGTACATTGTACAGGCAGAAATGACGGTAATTTTCAGGTAGAGTACATGATTAACAATATTGAAACCAAGAACTTAATCTTGTAAATCTTGTAATCTTGTCTTACCAATACGCGCTGTACAGAGTACTAGTACTGCTCCTGCGAAAGAGCCGACAGGGTTCCACCCAGAGGGGCATCGGGGATTTGCGTTTAGAATTAGAGAGATCTCCGCATAAGATAGGCTCG
>CAZKJH010000051.1:0-25134 GCA_964553035.1 uncultured Lentisphaerales bacterium | reverse complement strand
TAATCATGTACTTTACCTGAAAATTACCGTCATTTCTGCCTGTACAATGTACTAGCGACTCAAAAACTTTGTCGCATTATGTTGCACACAAAGCTCGACAAAGTTTTTTTGATTTCCTACTTCATTGCTTCTTCGATTGCGACAGCAACGGCAACGGTCGCGCCCACCATGGGGTTGTTACCCATGCCGATGAGACCCATCATTTCTACGTGTGCAGGGACAGAGGACGATCCAGCAAACTGCGCGTCGGAGTGCATGCGACCCATGGTGTCGGTCATGCCGTAGGAGGCAGGGCCTGCAGCCATGTTGTCCGGATGCAACGTGCGGCCTGTGCCACCACCTGAAGCAACCGAGAAGTACTTCTTACCCTTCTCATTGCATTCCTTCTTGTAGGTGCCGGCAACGGGGTGCTGGAAGCGCGTCGGGTTAGTCGAATTCCCTGTGATGGAGACATCAACACCCTCCTGCCACATGATCGCAACGCCCTCGCGGACGTCGTCGGCACCGTAGCAGCGGACTTTCGCTTTTGCACCTTTTGAAAACGGAATTTCTTTGACAATGGCGAGCGTGCTCGTGGCATAGTCAAACTGCGTTTGCACGTAGGTGAAGCCGTTGATGCGGCTGATGATGTAAGCAGCATCCTTTCCGAGGCCGTTGAGGCAAACGCGAAGAGGCTCTTTGCGAACCTTGTTCGCTGACTTCGCGATGCCGATGGCGCCTTCTGCAGCTGCGAAAGACTCGTGTCCTGCGAGGAAGCAGAAGCACTTGGTCTCTTCTGTCAACAACATAGCACCGAGATTGCCGTGGCCGAGACCAACCTTACGGTCGTCGGCGACGGATCCGGGAATGCAAAAGCACTGCAGGCCTTCACCAATTGCCCGAGCGGCATCGGCAGCCTTTGTACATCCCTTTTTCAGAGCGATTGCAGCACCGACCGTGTAGGCCCAGCCTGCATTGTCAAACGCAATGCTTTGAACATCCTTGACAATCTCGAGAGGATTAAAACCCTTCGCTTTGCAGATCTCCAGGCATTCCTCAATAGAGTTAATCCCGTATTTTTTGAGCTCAACAAGAATCTGGGGCTCACGGCGGCTATATGATTCAAAAAGTGGCATGGTATGTTGTCCTTCCTTATTCCGCACGCGGATCGATGCTCTTGACGGCACCTTCATCCTGAGTTGTGCGACCATAGTTGCCGGTCGCCTTGGCAAGGGCTTCGTTTGCGTCCGTACCCTTTTTGATAAGATCCATCATGACGCCGAGACGAACGAATTCGTAACCGCAGATTTCGGCGTTTGCATCGAGGTGAATTTTTTTGACGTAACCTTCCGCCATTTCCAGATAACGCGGGCCCTTGGCTTTGGTTGCAAACATGGTACCGACCTGCGAGCGCAGACCTTTACCCAGATCCTCAAGACCAGCACCGATCGGCAAACCGCCTTCAGAAAAGGCCGACTGCGAACGCCCGTAGACGATCTGCAAGAAGAGTTCACGCATCGCGGTATTGATCGCATCACAGACGAGGTCGGTGTTGAGCGCTTCCAAAATTGTCTTGCCGATGAGAATCTCCGAAGCCATTGCAGCGGAATGCGTCATTCCGGAACAGCCGAGCGTCTCGACCAGTGCTTCTTCGATAATGCCCTCTTTAATGTTGAGGGTGAGTTTGCAAGCGCCTTGTTGCGGTGCACACCAGCCAACGCCGTGCGTCAAACCGGAAATATCCTTAATTTCCTTGGACTGCACCCACTTCCCCTCCTCGGGGATGGGAGCCGGACCGTGGTTGCAACCCTTGGTCACGGAACACATGTGCTGAACTTCATGCGAATAGATCATGTTAATTCCTTGTATTGAACAGACTCATGCCCCACAGAGGGCGTCGAAATAATTTAAATGTGAAATTGTATCAAAAAATGTAGTTACGTGCAATCCAAGAAATTGTCATTTTTTTTGTCGTTTTTTTGAACAACAAACTATGTTGAGGCGCACCCTTTTTCAAGCCTCATTCTCGCAGCTCCCACCGTTCTCGTGGCATTAAAAAAATTCATTGACCGCACTATGTCAAATCAATATAATTTTACGAAATTAGAAAGCTAAATCATGAGCTTGAATTTAGCAACAAGTTATACTAATAAGTAGTCAATCGTCATAACCTGACGTGACACAAATGGAGAAAATATCAATGAAAAAAGCCTCTATCGTTGCAATACTCGCTTCAGCTAGTTTGGGTTTAACAGGTTGCATTACCGCATCGAACAGTGCTTCAAGAGGAGAAATTCCTCTGGCCGCTCTCAGCACGACAGCCACCTATGATGTAATTGGAGATGCAGTGGGAACTTCATCAGGAGCAATGCTGTTTGGAATAATTCCAATCGGATGTGAAAATAAAATAGGACAGATTGGTGGAGGCGCTCCTATTCTCAACCCAGTAGTAGGAGCGGCAGTCTACAATGCCATTGAATCAGTACCGACAGCAGATGCGTTGCTGGCAACTAGAGTGTCAACAAAGAGCAAAAACTATATCATCTACAAGGAAGATACAGTAACCGTCAAGGGTAAGGCTATCCGGTACAACGGCTCAGCTAAATAACATCTATCTAAGCTCCGAGGTATACGCCTCGGAGCTTGCATATGAAACTCCACTATCTGATATTCTGCTCCCTTTCCGTCTGCTTGTCTTTAGGTCTATGTGGCTGTTCGACGGTTACCAGCTCAACATACACAAGAGGAGCAATCCAGAGTGCTTTTTTCGATTTGCATGGGTCAGAGAATCCGTATGTCACGCCAATCTCTCCCCTACTTGGAACCGTTCAAGTTTATCCATTCTCAGAGTCTCGAGTCTATTATGCTGCGGATCGTCATAATCTCGCCTTGTCTTTTTTTCCCGTTGCCTGCATTTGCACATACTGGGATCGCAACGACTGGATGCTATGGAGCAATGCCGAAGGCGCATATAAACCAGTAGGTATTGACATGGCTGAGGCTATCAGAAATGAACTCTACTATACAGGACGTTTTCAAAAAGTACTCGGCCCGTATGATGAAGGAACCCCCGACTTGATCGTTGAGGGAGATGTCCAGAAGCTCTCACTGAGGCTCAGGCCGCATTTATGCGGAGTGTCAACGTTTTTTGCTGGTCTTGTCGGCATTTTTGGTATTCCGCTTGGAACGTGGTCTCTTGAACAAACGGTCTTGGTACAAATCAAATCTCCTTCCACTGGTGAAGTGGTTTGGAATTCAATAATTTCCACGGAAGCTGCCGGCAACATGGCCGCATACTCCGGAGGTAACCCGATGCAGTTTGGATATCCATACGAAGGATGTATGCGTCCAGTGATCAAAGAGGTACTCACACATTTAGTGGATGAATTTGAAAAAAGTCCTCAAAAAACAAAACTCCGGATGTACAAGTCCATGAATAAACCCTTAAGCCTGAGAATAAGACCTCAAGTGTTTTACCACACGCATGGGATGAGCCTCCTAACGACTTAGTGGAGTGACCGGATCTATGGATAATAAACAACCGCAGCAATCACTACTTCAGTGGGAGGATTACGATTATCACCGTAGCCTTTCGTTTCATTTCAATTTCAAGAGCAAAAGAGGAACATGGTAACCGCACGAACTAATGATGCATGCGTTGAGGGCTTCTGCCCGAATTCGCGCCTACGTTTTTTATATTCAGACGTTTCGGAAACCGCCGCAATACTCCAGCAGCAACATCAATTGGAGATCCCGGCCGCATCAATCCTCAGCCGAGCCCTCGCTGCCATCGCCCTCATCGGTATCGATCTTGGCGAGCAGGAAGAAACGATCTCGCTCCATACCGAGACCGATGGTCAAATCGGTGGCTACCTTGTGGAAATGACCGGTCGGGGTGATCTACGCGGCTATACCTATTCAAAAATCATTCCCCCTCCGGCTGAAAATAGAACCGACTCCAACGAGCCTTACGGCCCTGTTGCCCGTGTCAAGGTCACACGCACACACGAGTCCGGAAGGATCCGGTCGCAGATGGCCTTCAGCGTGACACCAGCCGCTGAACATAATATTTTGATGGAGTTCTACAACGCCACGTTGCAGATTCCGACCCAAGTCTGTATTTGTGCAACTTCGTTCGACAATCACGTCGAGCGCGTTAGAGCACTAGCTGTTCAACAAATGCCCGATGGACGCAAATCCGAATTTAAGCGCATCACGGGCTTATTCAAAGACGGAACTGTTTCCGAGCAGCTTGAGTTCGATGCCTCTGTCGCCACCCTGCGCGAAATCTTCAATCTGCCCGAGTTGACCACGGGGCCCACACGCGCACTCCGATTTGGCTGTACCTGTTCGCAAAGCGTCGCCGAAGCTTCCTTCGCTTCACGTTCCAAGCTCGAGCTTGATGGTATGCTTCGTAGCGAAACTGCACCGCCCTTCCGCTGCCACCTCTGTGGCAGAGTCTACACGCTACCAATTCAAATGATCGCTGAGCTTGCCATGAAGGCCAACGCCCAGTAATAACTGTTAACAAGCGACTAAACAATCAAAAAAAGGAAATGATGATGAAATTCATATCTCAAGCCTTTGTGATCTTAATAACTCTTAGCTGCGCAGCACTGGCACAAGAACAAATCTGGAAGGCCGTGTCCGGGCACGAGATCAAAGCGGAGTTCGTCGAGATCAAGGATAATTGTGTAGTTCTCAAGACACAAGAAGGGGTGGTCAGCCCACAGCTGACTGCCCTCACCGAGGAAAGCAGGCAACTCGCCACCAAACTCAATGCTGCCGCCGCCAAACTTAAAAATGCAGCCGACAGGGCACGACTTGCAGCCCTGACTCCGGCCATCAGAGCTTCCAATATCCTGCCTGAAAACTATGCTCGCGCCGGCGAGACTCTCGTCGGCGCCTATACATCAGAAGTATTCGACATCCATGTCTATACGCCTTCCTGCATCGCCTACATCTTTATCAAAGAAGATGGAAAGCACCTATCCGAACCGCTTCGGCTGCAGCTCGCTATCCGCTACTACGACAGCGCAAATGTGAAACAGCCACACCTCTGGCGACCCGTCATAAGCCTGCTTGAAAAACCTAAGTTCGAAAAGAATGTATTCGAAATGCGTGCACTCCATAAAGACGACGTCGAATCTGACGTCCGTATTGAAGTTGTCAACGGGGTTATCCTTGCCGGCTACAAAGTGGTTGATCCGCCCAAACTGTCCTTAGAAAGCTCGCCCTACCTCGATATCTATTCGCCTACGGCATTCGCAGTCGAAGACAGTAAGACCAGCACCGAACAAATCTACTTCAGCCCACGCGTTACCACGACAGGCGTCAGCCGAAATGAACTGCTAAAAACCATGGACGGATGGATGCTTGATTTCAAGTTTCGCGATAAACCTAAGGGTATGCAGACATCGTTTCCCTACGTGAACTCAGTTAAATCCCTTCCTAGGGGTACCGCAACATCCATTGACCTTTCGGGCGGCATTTACGGTCCACGCTCTGTTTCATTCTCCTCAACGGGCTCAGGTGCGCGTGTGTATCAGTGGTTCTACCCGGGACGAGCACCAATGGACGGTTTCAACGTCCGCCTCAGCAAAGAAAACCCCCTAGCACCAGCCAACCAGCCAAGCAGCATGTTAAAAATTGCGATTCAATAGTTGAATTAAGAAGGCACTCAGCCGAGTTTTCCATCCGTGCCTAACCGCTGCCAAAGAAACGCCTAACTAATCAAAAAATGATAAAAAAAATGATAAAATTCGCTTCTCAAGCACTCATTATCTTCGTCACACTCAGTTCGATAGCCAATGCACAAGAACAAATCTGGAAGGCCGTGTCCGGGCACGAGATCAAAGCGGAGTTCGTCGAGATCAAGGATAATTGTGTAGTTCTCAAGACACAAGAAGGGGTGGTCAGCCCACAGCTGACTGCCCTCACCGAGGAAAGCAGGCAACTCGCCACCAAACTCAATGCTGCCGCCGCCAAACTTAAAAATGCAGCCGACAGGGCACGACTTGCAGCACTGACTCCAGCCATCATAGCTTCCAAAATTCTGACTGAAAACTATGCTCGCCCCGGACAGAATCTCGTCGGTGTCTATAACTCAGATGCATTCGATGTCTATTTCTACGAACCTTCTTCCGTGGCCTATATCTTTATCAAGGAAAATAACCAGTACCTTTCCGAGCCGCTTAGGCTGCAACTTATTGTTTTTTATATAGACAAAGCAAATGTAAAAAAAGCATACACCCCGCGCCCTGCCCTGAGCCTGCTTGAAAAGCCTAAATTCGAAAAAGGTGTATTCACAATACGGTGGAACCATAAGGACGATGTCGAATCCGACCTCTACATTGCGGTGGTTAACGGGGAAATTCTTGCAGGCTATAAGCTCATTGATCCGCCAGGGATTTCAATCAAAAGTGAGCACTATCTCTCCGTGTACTCGCCTCCAGCATTCGTGGTCGAAGAGAGTAAAGTGGGCACTGAGCATATCTACTTTAACCCACGCGTCCCTGCTACAGGAGTCTCCCGAAACGAGCTTCTGGAAATCATGACTGGGTGGACGCTTGAGTTGAAGCTCAGTGATAAACCCAAGGGCGCACAAACATCGTTTCCCTACACGAAAGCACCCAAGCAATTTCCCGGAGGCAACGCGAAATCCTACGAGCTTTCCGGTGGCGTTTATGGGCCACACTCCGTTTCAATCTCCCCGACAGGTTCGGGTGGGCGTTTGTATCCGTCGATTTACCCAGGACGAGCACTGACAGAAGGTTTTTCCCTTCACTTCAGAAAGGAAAACCCCGTAACGCCAGCCAGCCATCCGAGCAGCATGGTAAAGATCATGATTCAATAACGGCCTTCAGCAGGCGCTCACCCGAGCATGCCAAAGACCGATGCTGCTAGCGTACGCCCGATAAAGGGACTGTTACTCGACTTCGAAATAATGTCAGCGTGACTTACCTTCCATGTCTCGGCATAGAACATTGTAGCCGGAGATCTAGAGCCCGGCGCAAAAGACGGTGTCTCGATACCGAGCACTTTTGCAGGACCGCAGAGCCATCGGCTCGCCCAATCAAGCGGCTTCATTCCGGCCTCCGCCACCATAGCCGTCCATGTCGCCGCCAGTGCCGTCTCCAGCCCGATCACACCAAAAGGTGCCCTAGCGAATCCCTTCGCCTTCAGCTCTGAGGTATGCGGCGCGTGATCAGTTGCAAAGCAACTGATCACGCCGTCTTTAACTGCCTGTCGAAGTGCTTTGACATCTTTCCGGGTGCCAAGTGGGGGGTTCATCTTCCAGTTCGCATCGTCTCCCGGGATATCCTCAGCAGCAAGCATCAGATGGTGTGGTGTGACCTCCGTCGTTACAGGAAGCCCCGCCTCTTGTGCGTTGCGGATCAGCGTGATCGATCCCGCACAGGAAAGATGCTGGATGTGAATGGCGCATCCCGTCCGACGACACAGCTCGATGTCACGCGCAACAGCATCGATCTCCGCCTTGTCGGGAAAAATTTGAAGACCGTGCTTCTCAGCAGTTTGACACTTTCGAATAACTCCACCACCAGCGATCGAAGGAATGATGGCGTGATCCATCACCACAATGCCAAGCTTTGCGGCGCGGCGCATGACCGCTTCCATGACGGTGTCGTCTGCCACCATCGTTCCATCGTCGGTAAAGGCTACGGCTCCTGCCAATGCCATCGCCTCCAAATCGGCCACCTCCTTGCCTGCACGCCCAACTGTACAACAAGCCGAAGGCAAAACCCGGATCCCCTTGAGCGGAAAAAGACGTGCGGTCGCCTGATAACGAACAGCCTCTGGCGTATCAACGGGTGGCGTCGTGTTGGGCATGGTTACGAGCGTGGCCACGCCACCCTTGTAGGCTGCGGAGCTTCCTGTTGCCAAGGTTTCGGACGCCTCACCTCCGGGTTCACGGAAGTGTACATGCAAATCAATAAGGCTCGGCATAACGATCATACACTCGCCGCAAAACTCCAGCGGACGTGCATGATAAGCAAGCGATTCTACGAGGATACCGTTTTCAGAACAAAGATCGCCAACCGCATCAATTCCTCTCGCTGGATCCAGTATCCTAGCTCCATTAACACGCCACGTTTCGCCATTTTTAATTTCTTTCATCTGCACACTCCTTGAATGCTGTTGATGCACACTCCTCGAATGGTAATAACACAGCGATTATACCGTAGAGCTGCATCTTCATCAACTCTAAATAAATGTTATCTAAATAAATGTTAAAATTCAAACGGGTTCGCGTCAATATAGTTTGACACCCACAGGAGTCAGAAATCTTGCAATCTCTGTATTGCCGTCAAGCAGGTCGGTCGGGCAAGCAGGTCGGGCTTGCACAAAAAGACACCTTTCAATATAATCGCACCCCATGAGTAACGATATTATCACAGAAACGCTTACGCTAAATCTCAAGCTCCCCGAAAACGGACTCAAGCTGGAGAGAGGTGGCGTTCTGCCTGAAATCGTCATCGCCTACGAAACTTATGGTCAATTGACACCAAGTCATGACAATGTGATCTTTATCTGTCATGCGCTAACAGGCGATGCACACGTCGCTGGACACTACAAAGGCGAGGACAAGCCCACCGGATGGTGGGCTAAAATGGTGTGTGCGGGCGGCGGAATCAACACAGATCAGTTCCACGTCGTCTGCGCCAATATTCTGGGCGGATGCAAAGGCACGACTGGCCCGGCTTCAATCAATCCAGCAACGGGGAAACCCTACGGTTCTCGCTTCCCGGATATTACGGTTCGCGACATTGTCACCGTTCATAAATTATTCTTGGAACAGCTCGGATTCAACAAGATCTATGCGGTGATTGGCGGTAGCTTCGGTGGCATGCAGTCCGTCGAATTCAGTGTGCAATTCCCCGGCTTCGCCGAAAAATGTATTTCCATCGCATCGGGTGCCTATCTGACGACTCAGGCACTGGCATTCGACCTTGTCGGCAGAGATGCCATCCTCAGCGACCCGGACTGGAAAAACGGCGACTACTACGACTCGACTCCCCCCAATACAGGGCTCGCACAAGCACGTAAGCTCGCCCACATCACCTACCTCTCCGAAGAAATGATGAAGGAGAAATTTGGACGGCGTCGTCACGCAGAAGTATCGGACGCGATGGAAGAACTTCCCAATGTCATTCGTGCCCAGTTCGAAGTTGAATCCTACCTGAACTATCAGGGACGAAAATTCACGGATCGATTCGATGCCAATTCCTACCTTCGCATTACCCGGGCGATGGACGAATATGATCTGAAGGCTGGGTTTAAGACAACGGCCGACTCCGTTTCAAGGTCACAGTCACGTACCCTCATCGTCGCCCTCAGCGGTGACTGGCTGTTCCTGCCGAGCCAGGCGCGCAAGCTCTCGAAAGCCTTCTTTTTAGCGAAGAAGGATCTCTCTTACTTCTGCCTGTCGGCACCAGCAGGCCACGATGCCTTTCTAACACAAATTGATGAACTCACCGGTGTACTCGAAAACTTTCTGACACGTGTCTCAATCCCGCCAGTAAGCCAACTCAGCGAGGAAACTCTCAGCGACTACAATCGGCTTATCGATATTATGCCGAAGCGCATCACCTCCGTTCTCGACCTCGCCTGCAACGAAGGGGCACTCCTTGCGAAAATCGCCGAGCGATATCCCAATGTCCAATGTACCGGTGTCGACATAAGCTGCACTGCTCTTACAAGCGTTCTAAAAGCAGGTCATAACGCCATTCTTGCCGACATCGACATGGACTTGGCCATCATCCCAGACAACGCCTTCGACTGCGCCGTGTTGAGCGAGAGCATTCAAGTCATGAAGGATCCGGTGAAGGTTCTCGAGCAACTGCACCGAATCGCCCCCGTAGTTCTCGTCAGCTTTCCCAACTTCGGCATGTGGCAAATCCGGCTAAGCCTGCTCTTCAAAGGTCGAATGCCCAAAACAAAGCAACTTCCCTACGAGTGGTACAACACCCCTAATATCCACCTCTGTACCTTCATGGATTTCATCGACATGTGCAAAACAAACGGCATCAAGGTCGAGCAAATCACCTACTTGGCAACGAGAAAGACCAGCAAGCTTTTGAACTGGCTCGGGTTCATAAACCTGGGCTCCTCACGCGTCCTCGTCAAAATCATGCGGCCCGAAAAACCCATCGTGAAGTAGTCGCTAGCACCAGAATAATTTTAGTACACCAAACCAAACAGTCACTCTTATGAACTTACTCTCCCCCGAAATCCAAGGCTATGCCGCGAACTCATCCATGATTCGAAAGATGTTTGAAGCCGGCATCGAAATGAAAAAACAATATGGTGCCGACAAGGTTTACGACTTTAGCCTCGGCAATCCGGATCTTCCGCCCCCGCCCTCCGTCAAGAAAGCCATTCTAGACTTCGCTGAAACGACGCATAAACCCTTTGCGATGGGCTACATGCCCAACGCAGGATATCCTGAGACACGTGCGGCACTTGCCGCCAAGATCTCGGAAGAGCAGCGTGTGACCACCCCACCCTCAAACATCGTTGTCACCTGCGGTGCAGCAGGTGGGTTGAACATCTTCTTTAGAGCCGTGATGTCGGACGGAGATGAAGTGATGTGTCCGAGCCCATATTTTGTGGAGTATGGGTTTTATGTTGGAAATTACGGTGGCAAGCTGGTTCCCGTTCAGACGAAGCTCCCATCCTTCTCACTCGATGTTGAAGCCATGGAACGAGCCATCACGCCTAGGACCCGTGCCGTGATCATCAATTCGCCAAACAACCCGACAGGACAAATCTATCGTCGCGAAGAATTGGCTGCTCTGGCCGCTGTGCTCAAGAAGCACTCCGAAAAGAACGGTCGCACGATTTTCCTTATTTCGGATGAACCTTATCGTTTCCTAAACTTCGACCAAGTCGAAATTCCATCCGTCTTTGAATTGTACGATGCCTCTGTGGTCATTGGTTCCTTCTCCAAGAGTCTCTCGCTCGCTGGTGAGCGTATCGGCTACGTCGCCGTTTGCCCAACGCTTGAGGGCAGCGACGAACTCATGGGCGGCTTGATCCTGACGAACCGCATTCTGGGCTTTGTCAACGCACCGGCGATTGCCCAAAAGATTCTCCAGCAATGCATCAACAGCGAAGTTGACATGGCAATCTACAGTCGCAGGCGCGACACCATGGCAAGAGTCTTGAGCGAGGCGGGTATTGAATTCTCCTTGCCTCGTGGTGCTTTTTATTTCTTTCCAAAATCCCCGGTCTCGGACGAGCGCGTCTTCCTTGCAGAACTGGTCAAGGAGCATGTGCTCGCCGTCCCCGGTCGCGGATTCGGTCTCCCCGGCTATTTCCGGCTTACATTTTGTACCGATGAAAAAACCATCGCCAACTCAGCCGATGCATTCAAGCGAGCGGTTGCAGCCGTACGCTAAGTGGTAAGGTGTCGGGTGGCAAGGAGCAGGAACCTTATTTCGAAAAATAAGACGTCGCATTTTCCGGCCGAATCTCCGTCAGCGTTCCCTTATAATGACGTAAGGAAATGGGCTGATACGGATATTTGGTGATTTGTTCCTCGTCAATGTCAACACCAATACCCGGACGGTCGGAAATAGACATATACCCATCCTCCAAGGTCACGGACTCATCACAGATTTCATGACGGTAAGGCACATCGCTTGCCATCGTTTCAAGCAAATAAAACCCTGGCTGAGACGCTGCCAGTTGCAACGTTGCGGCGTTCGCCACAGGACCACTGGGGTTGTGCGGGCAGAAAGGAATGTGATGCACTTCAGCCAAAACGGCAATCTTGCGGAGCTCGGTGATACCACCGGCATGGGAGACATCCGGCTGCACAAAATCAGCCCCGCGCGATTCGATCAGCGTCCTGAACTGCCACGTGCTGTAGAGTCGTTCGCCGAAGGAAAGCGGAACCTTGACGCGGCTCCGCAAATCAGCAAGCGCTTCAATCGTATCCGGAATAATCGGCTCCTCAAACCAGAGAATATTGAAATCCTCCAAGGCATTCGCAATGCGAAGTGCCGTCGGGAGATCGAAGCGTCCGTGTCCCTCAATCAGAATCTCCGCTCTGCCGTCGACGGCCTCAAAAACCTTCTCGATACATTTCATAGCCTTGCGGAACGCGAGCGGTTCCAACTGACGATAAGCCGAGCCGAACGGATCCCACTTCAAGCCTTTCCAGCCTGCGGTCTCAATGGCTTCTGCCGCTTTTGCTCCAAACTCTTCCGGCTCCTTTGCTCCAGCAAACCAGCCGTTAGCATAGCAAGGCACCTTATCTCGCATTTTTCCGCCCAGAAGCTGCCACACCGGCACGCCCAGACTTTTTCCGAGAATATCCCAGAGCGCAATATCAATGGCCGACATCGCACTCATCAACACAGGACCACCGCGCCAATAGGCGTCACGGTAGTTACTGTGCCACAATGCTTCGATGTTACGCGGATCCTTGCCGATCATGTCCCGCTCAAGTTCCATACACGCCGACACGACGGTTTGCTCTTTATACTCCAGCGTTGCTTCACCTACGCCATAAAGACCCGGCTCATCGGTCAAAACTTTAACAAAGATCCAGTTCGTCCGGTATGCATTGCAGACAAACGTTTTAATTCCAGTAATTTTCATATTTTCTCTCTTTTTCACGCCTGCCTCAGAAAGACCCTCTAGCATTCCAATTCGTAATTCATAATTCGTAATTATTTCTCTCTCTATCTATCAACATCTATCGGCATATGTTGCGCACTACATCCGGCGTCAACGACCAGTCGTTCACCACAAATGTTGCGTGACACATCAGAAGCCATGAAGGCCACCGCTTCTGCAATATCCTGCGCAGTTGCCTCAATACCGAGCGGACAATTCTTACGGCGACGATCCCGCACGGCATCCCCTATTTTCTCCCAGCGATCAGTACGAATATAGCCTGGTGCAACCATGTTAACCCGAATCCCTTTGGGCCCCAGATCAAGTGCCATGGAACGCGTCAACGAGTCCAACCCACCCTTGCTCGCAATATAGGCTGTTCGGTTACGGATGGCACGCGTCGAGACGTTCGAGCCCAGATTCACAATCACGCCGCGCTCCTCCTGCTGAAGCATCATCTTCACGGCCTCCTGTGATACCTGGAAGGTGCCAAGTAAATTCGTTTGAATCACCGAGAGAAAATACGATGGCTCCATGTCCTCGAAAGCGGTGCCGATGCCCTGATTGCATGCGTTATTTACAAGAATATCGATGCGGCCATAAGTCTCGCGGATTTTCATGAACATGGCTCGCACCTGTTCCGTGTTCCCGATGTCGGCCGGTGTTTCAAGAAAACCATCGAGCCCTAATTCGCGCAAAAAGCGTCCCCCCTGAGCCGTGCTTTCTGGCGTTGATCCGTTAATACAAACTTTCGCGCCCTCGCGAAGGAAAAGCGCGGCGATGCCAACTCCGGTATTGCGACTCGCACCGGTTACCAAAACCACTTTATCTTCAAAACGCATACAAACACCCTCCGCATATTGTTACAACATCATCTGAAACATCGAAGAGAGAGAGCTTACACCTTTTGGGCGTACGCATCAATCTCGATAATTCAACCTGAGACCGCGGGCGCTTGATTTCAGGAAGAGTGGCGAGTCGGGAGTTGAAAGTATAAAAACATGTAACGCTTTCAGGGTATTGAATTTTTCTGACCTGTCTGACACACTTACCCATCATTCCACCATTCATAATTCGTAATTCATAATTCGTAATTCACAATTCGTAATTCGTAATTCATAATTCGTAATTCGTAATTTTCCCATAAAAACAGGCGGCACACCCGTGAGAGCGCACCGCCTGTTTTGTATTGCTACGCTGGGTTTTATCCCAAGATCGTGGCAAGGTCTTCGTCAGCCGTCTTGATCGGCGTCAGGTTGAACTTCTCAACCAGCACACTGAGGACCGCCGGTGATACGAATGCAGGCAGTGTGGGCCCGATCCGGATATTCTTGATGCCGAGTGAGAGGAGCGTCAGCAGGATGCAGACGGCCTTCTGCTCGTACCAAGAGAGCACGATGGACAGCGGCAGATCGTTGACGCCACAGTTGAACACCTTGCTCAGCGCGATGGCAACCTGAATGGCTGAGTATGCATCGTTGCACTGACCCATGTCGAGAAGACGTGGGATGCCGCCGATGTCACCCAGTTCTTCCTGGAGCTTGTTAAAGCGGTATTTACCACAAGCAAGCGTAAGAATGATGGAGTCCTTCGGAGCCTTTTCAACAAACTGCGTGTAATAATCGCGGCCCGTCTTCGCGCCATCGCATCCACCGACGAGGAAGATGTGTTTGATCGCACCGGTCTTCACTGCATCGACAAGCTTGTCTGCAACCGACATCACCGCCTCGTGACCGAATCCCGTCATCAGCGTCTCCCAATGCTTCTCTTCCTGCCAGCCGCCGAGCTTAATCGCATGGGCTATCATCTCAGAGAAGTCCTTATGACCGGTAGCATCGCCCTTGACGTGTTTGGTGCCAGGCCAACCGACTTCGGCTGTCGTGTAGATTTTGTCAAGGTAGCTAGGCTTCGGCGGCATAATGCAGTTGGTCGTGAAGAGCACGATGCCCGGCATATTGTCGAACTCGCTCTGCTGATTCTGCCAAGCGGTTCCGATGTTGCCCTTAAGCTGAGGATACTTCTTCAGCTCAGGATAGGCGTGGGCCGGAAGCATTTCGCCGTGGGTGTAGATATTGACACCCTTGCCCTGAGTCTGTTCGAGTAGCATCTTGAGGTCGTAGAGGTCATGGCCGGTCACAATGATGAAGGGGCCCTTCTCGTAGCCTGTTTTAACCTTGGTCGGAACTGGGTTACCATAAGTACCCGTGTTCGCCGCATCGAGCAGTGCCATGCACTTCAGGTTGACCTGACCGAACTCTATGATGAGCCCCAGCCATTCCTCAACGCTATGATCATCGCCAAGTGCCTTCATTCCCTTGGCAAACCAAGCGGATACTTCTGGGTCGATCTTACCCAAGACGCGGGCATGAGCGGCATAAGCTGCCATGCCACGCAGACCGAACAGGAGCGTCGAGCGCAGCGAAACTACGTCCTCATTTCCGTGGAACAAATCCGCCGGATCAAAGGCTGGAGCACCACCACACTTGGTGACCGTTGCTTTAATACGGTCGACCATCGCCGCAATCGGGACAGGGTCGAAGTTTACATTGGTGACGCACATGAACAGTGCATCCATGAACAAGGTTTCGCATTCCGTACACGAAGTCTTTCCGTCAAGTGCACGACCGAGCGTAATCAGTTGCGCCGTTACATGGTCTTGAAGGTTAGAAACTTCGGGTTGCTTGCCACAAACACCGACACGCGTGCAGCCTTTGCCGGCCACCGTTTGTTCGCATTGGAAACAGAACATATCACTCATTTTTTTCTCCTGGGTTTTTGGTTTATTGGTCGTCATTGAAATTTGAATTGAGATCGGTCAGATCGATCGGAGCAGACAGATGTCTTAGCCTCGTTTCACGCCTCCAGAATGTTTCCATCTGTTGAGATTGTGACCACCTGCCATGGTATCATTGTGCCACTTTGCATTAAAGCGTTCTTTACCGCCGTGACGATCCCGCCGCAGCAAGGAACTTCCATGCGAAGCACCGTGATGCTCTTGATTTCGTTCGCCTGTAAAATCGCAGTGAGTTTCTCCGAGTAATCGCCAGCATCGAGCTTAGGACACCCAATGAGCGTCACCTTGTTGCGCATGAAGCGACGATGAATATCGGCATACGCGAATGCCGTGCAATCCGCCGCAATCAAAAGGGAAGCATTGGCCAAATAAGGCGCAGAGACGGGCACGAGCTTGATTTGAACAGGCCAACTGGTGAGGCTAGACTCGGACTCCCCTGCCTGGCTGGTTGCCGCCGCCGGCTTCGGTGCTTGAGTAGGGTCTTTTCTGGTGATCGATTTCGCCATAGTCCCCGGGCAACCACATGGGAGGGGTGCTGGAGGGGTTTGTGCGGCTTTCCTTGCTTGTTCAGCCGCCTCCATATTCGATGCAACCGCTAACTCATCAAAGGCATCCGAGTCGCGCTCCTCAATCTTGATCGCCCCCGTAGGACAGGTGGGTAGGCAGTCGCCTAATCCGTCGCAATAGCTTTCAGAGATGAGCTTGGCCTTGCCGTCTACCATCGCCAGTGCACCTTCGTGGCAGGCGGTGACGCAGATGCCACATCCATTACAGCGTTCCGAGTCGATAATTACGATATTTCGTTTCATGTTGCTTTTCCTTTTGTGTCGACAAGTAATTTGCTCTTCTCGAGCGATTTAACGATGTCGTCTAGTGTTGTGTTCGTAAAAATAGTGAGTAGTCTCCTGTTCTCATCGCAAAGCACCTTGCCAAACATGCATCCGGATCCATTGCAAATGCTACTCTTCAAAAGGCATCCATTATCTTCCGGAAAAGAACCTGTCGCTTCACAAAGATCCATCATCGAAATCGAGGCTAGTGGCTTCGCAAGCTTCATCCCACCGGAGGGCCCGCGCTCGGACAACAGAATTCCTGCTCTCACAAGCTGCTGTGCGACCTTAGCCGTGTGATGAGGAGAGAAGCCAAGACTCTCCGAGATTGTCTTGACGGAACAGAACTCGCTCTCGGCAGCAGCGATCCACGCGCAACTGTGCAATGCGATTGATGTCGCCTCTGAAATGTTGATCAGTCCGTTCATGAAAAATCCTTGTGTTGCTTAATTCGGCATTACAGTACCAAAATACCGAAACCATGTCAATACCTAAAATTAAAAAAGACGGAAGTCTCCTTCTATCGGAGCCTTCCGTCTTTAAGGTGGTGCTCGGGGCGGGATTTGAACCCGCATAGTATTGCTACCGTTAGCACCTCAAGCTAGTGCGTCTGCCAATTTCGCCACCCGAGCAAATGTGAAACGAGTTGGAAATCTATCATGGTCACCCCGAAAGGTCAATAGGATTCCGTCTCTTTTGAAATCGTCTGAAATGGCACTCCCACGGGGAGTTGAACCCCGCTTTTAAGGATGAAAACCTCATGTCCTAACCGATAGACGATGGGAGTACTAACTTTCTCGCGTAAAACGTGCATAACATTAGCACAAATCGATGGATGAAGGCAACCGTTTTTTTTATTAAATGTAAAAACATATTGAAAGACAGGATGGACACCATGTTTACACAATTAAACGTCACACCTGTAGCTGCGATCATTGATCGTGGACGATTCCGGCTTCACCGAAGCCAGCTACAGCATTAAGGTAGCGTTATGCTTGCTCGTCGAGTCATCCTTCATCAGTCATCCTTCATCATTCATACTTCATCCTTCATACTTCGCACTTTTTTAAGCGACACTCTTATTGAACTATTCTCACGCAAAGGCCAAAAGAAATGGTATTATGCCGTCATGAACGACGACCTGTTATTTCTATTAACTAGCCCTACCGCAGAAGAGTCCCCGAGTGCTTTGCGCATCAAGGATCTGCGGAAGACCTTGGAACGGCACAACGAGCTTTACTACGTGCGAGCCGCACCTGAAATCTCTGACACGGACTACGACACGCTGATGGCCGAACTCATCGAGCTTGAAAAGGGACATCCAGAGCTCCAGACTCCAGACTCGCCCTCCGTGCGCGTCGGAGGGCGGTCTCTAGAAGAGTTCACGCCCTACGAACATTTGATGCCCATGCAGTCGATCGACAATACCTATGATCGACAAGAGGTCGTGGCATTCGATACGATGCTCAAGAAGTTACTTGAGATTGATTCTATTGAATACGTTGTCGAGCCTAAGATCGATGGCCTTGCCTTTGCGGTGCACTATGTCGAGGGAATTCTGACCTCCGCTGCGACACGAGGCGATGGCGAGGTCGGTGACAACATCACGGAAAACGTCAGAACCATCAGAAATGTCCCGCTCCGGATCGATACCCAAGCCGCCTTCTTTGAAGCACGTGGTGAAATTTACATGCCGAAATCCGGCTTCCTCATGTTGACCGAAGCGCAAATTGCACGAGACGAGGAACCCTTTAAAAACCCACGAAATGCGGCGGCGGGCTCCATTAAACTCCTAAACCCTAAAGAAGTAGCAAAGCGTCGGCTTAACGCGCTGGTTTACGGCCTCGGTCGAGTCGATGGCATCGCAGAGCCTAAAACGCATATCGCCCTTACCAAACAACTCCGTAGCCTCGGCCTGCCTGGTCAACCGAAAACGTGGTTTTGCAAAAACATCGACGAGGTCTTAGTCGCCATCGATGAGCTCGAAACGATGCGTCACGACTTCGACTTCGAAATCGACGGTGCTGTTATTAAGGTCAACGACCGCTCGCTCTACAAGTGCCTCGGCAGCACAGCGAAAGCACCTCGCTGGGTTCGCGCCTATAAATACGTACCCGATCAGGCCGAGACTGAAATCGAAGCCATCACAGTCCAAGTAGGAAGAACAGGTGTGCTGACTCCCGTAGCAGAGTTACGCACGGTGCGCCTCTCCGGCTCCGACATCTCGCGAGCGACGCTGCATAACGAGGATGAAATCCGACGTAAAGATATCCGCATCGGCGATCATGTGATGATCGAAAAAGCCGGAGAAGTGATCCCTGCAATTGTTTCCGTCCTGAAAGAAAAACGCACCGGGATAGAAATTGAATTCCAAATGCCGTCCCATTGTCCTGAATGCAACGGCCCCACGAGTCGGAAGCCAGGTGAAGTGGCAGTCCGCTGCACCAATTTGCTCTGTCCGGCTCAACGCGCCGCACGTTTGCTCCATTTCGCCGCGCGTAACGCACTAGACATCGAAGGATTGGGTGATCGCGTGGCTCAGGCTCTTGTTGATCAAAACCTCGTGACGAATCCGATTGATCTGTTTGATCTTTCGGAACAATTGCTCTCTGCACTGGAGTTCGAACCAACCGAAAACAAGAGCAGAAACGAACAAACAAAGACTGAAGAAGAATCGCAGCAGATGCCTCTTCTCAACAACACTCCCTCGTCTGGCAATCCTAAGCGCCGAACGCTAGGTGCGCTAAATGCAAGAACAATTTTAGCCGCCGTTCACCGAAGCAAAGAACTGTCGCTCTCTCGCTGGATTGCAGCGCTAGGCATTCCTGGGGTTGGTAGCACAGTTGCAGACGACATAGCAAAGTTACATGACGATTTCAACGCTTTTGCAGAGTCAAACCCGATTGCTGATACGAAACGCCTTTACGACCTTATGGATGAAGCTGAGCTGAACAATCCAAATACGCAACGCGTCAAGGCGATGGACATCGCGTCGCGTGTTGCGTGTGCGGACAAGTTCACAACCTTAAGCGATGAAGTAGAATCCCTTGGAACGAAGCTCATCGAACAAGAGCTTGCCTCACGCGGTAAAGGCTCAAACAGCAAATTCTCCTGTGTCATCAAACCTGAAGCGTGTCGCGCACTCGACAACTTTCTTCAATCCGACCCAGGACGCGATGTCATCCGCCGTATGAAGCTACATAGCATTAACCCTATCGGGGGTAATTCAAGAAAGCCTCGTTTCAAGAGCAGCATGCTTGCGCCGAGCCTGTTCGACGAAAGTCCAAAAGATATCGATAGCTTTTTCAACGGTAAAAACATTGTTATCACCGGGTCGTTTCACGATGGGCTGGGGCGGAGTGAAGTTGCTGACTTGATCGCAGATGCAGGGGGTCGAGTAACAGAAAGCGTCTCCGAAAAAACCGATTATTTAATCGTTGGGGAGAAGCCCGGTGCCAGTAAAATCAACAAGGCTAAAAAACTTGGAACTCAAACGATGGACGAAACGATGCTTCGTGAAAAGCTTAGACTGCCTCTGCATGCCGCCCAATCGACGCTGTGCTGAAGACGAACTTTATATGGAACCTAAACATGAACAATCTACATTTATCACCGAGTGAGCATCACCAATGGCTGATGGGACAAACAATACAAGCGATGGCTTTCAAGGGCGGGGACGTGGAAACATGGCAGCGGCACTTGCGGTGCAAAGTGAGTGAATTGCTGGGGGATGCTCTTGAAACGCGTTGCGAGTTGCAGGTGCGTAGCCTCTGGTTGCGTGAACATCCCCTAGGAACAATTGAAAAAATTGTATTTACCGCTGAGCCGTATGTTGACGTGTCAGCGTACGTCTGTCTACCGAAGGATGTACCGCCACCGTATAATTTTTTTATCTGCCTTCAGGGTCATTCAACAGGCATGCACAATTCGATCGCAGTGCAAAGGGACGACAATACGCAACCCCATGTTGTTGCGGGTGACGATGATTTTGGATTAGGCTGTATGCGTCGAGGGCTTGCGGCTCTGTGTATCGAGCAGCGTGGGTTCGGCGAGCGTCGGGAGCTAAAGCAAGCGGAATCAGCGTCTTTAGGATGTTATGATCCGGCTATGCAGGCGTTGATGTTGGGGCGCACATTGCTCGGCGAACGTGTTTATGATGTTGATCGGGGTATCGATTACCTTACAACCCGTGATGATGTGCGCATGGATACGCTTGGGGTGATGGGAAATTCTGGAGGCGGTACTGCGAGTCTTTTCGCGGCTGCGTTGTTGCCACGGATTGCTTTGGCCATGCCCTCATGCTATTTCTGTACGTTCGCAAATTCAATTCTGTCCATTCACCATTGCCTATGTAATTACGTTCCGGGATTGTTCAAGTACGCAGAAATGTCCGATGTGATGGGGCTTTTCGCTCCAAAACCACTTGTGCTTGTGGCGGGGCGTGAAGATTCTATTTTCCCGATTGAAGGGACGCTTCGGGAGTTTGACAAGCTTAAAGTTATTTATCGTGCGGCAGGCGCTTCTGATCGTTGCCATCTTGTTGTTGGATCGGGTGGCCATCGGTTTTATGCTGACGATGCTTGGCCGGTGATGCAGGTTGAGCTGGCACGAAGCTTAGGCCAAGCGTTTGAGTAACCGTCCAGCTCCAATCCAACCCTGCGGTTGTGCTGGATAAAGGAGCGACATCGCATTGCCAGCCGTCGAACTGACGGTAAGCGTCAATGTGTTCTCCCCTGCCTTCAAATCTGTCAGCGGCCAACGCCATGGGCTCCAGGCACGTGTCCCTTGATCGACACCATTGATCTCCAATTGCGCACTATCCACTACCTCGTCAAGTTCCAAGAACCATTCAGCACTCGCCAACTCTTTTTCTGAGAAGGTTTCGCTCCAGCGATAGGCACCATCACCCATATAGTGGGCTAAGCCCATATCGAGCCACCCCGAGCGCGAAGCTACGCTGGGTAGCGGCGATGCCACGTGCGCCTTCCCGTTGTGAATGGATACCGCAAAATCGCCCGCGATGGCGACCGTAGCCAACAAACCATCCATAGCACTTTTTGCCGTAAAGCGGAATTCTACTCGGTTTTCGCCACAGATAATCGGCAACGACAACCGTAACGGACTAATGTTATGAAGTGGAAACGCTAGCAAGGGCGAGATACAGTGCCCGTTGCCATACACTTGGAAATGTCCACGAGCGCAGCGGGGATCCAACACGAACTCCGCCCCCTCAATCGTAGCATCGGAAGTGAAATCAAACGTATAGCGCAAGTCCGATTCGGCCACAGAGCTTTCGACCGGCAACATGCCAGCAAATGTCGCGCGAACTTCGGTGGTTTGATAATCAGAGAAGCACCGCCAAAAAGGTTCCGGATACGGCCGTTGCTGTGAAGGATGCCCTTTAAGATCCATTTGGCAAGCATCCAAACGCAGAGTATTCGGCCCCAGGCGTTCGAAATGCGCCGCTTCGCCCGTTATGCGAACCACGCGGAACTCGCCGGCATCAGCACCAACCTGATGAGATTGGCCCAGTGTGAAGAGACCGCAACCCATCGCCGGCACGTGCCAACACAACCCGCCTTCAACGCGCTGCGTATCGCCATCAGCCAACAGAGGATCAGGAAGCCACGACCGCCCCTGCTCGTCGCAAACCATTAAGCTACGAGCTTCGTCCGATGCGTTGCAAGCAAAGAAACGTTCTGTCCCATCTTCTGCAAGGAAGCGGCGCACATAGCAATCGGCAGTCTTATCTCCACGCAACGCAAGTTGGGCTGGTAAATTTTCCCGACACCAAGCCAGCGAAGGTGGACTCTCACGGCACACCTCGCCCACTGGTGCCGGTGTGGCGTAAATCTCTCCGGAAGGTTTTACCAACTGGGCAGGCCCTCCATCAAACCAAATGACACGCGTCCCGGCGGCGGAAGCTTCCTGAAGCCGTTGAAAAACTCGTTCTTCCATCAGCCCTGCTGGCGGCACCAAAATTGTCGTATACGTGCGAGAGCCAACCTTCAACCCGGCTGCCGACACAGAAGCCTCAACGGCATCATGAACATCCACGGCATGAATGCCGACCTGCGCTTGCATGCAGCGCAAAATCATGACCCACCACGCACGGCGCCATTGCTCATGTTGGGTCGCGTCCGTCCCTGAAGTCCACGACCAGTAGGCGACGATATTATCGAGTACCGCCACATCGGCAACTTCGTGTCCGCCATCCATCACGACATCGCATGCCTCAAGCCAAGCGTTAACCGCACACGTGCCACGGAAAACGCTGGAATTGGGGCCATAATCAGGTGGGGCCTCGTATTTCGTGATGCCGTCGTTGGAGGCAAAGAAGCCATGGGGGAAGAAACGATCAATCCCGAGCACTTTCTGCCACGCATAGATCTGCCGTGTTTTGCACGACCGGATCGTCCACTCTGCCAAAGCCTGAGACTCACTGATACCGTAGCGACGGCTCGTCTGGCTCTTCAGCGAACCCACGCGCACACTACCGAGGTTCAGCGTCGGCGAGGCATCATCACCAACCGAAGGCACAATCGCATCGCACCCAGGGAGCCCCATGGCCTTCATGATCGGCATACAAGCGGATAGGCAGACTGTTTCCTGGATGGGGTCGTCCTCTGGAGAGAAGTGCCCAACCAGATGGAGCGCGTGGGCATCGCACCATGCGGTGTACGGGCGAACAAAAGCATCGAGGAAGCGGTTCAAAATCCAGCGCCGGTAATCGAGACGTGTGCGGATCGTCTCGTTATTCAGCGGCTCACCAAAGAGCTGATACACGCGCGCCTGGAGATCGTAACCGTTCTGTTGCTGGAAGGTGGCAAACAAATCCTTCGTGATCGGTCTATTGCCATGCGGCTTGGCTTCGTCTGTGAAAATGCCGGGGATGGTAGTGCCAAAATGATGGCCAACCACCTTAGCGTAGGGATCAAGCCCCAAACGGGTGAAGACCTCAAAAGTCTCAGGATTGAGGAGATCAGGCAGGCTACCCCAGGAGCTATCTGCACCAGGAAATTCTTCGATAACGGCCGCCAACGTGTAACCTGTCGCCATCTTCGGAACGCGCATAGCATAAAACATACGCACAGCGGCACCGCGAACGCAGGGGAAAAGAGGCGTTTCGCTGAAGTAGAAGCGACTGTCCCATTCCGTTGAAATCCAATCGGCGCGTAGTGGGCCTACTGATGGAGTAAGATCCACTGCTGGCAGGCCCTCTCGAGTCGGAACCATACCCGCCCAGATCACACGTCGCGTATCGATAAACCAGAGCTGTTCAGGCTGAAGGTCAACGGGAGCTGTTTTGTAGATCATACGACGCGCTTTAAGATCAGGACGTTCAGCCATGACCAATCCGCCGGCCGCGCCGCTGGGAAAAGGATCTTCGTCATAAAGCCAGATCTTCATATCGATCCGAGCAGCTTCTTCAACGATCCCCTTAATCATTTCAAACCATTCCTGGCTCGCAAAAGGAATCAAGTTGCCGGCGCGCGGATGCAACGTGAGGGCTTTGATTCCACCGGCACGGCAACGGCGCATATAGGCCAGCTTCTCTGACAGCGTTGATGCATCGTTTAACATCCAGAAGGGCATCAGCCCGACTGGCAAGTGCTCCATTTTTATTTTTTCCACCTGGTGTTCCTGCAATTGTTGATTCACAAGTCTTCCCCGTGGATCAACACACCCACGTGATAGCGCTGGTGTGCGTCCGTATTCTGACAATAATAGGCAGTGACGAGGCGACCGTCAGCGCGCTGTACCGTGGCAGGATACCCACCGTCGGCCTCGGCCTCGTATTGCACCAAGATGCGCGGATTGCTCCAGGTGCGGCCGTCGTCCTCGCTCAGGCGTGTGCCGATACCGCGCAGGCCTATGTTGCGAATGCCGTAGGAGAGCAGTATTCGGCCGTCCTTGAGACGTAGCAGATGACCCGGATGTTGCTGCCTCATGGTCAAGTCACACTCCCGCGTCCAGGTGTGCCCGTCATCTTCCGAGCGGTAGAGTTGCAACCCGAGATTACGCCTCGACCGCGCCGCTGCCAGCCAGGTGCTATTGCCCAGCGGCAGAATGTCAGTCTCGCAAAGTCCCTCTCCGATAAGCGAATAGTCGTTCCAAGTCCGTCCGTCATCCGGGCTACGTACAAACCACGCGCACGTCGCGTCATACACCGTGGCATACAGCGTATCGCCGGGGCCGGGAATGCAGTTGCCGAACGGAATGCAATAATCCTGCCCCTCTGGGGGTGTCAGGGTCTCTGTGTGCGTCCAAGTCCGGCCACCATCGCCCGAACGGCAAACCCACACCTGCAGAGGACTCGCCTCTCCAAAGTTGTTGTCGTATCCTTCTGGCAGGGGATCATGCGGTGAAACCGGCAAAGGTTCTGGCACAGGGGGGCGATGCGACCAACCCGAGGCCAGCACCACCATGTCGCCATTGTTGGCCAGACCCACCGCCACGTTCATGCGGTTAGTGCCTGGTTGATGTGGGGCGGGCACCCCACACCGCTGCCAGAAGCGACCGTCTGCACTGGCCCAGCACTCCACGTCACCTTCCCATTTACCATGACAAGGCTGGTTGAAAATGGTCGCGACGATCTCGCCGCTGGGTAACAACGTCAAATTCGGCCAAGCACAGACATTGTCAATTGCGATGTAACGTTCCATTGCGTACTCCTTTTTCGTAGATAACTGTTCACAGTGTGTACTTGATATCTCATAAATCTAGCCAGCATGTGTGAATTCTTGAGTGGGTTTTACTACCCGAATTCCACAACTTGAGTATAGTAGCTTCTTCCCTTAGAAGACACAAGAACTAAAAACATTTTTTGGTAATCGGTCAGTGACGGGGGGTGCCCCCGTTGACTGCCCGATTACAGTCGCT
>CAZKJH010000050.1:0-25194 GCA_964553035.1 uncultured Lentisphaerales bacterium | reverse complement strand
CCCCGGGCGGCCGGTCCGGCTACATTGGTTTCCGGGCTTGCTGCGCCTCCCCAGGCCAGCCGTGAGCTGAAGCAAGCCAAGGGGAGAGTATGGAATTTGCCTTCAACCTAAAAGCGTAGGTTGACTTACCTCAATTCGAGCAATCGCCTCAGTGGTAACAGGATACCGCTGTTGTGTTCAACTGTCGCGCAGTTGAACACTCTTCTTGCAACGTGTTGCCGCTGAGGCGATTGCAATGCGCGAAGTTGTCAACCTACGCTTTTAGGTTCAAACTTTGTCGCGAGCTTTGTCGCAAGCTTTGTCGTGCAGGAGAGGAGAAGGCCAGGAAAGGAATCGACAAAGAAAAAACACACGCAAAACACGGAAGCGCGATACGGGCAAAGGGATGCGCCATTCAAACGGGGTGTAGAGGCGCCGCTACAGGCGCACCGCTGAGGCAAAAGCCGCGCAACGCCCCAGAACACGCACGTTCTCAAGCCGAAGCATCCCTCAAACGGCTTCCTCTTCGGCTCGCTGAGCCACACATCAATGCCGACACCCCTGTCGCTAACCGATTACCCCTAACCTCACTCATCCGTTTCATGGCGGAGCCAGATCGAGAGCACCAGCTCATTGTCGGAGTCTCGCCACCCCCCGACCCAGTACCATCGGTTCCACTCGGAAAGCGGCAATTCAACTCTATCACCGCCAGAAACGCCGGACAACGTCTGCACAACGCCCTGCGATGCGGAGTAGAGCTTCACTGTCAAGGGACTGTCAGCAGCGGGTGCTACCAGACGCACCACGGGACTTCCAACGCCATCGACATCCATAGTAGATTCTCCGTTTTTATTAATTTCGTCTGGAGGATCAAGCTGGCTATCTAACCAACTCCTGTGAACACTGTGCTTGGTGCTATCATCCGGATCGCCGACGAACACTTCGAGCAAATAGCGATGGTTCGACTGGGCATTTTTAAGAACAACCATTTCTGGCGAGTTTGTGGCAGCGAGCACACATCGCCACGAGTCCTCGACCGAATCGTAGACATACGCCGCCACTTCATGACCTGGGTACGACAGCGGAAAAACAAGATCGCCATAATCGGAAGGGATAACCCATTGAACGTCTGCTACACCAGAATTACCCGTTGTACGCTCTGAAATAGCCTTGTCAGATTTCAGTGTGATGGAGGGGGGCTCTGCCGCAGCGCCAGCCGTCGAGTTCTGCGCACTCGCTTCGTCACGCTCGTTGAGCAAAGAATCCATCGCTCCAGAATTTAAACCGGAGCGCGAGGAGAAGGCGTAGTAAGCAACTCCCTCGTATGTCCAGTAGGCCGAAAGACTTGCGATGACATTGTTCTTCTCCTCCTCACTGGCCGTGAAAAAGTGATGGTTAAGCCTGGAAGACCAAAAACGATAAATGGGAACCGTGCCAGCCACCTGTGTCGGATACGCATACCACGCAACACCTTCGTAAGTCCAGTAAGCCGAAAGACCTCCACTGATATTGTTCCTCTCCTCCTCGTTCATCGTGTAAAAATGTCCCGCAAAGACAGGCGACCAGAACCGGTAAACCGGCAGCGTCCCCGATGGCTGGCGTGTATACGCATCATACGCGACGCCTTCGTACGTCCAGTAGGCCGAAAGCCCCCCGATGATATTGTTCTTCTCCTCTTCGTTCATCGTGTAAAAATGCCCGCCGAAAACAGGCGACCAAAAACGGTAGACGGGAGCGAGAAGACTCTCGATCGGTTCAGCTTCGAAACCGAGGCTAAAACAGTTGTTCGTATTATTTTTTTCTGAAACTAAATTCTCAAATTCAATGCAGGCAAAGAGTTGGTTCCTTCCAGGACTGCGAACGTATGTTGGAGATGAAACAATCGTGCGTGAAGCACCAGGCTCAAGAGACTCTACACGGATCCACCAGTCGCCAACTTCCCCGAAAACCGGCGAATAATTATTCGTGTTGACCCAGACATCGAGATACCGTCCGTAACCTGCCGCGTCACCCTGATTCTTCACGGTAGCGGTCACCGTTATCGGCATGCCTTCAACGGCATTCATCGGAGCAATCGACAAAGAAGTAATGATAAAGTCCGGCAAAAGCGGAGGTGTCGCATGTACCCTCGTTGCAGGAGATAGCCCCAGCAGCACTAGCAACATAAAAATAACTTTTAACGTAAGTGTTTTCATCTGTCTACCTGCCATAAACTTCCAAACCTGATGTCCGCCCCAGATCGACGCCGTAGAATCGCGGACTCCCCTCCTCGTCAAAACCCCACTCGATAGTATCATATTCGCAAGATAGGACGTCTCTTCCATTTAAATCTACCAAGCCCCAGAGCCCTTCCCGCATCATGGGAACAAGCCCCCGCCACGGTTGAACCTTCTCTTCTACGTTCTCAGAGGAATTGTTGCTCAACATTTTACCGTCTCGCGTGATCCGCATCACTCCCTGCTCCGTAACCAGCAGACCGGAACCATCCGTCAGCGTCGCATAATCTGGAAGCCCCTCAAAAGAGCCCTTCCACAAGAGCACTTCGTTGAAATCGGCATCCAGCAGCTTCATGCTCCCCTCTTTTTCGACCGCAAGAAATGTGCCCCACTGGCCGATGCGCTCATAGCGTGTTTCAATCAACTGCTTGCCCGTCTCTCCATCGAAAAGTCCCCATCTACTGCTTTGCTCAACCAGCACCTTGTTTTTGAACGGCGGTTCCTGCGGAAGCATGCGATTAAACATCGCTGGTACGCGCCAGCGTCCTGTTTCTGGATCGAGAATTCCCCACAAACCGCTTTGTTGTGCCAGCCAAACCTCAGGGGTTGCCGCCATCACAAAATCGAAATGACAGGATACGCGTACGTGACCGTTTGTAGCAACCACACCCCACTTTCCTGCAACCGACTGAGCCATCCACAAATTATCATCCTTTCCAAACGGCCAGAGACTGGCATACTGAGGCTTAATTAGCTCTGAGCCATCTTCCGCCACGAGCCCCCACCCCGTTGAACCCTGCACCGAGATGGCGCCACCCCTGTAAGTGCCGACATCCGAATACAAAGCAGCCGTGAGTTTCTTCCCTGTATGATCGATCACGCCCAGCCGCCCACTCTGCTGGTACGCCCAAATTCGCGCGTCATCCGATGCAGGACGGAGGCTCTCGAATGCAGGGTTGACAATCCAGCCGCCAGTCCCATCAATCAGTCCCCACTGCGTTCCCTGCCGAACCCCAGCGCGGCCACCATAAAAAGGCGTCGCCTCATCATAGTGCGGTGGAATAACTGTTTTCCCTGATCGGTCAATGAAGCCTATTCGGTTGCTGACAACGCAGAGTAACAACTCGCCATCCTGACGCTGAAAAGCTCCAGATCGAGTTGTCCTGCCCAGCATTTGCCCTTGCACATCGAGGTAAGCGAATCCTCCTTCCGGCGTTCCTATCACCGCGACACCTTTTTCGAAATGAGGCAATGGAAGCTCCGGCCTCACCGCCGCAAGATCGTAAAACTGCATCGGCGACACTTGCTTTGCTCGTGCGTCTAAAAAGGTTCCGAGCGCGTTAGCACTCGCTTGCTCCTGAACCCAGAGACGCCCCTCGCTCCAGCGTCCACAGCGTACATAACGTGGCGAAACCAGTAACTTCCCCTCCGCATTAATGAAACCCGCTCGACCTGATTTCACAACAAGCAAAGGCAGCGTTGTGTCCTGTAGCGCATCAGCAACGCACACATCTATTGTGGAAAAGCAAAAGAGTAGCACAGCCAGAGCAATCCTTTTGCTTGGCTTTAACAAGGCAAGCACCGTACTCGATGTTTCTGAATTTATGATACAAATCTCCTTTCATGTGTTTCGTGGTTTTTAAATTCTAGCGACTCACGACTAACAACTCGCGACTTCTCTGCTCACTTCTTTAATCCGCTGAGAATAGCTTTACGATAAACTTGTTCAATCTGATCGTACCCACCGGAGAGAAAGTGCAGGCCATCGTCATCACTGTCGTGACGAATATTTTCAAGATCAGCTACGACATACCTTGTATACGGTGCCGCGAGCGTATGGGCACGAATCTTAGCGTTGAAGGCAAGCAATTCGCTCTGCGATGCGCTCGAATAACCGAAGTATCTCGAGCTCATCTTCGGGAGCGTAACGCCAACAATAAGCGTCCGTCCATAACCCGAGCGTTTTGCCAGAATGCTATTGATACCTTGGACCCAGTTCGAATAGATAGTCCTGGCGCTACGGTGAGCAATAACATCGTTGATCCCAATGAAATAAAAAACGACGAGATCCGATGGGCCTACCTGTATCGCAGAACTGGGGTAAGCCCGGGAGGTATCACCCAGCGTACTCGTAATATCGGTTGTATAAGAGCCAAGATAGCCACAGTGATCCGGACCATGCCCGTTGGCTGGATGTCCTGCCCAAGGCACCGAAGTCGTCAAATCACGCCTCAAGTAGCCACGGAATCCCTGATAAGCGATGTCTGACCAGCTACCCGAGAACCCAGACCAGACCGAAGCTGAAGGATAGACGAGCCACGGGCGATTCCAATGTGGTGTCTCTTCATCTCCATTGGCACGTCTGCGAAATCCAAACGTCAGCGAATCGCCAAGCGCGGTAACCACCTGCCCGATCAGGCGCACGCCATCCCGCGCAATAACAATTTGCCCCGTCGCATCCTTCACCATACACTCGACCAAGAGGGTTGTTCCAATCGGCCATGTACCATTTGCACGCAAGTCGATATCGGCATCAGCACTGAGGAATCCAGGTATTTGCACTTCGGACCCACTGGGGACAAGTGGAGTACCCATTCCGGAAAACTGATAGGAAATTCGAGACGGATTGCTGAAGTGAAGCCATCGGGTGCAACCCGATTCAACACCGAGCCCGTGGAACCGAATTTTTGTCGGCAATACCGAGCCCATAACTGCTGAATAGTTTGGCAACACGAGTACGCCTGGATCTTGTAATTCGCTAGCATTGACAGGCCCTGCCGTCGAAATACGCCCAGGCGCCCAAGCCGAAAGTCGTGGCGTGAGAACAGGATCGAAAACCGGTACGCTCCCGTCCGGCAAGACGCGCGATTGCACCCAGACCGTCGCAAAGGCATTTGGGTTCATCGGCTCCGTTCCAGCAGGTATGAGCGAAGAGGTAAGATGCCGTCCGAGCATCCCAGATGCATCGGTAACGGCGATAACCGTTCCGTCCACCCCAACAACACCCGCCTCATAATCTAAATCAACTGCCCCCGCACTGCTTTTCACACTGCCAAGATGGTGAAGTCCTAACCGATAGTGGCCCCCGATGGCAAGCTGAAACGCTTGCGACTGCATAACACCATAACCTATATTTTGTAATGTAAAACCACGTGTATCTCCGGAGAGAGAATCGATCATCATCGCGTACGCCTCTGTTTTCCCGTCCAGACCGGGATCGCCAAGGGTGAACTGCACCGGTGCAAGCCAAACACCCGACGGCACACCACCCAGTCCAGCGGGATTAGAGCCCATCGCGATTTCGAGAGCATCGCTTCGTGCGTCGCCATCGCTGTCCGCGAGTCGCGGCTGTGAACGATGCAGCCGCTCCAGATAATTGGAAAGACTATCGCCGTCTGCGTCCCCGTTCAAGCCATGAATTCCAGTGGCGTTATTCGCCAGCAGACGCGTGTTCACTTCATACCCATCGCTCAGCATATCACCGTCCGTATCCCAATAGAAAGGATTGAGACGCCCATAAAGGTATTCCTGCTCGACCTCCAATCCATCGCAGTCGAAATCATCAGGATTGTCGGAGCGGACAGGGCTCAAATATCGCCCGTTAGCGGCATCTGGCTGATAGTAGTACAACTCAATGCCATCGATAATCCCGTCGCCGTCGGTGTCAGCATTATCTGAAGAAAGAGCAAGAATCGACGTGACACGCAATGTCAAATTAGAATGCAGTATTGCCGAAGGAAGCCACCAGCCAGAACCTTCGGCTTGAATTCCCACGACACCGTTCGTAACGTCGGCTCCTGCGGTGTCAAGCTCACGGTAGCACCAGAACATTTCACCGTCTTGACGCAACTCCGCCTGAAATGAAATTGAAGAATTGGTCTCACCACCAAGCTGTAAATGCTCCCAGCAGACGATGAAGCGTCCGACTCCCGGACTGGAAGTCCAGACACGTCCACCCGCACTGGGCTCAAGATGGAGCTGATCCCAGAAAATCGCGAAGAAGGGATTCGAACCGAGAGCCAATGCCGGCAGGGGTTGCGCCAGAAGAGATGCCTGTGCTGCTCCAAACCCAAGCGTTCCGTTCACGCCGATCCACGCCTGCGTCCACGACTGCGTGCCGAGAGGAAAAGCAAAAGGAAGCAACACGGGCTGAACGTCGTTATCGGGGGCAGACGAAGTCCATGCCGCGACCATGCTTGGGTTCTCGCCACCTGCATACCAATTGGCAGTTACCCCCGTCACGTTGCCCCAGAGGATCTTGCCTAGCCGCTCCTCGCTGTCGTTGATGCCGTCCCAGTCTCCGTCTGCGCCACTCAGGTAGGCCTGTCGCGTAAAAACATCCCACACGCGAGCCTGTGAAGGTCTCGCATCCTCAGCCCAGCCAAAGGTTGGCAGGAAGTTGATAATCCCTGTCAATCCAGAAATGGCGATGATCTGAAAACAGCGATATCTCATGTGGGTAACAGAAAACTAGACTTGAAAACTAAATCATTCGTTATAGAAAAACTATGCGTATTCTACGCCAATTCAACGTAACAATCAAGAAATCTTACCAATTTACAATTCCAAGGCACGACGATGAGCCGTAGCCACGGGGAGTGCGTTAAGAGTTGCAGACGATATCCAACGCAAAACTCCTTTGGGTGACGCCTTGCAGCGACCGCCGACCCGCTTCGCCTCGACGATATGTAACATCAGCGTAAAATGACTAAAGGCATGCTTCAGCATTCCAATCGACGCTAAAATGATAACATCTAGTCCTGTCTGAGACGGCAGTATACGGCAAGCGGCCGCTTCTACGGCTTCGCCTTCCTCAATCGATCCGCCTGGCAATTCCCAGAGTCCGCCAAGCAAACCCTCCTCGGGACGACGCACCATGAGCCAGCGTGAACCGCGGCGCAACACGACAGCCACAGCATGGCGCACGGGCGGCTTTACCTTCACTGGCCGCTTCGGATAATGTTCCTGCTGACCGCGCCGACATGCCTTGCACGACAACGCAAGCGGACAGCGTATACATTCAGGATCTCGGGGACGACAAATCAGTGCTCCAAGCTCCATCATCGCCTGATTAAGATCGCCGGGCGACTCCGTTTCATCAAAAGCTGGCTGAAGACTCAAGGCTAACTTCTGACGCACAGATTGAGATCGAAAATCATCAACAAGGAGAAATAACCGCGCAAAAACACGCACGACATTCCCATCCACCACAGGAACGCGTTCACCAAAGCAAATGCTTGCAATTGCGGCCGCCGTATATGCTCCCACGCCGGGAAGTTCCATTAACTTCTCCGATGTTTCCGGAAGGCGTCCCCCATTGTGTTCAACAATCGTCTTCGCTGCACGATGGAGGTTGCGTGCCCGTGTGTAATAGCCCAGACCCTGCCACAGCGAGAGCACGTCTTCCATCTCCGCCTCAGCCAGTGCCTGCACCGTTGGGAAACGAGCAATGAACCGCGCAAAGTAGGGACGCACGGCTTCAACCTGTGTCTGTTGAAGCATGATTTCACTTACCCAAACAACGTAGGGCTTCGGATGCCCCCGCCAAGGCATTTCACGTCGTTCCTTGCGATACCATGCAAGCAAGGCGACGTGTTCGAACAACGGCCGTTTCGTCCCCATGCAGATTTACTCTTCCGTCCCGTGGCGCAGCCAGAGCGAAAGCACGAGCGCATTGTCGGAATCGCGCCATCCGCCGATCCAGTACCAGAGATTCCGTTCAGGCAGCGACAGGTCAACCATATCGCCTCCTTCCACATTATTTAGCGTGTGTAGTACACCTTGGGAAGACGAGTAAAGCTTTAAGGTAAGGGTACCATCCACTACAGGCGTCTGAATACGAGCAACCGGACTTCCAACCCCGTCTTTAGTGGGGATGACGGATTGAAGACTTTCGTTAAGCTGAGCGGGCGCATCAAGCTGCATCTCAAACCAACTTCTATGGACACTGGTTAGCTTGTCACTCGCGGGATCTCGCGAGAACACCTCCACCAGATAGCTTCGACCGGGCAGAATCCCCGTAAACGTTGCCGAGGCTGGAGAATTCGTGCTCTCTACTATACAGATCCAGTCGTCTGCGAACGAATCGTAAACATACGCTTCAACATCGCACCCTAGGTACGACAACGGGAAAACAATGTCGCCAAAATCCGGAGTTGCTACGAATTGAAGACTCGTCGCGCCAGAATCACTTGCTTGGCTATCTGAAGCAGTCCCAGCAATTTTTAGTGTGAGGGACGACTCCTCTGCCCCCATCGATCCTTTTGCTATCCCCTCTTCGGATGCTTCCGGTATAAAGAAGCCCCCCGATGCGTTCCTACTCGCCGACGGGAACGCATAATAGGCGATACCTTCGTAGGTCCAGTAAGCCGAAAGAGCTGAAATGATGTTACTCTTCTCTGTCTCGTTGATCGTAAAAAAGTGATGTGCATATACCGGCGACCAGAAGCGATACACCGGCACCGTGTCGACCACCTGAGTTGGGTAGGCACACCAAGCGATACCTTCGTAAGTCCAGTAGGCCGAAAGATCAGAAATAATATAGTTCTTCTCACCCTCGTTCATTGTGTAAAAATGCCCCGCGAAGACGGGCGACCAAAAACGGTAAACGGGCAACGTTTCCACCGCCTGCCCAGTATAGGCATAATACGCAATACCTTCGTAAGTCCAATAGTTAGAAAGCCCGCCGATTATGTTATTCTTCTCTTCCTCATTCATCGTGAAGAAATGCCCACTGAAGACAGGAGACCAAAAACGATAAACGGGAGAAATCGAAATGGCGGCTCCAGTCCACACCACCTGATCAACCCATCCGCAGTCAGGGGCAAAACTGCCAACAAAGTCTTTAACATAAGCCCAGCGAAGGGTATGAATGCCCGCAGGAATCGAATAGGTTTTCTGGTTCCAATCCGTCTGACCCACTATCGTTCCGTCTTGTTCAACAGAATCGACCAAGAATTTAAGAACATCACTCGCATCAGGCGTATCGATTTTCCACCAAAACGACACCGTCCCAGGGCCGTTCACTATTGTCTGCATCCAACTCGTTCCTCCGTCACTGATCGTGCCGCTACGCGCAGCATCAACGCCATCATGGGTTACCGCCGTTTGCGGATACCAGTTCGTCGTGCCCGCGACGGGATAGCCAGCTTCCCCACCCGTAGTCCAAGTGAGTTGCGGCGCATCAACGGCATGGCCAAGCGTTCTCGTATAGAGGAAATTCGCCACAAGCGTCCTGTTGCTCTCCACGGAAAACACATAATTGGTAGAGGAAGTCAACACGTTCGTACCCGCCGTCCAATTCACGAACGTATACCACGACGAGCTTGGCGTCGCAATAACAGTACAAGAGGCTCCATACTCGTACGATCCGGCGCCTGTGATCGTGCCGCCTCCCACAGGGTTCGAACTGGTGGTAATCGTATAATTAATCTTCGTAAAGTTAGCGACCAGCGTTCGATTTCTCGATACCGTGAACGTATAATTTGTCGACGTACTGACGGTGCTAGATCCTTCAGTCCATGCCGTGAAGGTGTAGCCAGTGCTTGGCGCAGCAATAACAGTGCACGAAGAATCGTACGCATGGGTTCCACCGCCGCTCGTTGTGCCGCCTCCCATCGGATTAGAACTAACCGTGATCGTAAAGTTATCCGGCGTAAAATTCGCCACGAGAGTTCTCGAACCCTCCACTTGAAAGGTATAATTGGGTGACGTAAAAACGATGTTCGTTCCTTCCTTCCAATTTGTGAAGGTATAGTTCGGATTTGGCGTAGCGATGAGGGTACACCAAGAACCGAACGCCTGCGAACCGCCGCCTGAAGTCGTGCCGCCGCCCGAAGGGTTTGAACTCGTGGCAATTGTGTAGGAATTCGTGGTAAAGTTTGCCACCAGCGTTCGATTGCTCAGCACCGTGAATGTATAATTGGTCGAAGAAGTCAAGACGGTGCTTCCTTCCGTCCAGTTCGTGAAGGTATAGCCGTTGAACGCCACAGCCGTCACCGTGCAGTTTGTGCCACTGAAGTAATTGCCAGAACCCGTTGTTGATCCGGCAAAAACAGGCCTTGCGGTGGCAGAAACGGTGTAAGTATCGGGAGTCCAAACCACCTGATCCACCCAGCCGCAGTCGGAACTGCTGGCACCACTCGAGTCCTTCTCATATTGCCATTTGAGCGTATGAACACCATTCGTTATCGGAACTGTTTTCTGAATCCAATCAACAGTGCCAGAAATTCCAACAACCGAAACAGACTGAGTTCCGTCAACATAAAATAACAGGTAATCGTAATCAAGAGATGACGATACCTTCCACCAGAACGACACCGTTCCGGGACCAGTCACCGTCGTTTGTATCCAGGTGGATTGGTTGTTACCTATAACACCGCTTTGAGCAGCATCGCTGTTATTGCTTGTAATCAACGTCTGGGAGAACCAATTGGTATTCCCGCCAGTTGTCCACTCGAGGTTGGTCGCGTCCACGGCCTCCCCGATTTGCTCCCCGATGGTTAAGGCATTCGCATGAGTCATCGCGGCTAAAGCAACTACGACACTGAGAGCCGTACGCGTCCATCTTAAATTAACACCTAGAGCTCTGACCGCTGATCGACTCTCGCTAATAATTTTTGAAATATGCATATAACCCGTCCTTTCAATGCCCTTGAATACCCTTACGCCTATTAAGATGGCTAATGCCAAACTACAAGCACAATACGCTTCAACTAACGGCTCTATACTATCAAAGCCAAGACCCTTCATCAATTCAATTCACCCTGCATCAGCAATTCTAATTATGGTCACAACTCATGGATACGGCGCGCTCGGAGATCGCGCCCTACCTCGTGAATACATCATTTTGCACTGTTTTCAGGGTAGGGCGGGCTCTCCGAGCACGCCGCTTCAGAGAAGATTTGCCATAATTAGAATTGCTGGCCCTGCATTCAATTCACCCTGCGAGAACAACGTCGGGAATCCTTCCGATGAATCCGATGTCGGGCGCACCTCAGGTTATGTAGCGTACGGGTCTGTCGCAACTCGCGACTAGCTACTAGCGACTTCTCTGTTTTTCACCTGCAATGAGAAGGGTTCCTGAGCCTTCTATTTTTCCGCTAAATGTCTTCGCTGTCGGCTCGTCAACCACAAGGTGTCCGCCATTGAGCACAACGGTGCCGGCACCGCTGAGACGCTGAACGCGCTGGGTCAGTCCGTTGAGGTCAAAACCGGCATTGGCAGCAAGGTGCAATGGCCCAGGACCCAGGCAACCCGCAAAGGGCACCGCCGGTGCACCGCCGATTGTACCATCCACAGGAATGGTGACTTGTTGCAGCTTAAGCGTACCAGTTTCAATCACCGTGCCGCCAGTGTAGGTGTTGCGATCACCGATGAGCCCCACCGGGCCGGAATTGAGTCCGCCCAGTTCTGACTTGATCAGTCCACCCGGACCGTGGATGCCCGCCGAAAGATCGGCACGCATGGGGGATTCCTGGTCGCGGGTGAGGTCAACAAATGTGTTCGCGGCAGTATGAATTGTAGGCGCATGCACGTTACCGCCCGTCGCGGAAATACTGGAAGTCTTCAACGTCAGGTGCCCCGACGAGTCGTCAGCCGGCGGATCGAGATAGAGCGTCCCCCCGCGGCTGAGCTCACCGACGGTCAGAGTGACATCGTTGCTGTCGGCTTCGAAGAGGCTGATATGTAACGTTCCTCCAAAACACATGATCGAGCTGATCGTCGCATCGTGCCCCAGCAAGAGCGTACCACCAGAAGGAAGCGTGTCGCCCACAACGATGCCGGGGGCATTGAGCAGAATACGGCCTTCATTTTGGAGGAAAACACGCGACGCCGTGGCACGGGCACGTAGTTCCAGCAAACCCGACGACGGCGTCTTGTCGCCGGAAATGGCAACGGTACTGTCCGTACGCAGCGTGCGTTCAACCACAATTCTGGCACCGTTGGTGCTGTTGAGAAGGAACGTGGCAGGCTTCCCTGCGGTCAGCAAGGTTTCCACTTCCAGGTGCAGGGCAGCAGTCGCCCGCGGGCTTTGCTCCAGAGGGATCGCATCTGCCAGATGGAGGCGGTACAGCATGCCGCTGTCAGAGTCCAGGATATCCTGTGCGCCCGCATCGCTGCTGACGATGTGATACGAACGCGCACCAGTAGCATCGAGGATTAAACGGCGTACAGTACTGTCGCGCCCGAGGGCAATGCGCTGGGGTTCATTGGCGGCAGTATGATCGTCCAATACGACTAGATCATCGGCACTGGGAGGGGTTGCTGCGGGCATCCAGCTTGTTCCATCCTGCCGCTCCCAGTTCTCCGTCGTCGCCCACAAATTGCCGTTGCCCTTGCCGGTCCAACGATACGTTCCGATAAGACCCGCTGCTTTGCGGAAGGCCTCTGAAGGTGGCCCGAGATAGTCCGAAAGGTCGCGGCCGTCGCGCCATGAGGTGTTGAACTGGTATGCATTCAGAGCAATGCCGCCAGCGTGTTCGATCAAGGTATCACGCTGCTTACAGAGTTCAATCGCGCGCTGCACCGCCACGCTATCCTTACCTCCCGTTTCGCGGACGCTTGTCATTGCGTTCAACGTGTCCACCAGTAATCGCGTGAATTCCAGACCGGTGCCCACGAAGTCGACGCGCTGCCGATAGACAGACCCCTCCACCGTCTTGGTTTGCGCCTCATCCAGCAAACGGTCCGCCTCGTCCAGCCGTGCGGTGTTGTATTGCGTGACAATACAAGCAGTCAAGGTCTCTAGGATGATGCCCATGGAATTGCGCCATTCCGGGGTCTGTAAAATCCCCTTGTGCGCCTCTTCCATCAGCGCGAAGTAGGCGCGGACCGGTTCAGCAGCCGGGCCAAAGCCACGCTGGTAATAGTCCTGGATCACGGCCTGTCCGTCTTGGAGCGGATCCCACGCAAGCTGGGCCATCAAGTAATACTGGGGGCCCTGCGTAGCCCAGTGATTCGGCATACCATCAACCGTGATGCCAACGCCGCTGTGCTCCGCCAGAAAGCGGAAGTCCTCGATTGTATCGTCCAGAACGAGCGTGGGTAAGCCATGCCATCCGCCGGAATAATAGAAAAGATTAGGCCGGTAGATCAGCAGAGGTGCAGCCTTAGCCCAGGCCTGCCATTGCTCTTTTTCCTGCCGTCGCGCGGCCGGAGGGGCGAAGGGGAAATGCCCCACGTAGCCGATCACAATGTTCGGCTCCAGCTTCGCGGCGATCGGCGCCGGCTTGCTTGGGCCGTAGGCCATACCGGCCACGTACAGGTCGCGCTTAGGAAAGCGTTGCTTGAGCCCACGCGCCAGATGATTCCAGAACGTGACGTAGCGGTCGCTCATGGCCACGTGCTCTTGTGAACTCCCCTCCCAATACAGCAACCAAGAGCTACCGTCGGGATGATCCCAGGCAGTACAACGGTCGCACACGCAGATGCCGGAGTTTGATCCGTCATTAGCCGAAGCGGGAAAAGTCTGGAGTGTGGGGTCGTGTTTGAACGCCTCGGTTGCGTTGGTCAGCCACTGGCGCCAGACATCAGGGTTGGCCTCGCACAGCTTGGCAGTGTCCGGGCTGGGATATCCGCTGCGCGTACCATCTGGCTGAAGCGCAAAGTAGTCGGGATGCTCCTTGTGGTAGTCATCCCACCAGCGTGGGAAGCCGTGGTCGGCACTGACCCAGAACGAATCGAGCTCGCAACGCTGGAAACGATTCCAATCCAGCATGACACCGCTTGGGCGGTAAAACAGATCACGCTGGCGAAAGGGCGGTGTAAATCGGTATTCGAACGGGGCGAAGGCGATTGTCTCCCGTTTGACAACGTCCTCACCTAAGGGACCCGGCCACAGCCAACGGACGCCGAGGTCTTTTTGCAGGAACGTGTACACCGAATTCGCGGTACCGGATTCAATCTGCTTATCCCCCGCCCGATGATCGCGACCGGCGATCAAGAGGTGGTGTCCATTGCAAATCTGCAGAATTTCCTCTGGGTGTGTGAATTCTAAACTTGCATCGGGAAAAACTTCTTTGAGGTTAGGCTGGATGCCAATCCAGATCGCTCGCTCAGGCGTGGGACTAACCGGCCCGACAAGAATCTGCAGTTTGGCCCCCGATATCTTTTGAATGTACGCAGCCAGCTCGTGGGCCGCTTCAGTCGTTGTTAGGGGAGCATCCGCCGCCACAATAATCGGCACGTGGCTGACACCCTTCTCAACGAGGAGCATCTCTGCCCCTGAAACGACACCTGCACCCAGACCGATCACGGCGAGGCAGCCCAACCAATATTTAATTTTTCGACGATTCATCATGTTTTATCTCTGTCGTTTACGATTAGCCAGAACATCGCTGCACTGCCTTCCTGTTTTCTACTCTTAACGCGAGGAAATTCCATCTCCGGTTGCACGCAAGCTCTCGCTATCCCTAATTTTGAGCAGGCTTCCAATCTTTCTGCTCGGGGAACACCCGCACTTTGTCGCCAGCGCCGCACACATCATAGCATTGCTTTGTCCATTCGTACGCTTTCGGCATCGTGCCAATAAAGCTAATCGGTCGCGGAAAAGCCAGCGCAAGGTTGTGGGGGAGATCGCCAACTTTGAGAACATTCAAAAATTCTGGGCCACCCTTCCAATGCGTAACCCCTGGGTCTTCCAAAATGATCTCGGTAACCTCCGGATCGAGTAACGCCGCATAAATAGCCACAGCCGCATCGTAGCCCCGCCCATAAACGACAATATTCTTAACGCCTTGCTGCCGCCGGAACATTTGAATGGCTGCCAGCATATCAAGCGTCTTGCGTTCATAATAAGTCTGGCCGACGATCGGATAAGCGCGCCTAGCCGTCCATTCAATCCCAGGCCCAATCGAACTCCCACCTGTCCCGCGAACCTCGACGCAGGCATACCCTGCCTCCATTTTGCTAAAAAATTCGTTGTTCGCACCTTGCAAGAAAAACGCCGTATGCGCATTCGGTAGCATGGCTCCGACAATCAACGGATAAGGCCATGGGCCGCTGATCGGGCTGGCCGAGTTCGCGCGAATCTGCATGCCGGGCTCTGAATAAAATTCGTAGGCATGGAACCGATGATCGATGCTGATCCCCAGCTCCCTACCTACCGTGTTGAAAGCCTCAACCACTTCTGGGATCTGCCTGAAGGTCTGCTTGCGCAATTTGTCCAGACAGACAGACTGATAACGCTCCCACTCGTCACGCCCTTTCAGTTCCGGCAATCCCGGCAAAGGAAGAAAGAACGTATCGATTTCCTTCATCTTGTCGTCAACAGGAGGCTTCATGTTTGCGTAGACGGCCAGATTCTCGTCCTTTTCAGGCGTCTCTGCGAGGTCATCCGTCACGGGGATGTCGGAGCCCTTCAAGTGTTTTTCAAACCAGTTAAACAGCGGCAAACGTGTTTCCTTAGAATAGCCGTGTAACATCACGGCCTCCGCGAGCGCGATCTTGTCCTCGCATCCATACAATTTATAGACGTGCCGAACGCGTTGAACAACGTCGCGAAATGCATAGGGTCGGAAGAGCGTGTCCTCTGACGACGCACAGACCATGAGTGGGCGTGGGGCGATAAGACTTGCGAGCTCAGGAAAATCCCACCCGTACGTGTTCACCCAGAAGGTGCAGTCACAATGCCCTTGGATCGTTCGATCACGGACATGTTGGTACATGTTCCCAGTCTGACAGGACGGGACGACAACCTTGAAACGCGGATCAGCCGCCCCAGCAAACCATGAAATCGTTCCGCCGCCCGAATTACCAGTGATGCCAAGCTTCTCCGCATCTACTTCCGGACGTGTCTGCAGATAGTCCGCCGCGCGCATGGCCGCCCACACCTCCACACTGGCAGGTGAATAGCCCTGACTGTACCAATGCCACCAGCCCTTAAAAAAAGTACCACTGTGGACACCCGTGTTTTCGCACATTTGGATTGGGTCAAGGATGATGGCCACATAGCCATGTTCGGCAAACCAACGGGGGTGCAGCTCATAATAAAACTTACCCCTTTTGGAATGTCCGCAAAGATAAACAATCGCAGGAAGCTTACCCTTGATCACCTTCGGTCGATACAAATTAGCGGCAATTCTGCAACCCGGCACCGGTTCGAAATGCAATTTTTCCACCCTATAACTGCCGCGATCGAGAATGCCCGTCACCGTAACATTCAAATCGGTACGTGGCGGCAAGGGGTCAAGTCCCAGCATTTCCATCCACTTCTGGTTCTTCTCGGGAAGCGCGGCTTTCCAGACATCTAAGGGCGGAATGTTGAAGAGCGAACCGCTCGTCACCTCGAGAGCCTTCTTAACAAGGCACGCGTACAACTGTGTCGGTTCTTCTACGGCGGTGATCATATCGAGAACCCTCCCGACGTGGCACACAAGGTCTCGACACGCAAGGTCGTGACAGGAAAAGAAGATCGGTCAAATTTTTCGGGTAAACGGAACAACGTTCCCATAGTGAAATCCTCGCTGGATAATAAGATATTAAAACAGACGAAATCGTAGCACGGCGCTTTGATTTTGTCTAGTCTCCGATTTTCAAAATTAAAACTCTGTTCCATGTAAACCTTGTAACCGCGATCAGATCGCAGACAATTCCGGACTACTTTCTCCGCACTTCTTTCTCCGCCCACTCGCTACTCCCCACTCGCAACTTCCCTTCTTTTTATTGGACATTCCTCGCTGAATAGTAGATATTCCATAACTACGTACTTCTTCCCGCTCACTCGCAACTCGCTACTCGTTACTATACAGACATCAATGAGCCTATTTCATCCCATTCGAGAGGCAAGAAGAAAAAAACTTGCCAAAGCGCCATTCTCTTCAGCATGGACGAAAATCATCGACCAGAATGTCCCTTATTGTCAAAAGCTGCCCCCCCAAGATCGTCTCAAGCTGTGGAAACTTGTCGTCGTGTTCATCAATGAAAAGCATTTCGAAGGATGCATGGGACTTGTCATCACCGAAGAAATCAAACTCACCATTGCCGCACAAGCGTGCCTGCTACTGCTCAACCTCAAACACAACTTTTACGAAAAGCTTGCCACCATTCTCGTCTATCCCGCCGGGTTCGAGTTCAACAAAGAATCCTACGCCAGCAATGGCATCGTTTCTGAAGAGTTGATGCCCGTTGCAGGAGTCTCTTACAGCCTTGGCGTTATCGCCTTATCGTGGCCCGACACAACCCACGGCGCGAGACGACCAGATGACGGCACAAACGTTACCCTGCATGAGTTCGCGCACCAGCTTGATCTTTTGGACAACGCAATGAACGGGGCACCGATTCTGAATTCGCGTTCGATGTATCCAGACTGGGCACGCGTCCTCGGTGCAGAATTCGAAGCACTCTGCAAGGCTGTCGCCCAAGGTATCCCCACCGTCATCAACCCATACGGAGCCTCAAACCCTGCCGAGTTTTTCGCGGTTGTCACCGAACTTTTCTTCGAAAAACCCGTAGCGTTGAAAGCCGCCCATCCCGCCTTGTATGAGGAATTCCGACAGTACTACGGCCAGGACCCTGCCACAAGGTTTTAGTTAGCTCTCCACACGTTCCGATGAAAATCTATAAGAGAGAAAACACCCTTGCTGATGAAGAACATCGCCCTACTCTGCTTTATTGGTACGTTCGGCACCGTTCTCTAGATCCTATGTAAAACGTACTTCTAAAGGGGTGAAGTGCCGTTTTTCAATCTGCCTATGTAATCTTGAATAAAATGTCAAGATTACATAAACCCACCAAAATGGGATATCTGAATCGACACTAATCTTGAACAAACTCGCCAGATTATGGCAAAAGAATTCTTTTGTTGGCTACTGTATGGATGTTTTCAGCTTTTCAGCCTACAACAACGCTGGCGGATCCTCCATAATCTTGAAGAAAATATCGAGATTACAATAACTACCGCAAAGCCGAAGGAATACGAGTTGGGAACGTCTTTCCGTCGTTCAACGTGTAACGATGTGCGGATGGCGAATGGCGGGAGGGGCAAGTGTGACACAAGCCCTCCAGCGGACGAGCAGGTGCTCGTCCATCCTCTAACCTGATGCGAATGTAATCTGGAACTTTTGGTCGAGATTACGGTGGCGTTATTGCACGAGAACAGACAGTCTGCCTGATTGACGTAGCAGAGGTGCCTGTGCACAGGCAAGATGCATCATGCTCCCAGTGTGTCAAGTCTCTACCCCCTTTCTCTCGGCTAGGGCCTAACACCTAGTACTCTGTACAGCGCGTATTGGTAAGACAAGATTACAAGATTTACAAGATTAAGTTCTTGGTTTCAATATTGTTAATCATGTACTCTACCCGAAAATTACCGTCATTTCTGCCTGTACAGTGTACTAGCACCTACTCGCGCTACCGCGCCTATGCTCCCTGTGTTCGTGGCATCCTGCTCAAACCGCGTTATGTTACGTACTTAAAATCAGTCCCCTTAAAACGAGGGGAAATGGAGTCCACGCAACATAATGCCGCTCGCAACATAACACGACAAAGTTCGCGACAACGTTTTTGCTAGCCCCTAACTTCTAGCGACTTCTTTCGACCCCATATTCGTAACAGCCCAAGTCGACGCGCTTATGCAACGGATCCAAACGCGGATTCCCGTCCAAATCATTAGCCCCCAGCATCCACGGCTGATTCACGCCGATATTAAGGCAAGGTGAGGCTTTCGTGAGGCGGAAGTTATGGCTTGCAGAGTCGACAAACTTAGGATCGACATCGATGTTCTGCGCCTCCGTCAGAAAACCCGTAATCGGAGTGGTACAGGAGTTAGTGAAAGTGAAGGAATGGCCTTGGTTTGCGGCGAAGTTCACTTGACTGGCACCCCTATAATTGTCGCAAATAATAGAATTCCATATTCTGTGGGGCGAGCCCCCATGCGAGTAGAGTCCTCCGGCCAGTATACCAACGCCCGATACGAAGTTACTCACGATCGTACAATTGTAGAGGTTCAGCTCGGCGCCATTTCCAGTGGCGATTGCAGCTCCCCCAATTCCATACACTTTCTCTTCGGTGTTAACGAGACGGTTATCATAAAACAAGCTCGTGCGCACCTCGTTGTAGCCGCCTGCGTTCCAAAAGGTGATACCCGCGCCATATAATGCATTCGTCTTCGCGTTACCTGCGAAGACGCAGCGATTGATCAGGTTGGTACCATTCTGGCAATCAAGCCCATACGGAGTGTTGTTCTCGAAACGCGAGTCAACAATCGTTAAGTCAGAACCAAACGATTTATACATCCCACCGCCGATATTGTTACGCACAATGGTGTTGGACACGATGACCGACACCGCAGATGCCCCCCCATACAACAAAGAGGCATAAATGCCTCCCGCACTATCGACGCCACGATTGCCGGTGACAATGCAGTTCTCCACAATCGCAAAGCGAGACAACGCCCCGATATCGATGAGAACCCCACCACCGTTGGCGTTGCCGTTGGTCAGGGTGAAGCCGCTCAGCCGTACCGCCGGAAGAGTATTGTACACCGAGGGGACATTCATCCGTACACACCGTGTATTGACGGCTCCACCTGCGTTGATAATCGTATCGGCCGGAGTTCCGCTGAAGCTGCGTACCGTAATCCACTTGTCAATGTTGACCACGTGAGCAATGTTGCCTTTCACGAAAGACGTCGGAGGGAGGCCATACACGCCGGGTGCCACCCAGACGGTATCGCCATTTTCAGCCGCATCAACCGCTGCCTGAATGTCGCTCGCAGCGTGATCCCAACCGGTAAACTTCCCGAGCGGATCGGGCGTCTGCCCGTTCTGTGCCACATAACGGTCAATTCCCGGCTTCTGCTGGCCGAGCATCGCCGCCGTAGGCGGACCCAAATAATCCTGCATACGCCCTTGATAACCCGTGCCGCCGATGAAGCTATCGCGAATGTTCTTGACCGCTAGCGCATACGGTTCCGCCTTCTCTCCTAACGCCGCGATGGCTTCCCAGTTGGCCTGCACCTGGCGAACGGCTTCGCCGTCCTTAGCCTGACTTTCACGCACCCGGGTCATGAGCGGAATTGTCTGCACCAGCAGCCGAGTAAAATCGAACCCAGTGCGCACAAACGCTACCCGGCGCTGGTAGAGACCGGAGTCCGCCACCTTGGCTTCCGCTTGCTGCAACACCGCTTCGACCCGGGCCATCCATTCCGGGGAATAGATGCGCACAAAGATGTCCGGCAACGCGTAGCGAGCGCCAGAACCGCGTTTAAAGGCTGGATCGTCCATGAAAGCCTCGCAGGTGTCTTCGAGCAGCGTCCAATAGACTTCCATTTCTGCCGCCGCCGGACCGAACGCACGTCGATAGTAGTCCTTCATAACCGTTTCGCCATCCTGATACGGATCGTATGCCAGTTGTGCCATGAGATAGTATGTCGGACCTTGCGTTGACCAGATGTTGCGAAGGACATCGATTTCGATGCCGATGCACTTGTTGTCGGCTAGAAAACGGAAGTCCTCAACGGTCTTCTTCATCGACACCTCGGGTAGCCCCCAGACACCGCCGGCCCAGTACCAGAGGTTCGGACGGTACCACATCCGCGTCGCCTGAGCAGCCCATCGATGCCAGTCCTCCTTCGCCTCTTTCCGGTTAGCCTTATCGGTCAACGGAAAATGCCCCACTTGTGCAAGGGCGACATTCGGTTCCAGTTGCCCGGCAACGGGTGGCGCATAGTATGCAGCGTATGCGGCGGCACCGACATAGATTTCCCGGTCCGGGAAACGTTCCTTCAATCCGCGTGCCAGGATGTTCCAGAACTTAAGGTGCCGATCCGTGAGGCTCCCGTCCGGCGCATCCGGGTTATCCCAGGCGCGGCAGTTTTCGCAGGTACAATGCCACGGACCATCATTCGGCGTCGCGCTGAGCACACGAATCGACGGATCATCTTTCAACGCCTGTTCGGCATTGTCAAGCCATTGCGTCCAGACACCGGGGTTCGAGATGCACAGCTTAACCGTGGATCCTTCGCGCACCGGGGTGCGAGTGCCGTTGGCTTGCAAGGCGAAGTACTCCGGATGTGTCTCGCCGTACTTTTCCCACCAGTCGGTGAAGCCATGGCCACACTGCAGTGGGTAGGAGTAGAGTGCCAACCGCTGATGCAGATGCCAGTCTCTGGGACCGCCCGGCCAGAAAAGACGTTTGAGAAAAACGGGATGGAAACGATACTCGAAAGGCGCAAATGCAAGAGTCTCCTGCTTGACAATGTCCTCACCGAGCGGCCCGGGCCAGAGCCAGCGCACGTCCAGTTTTTTTTCAATGAAGGTGTAAATCGAGTTGGCGGTACCGTATTCGGTCTGCTTGTCTCCCACCCTGCAATCGCGACCGGTAATGAACAGGTTACGGCCATTGCAGAGTTGCAAAATCTCCTCTGGGTACGTGAAGTTCAGATTCGCGCCTGGAAAGATCTCTGCAAGTTTGGGATGCGCACCAACCCAGATTGCGCTCTCGGGCAGAGGATCGGGTGTATTGGTGACAATTTCCGGTTTTGCTCCCGATATTTTTTGGATGTAAGCGGCCAGCTCTTTGACCGCTTCGACTGTAGCTGGCGGCGCATCCGCCGCTACGATGATCGGCACCTTGCTGATGCCTTTATCGACGAGTAGCATATCGGCCCCAGAAGCGACAATTGCTCCCAAGCCGATCATGGCCATACAGGCCAACCTATGTTTGATTCTGCGATGTTTCATTCTTTGTTATTCCTTATTGTGATCTACTTGTTAAATTCTTTGACACGAATGACCTGAATGACGCACACGACGCACTCTGGTTGAGGGGCGTCCTCGTCCCGGATTGTGTTAGCTCCCCACTCGCAACTCTCCTCTCGCAACTTTTTAGGGAGACCCCCGACAGGATTGTCGGGGCTACCTTGAGAACTTGCGACTTCTTCTTATTGAATCGACAAAGTTTGCGACAAAGCTCGACAAAGTTTTTCAGACTCGCGACTTCTTCTCACCTCACCAAGATCGATTCCCTGCGCTGCGAACGCTTCGCGCATCAGGTTTGCCGCAGCCTCCACATTTTTCTCAAGCCGCACATCGGCGATGGAATCCGGCACAATAATCTGATGGCGAGTTTGGCCCTTGATACCAAGAATTAAATCTCCACCATGTAGCGGCAACACCAGAGCGGTGAAGAGAAGTGTAAAAAGAGTGAATTGTTTGAAGTGGGTCATTTTATGGTCTCCGCTTCGTAATTATAATTTTTAATTCGTAATTGTTTTCTACTCGAAACCTTCGCCTTCACCGCCATTATCGAAACCGCTGTAGTTGCATCTTGGGAAGAGAGAATCGCATCGTCTTCAGTGGATCGACAACCTGACAGACTTGCAGATCGCCGAGCAAGCTCATCCAGCGAACCGCCTCGTTAGCCGCCAATCCCTCGATATCGACAAGAAAACGATGCGCTTTTTCGAGCACCAGTCCTTCGCAAGCGTCGAGCGTCTTCGCAGAGGCGATAAACGACAGGTGCGTTGAGGTCTCTATACAGGGCGTCGGCAGAGCCCAATTGATTTGGGAGGCTCGCAACAGAACCTCGCCAGAAACCTCTGCCCCACAAATTCCAACCTCTCCATCGCCCATCACGGCATGGAGGTCGCCCACACTCAGTAGTGCCCCTGGAACAGCGATCGGAAGGTATAAGCAACTGCCTGCGCTAATTTCCTTGCAGTCCATGTTTCCACCATGTTCCCCTGGAGTGCCGTTGAGCACGGGCTCGCCAGCGGGCGCAGTACCGATCACGCCGATCATCGGGCGCAACGGAATACCCAGAGCCTCGTTCAACCACAATCGGCCGTCGCGGATCGGCAGGATGCTGGTTTCGAGTCCCTCAACCTGCCGTCCCAACGCGCCTGCACCGTGCTCCAGACACATCACCGCGAAATCGCGTGTGCGAATCTCCACCACCTCCACCCGCAGCACCGACCCTGGACGTACGCCTCGGATCGCAATCGGGCCCGTGGCAGGGTTAACCGTATCCCACAGATCGCTCGTGAAGTGATCGTCGGGCGTACGTAATCGGCCGCTATAACAATCTTCCGTTTCAACGAGGAAGAGTTCGCCTAGGTCTACCTCCGCCACCGGTGGGTGTGAGGCCGACATTGTGTAACAAATTTTGTCTTTACCAATCCGTAACATTGTAGTATCCCTTACTCGAATCCCTCGCCTTCGCCGCCACGATGACCAGCACCTTGCTGGCACCTTTCTCAACGAGGAGCATGTCGCCCCCCGAATCGACATTTGCGCCCAGACCAATCACAGCCATACAAGTTAACCACTCTCGGTCTTTTGAGAGACCCCGACAGGATTGTCGGGGCTACCTTGAGAATTCGCCATTTGCCACTTCCCCTTATTGAATCGACAACGTTCGCAACAAAGTTTTTTCAAACGGGGTCTGGGGCTTATCTCAACTACGCCCTACTCCCTCTCCCTCTCTTACTAGCGACTTCTTTCTCACACTTCGTAATTCGTAATTTGTGATTCGTGATTCGTGAAACTGAAGTCGACTGTTCTCCTAATTGCAAAGGTGATTTCCTAAAATAGAGTACTTACTCCCAAACAAGCCAAACGAACAAACAGGCGCAGAGTACGCTCACAACGGTGAACGGGACGCTGACCCTAAGAAAATCTCGAAAACGAACCGTCTGGCCACGTTTGCGCAAGATACCAATGGTCACAATATTGGCGGAGGCACCAATCGGCGTTAAGTTTCCGCCCAAACAGGATCCAATCAGCAGGCCGAACATCAACAGAGGAACCTCCACCTGTAGATTGATCGCCACCTTTTGAACGACAGGAATCATCACGAGGAGAAAGGGAACATTATCAACGAATCCGGAAACAATGACCGAGAAAACGATGACCATCGCAAACGCCAAGAAGGAACTATTCCCGACCGTACTGGACATGAGCGTGGCGAGGTGATCCATCCAGCCGGAATCGCTGAGCGCACCGACAAGCACGAAAACACCAATCAGGAAAAAAGTAGTATCCCAATCCAGTGACCGAATCAGTTGACGAGTGGTAATCCAACGGACGCGCAACTGGAACCAGATTAAAGCCACGATACTTAACGCCAGCGTAAAGACACCGGCAAACCACTTAAATTCTGGGTCGATCTCAGTTGCAAACGACAGTCCCAAGATCAGAAGTCCCAACAGTCCGGCTGGAACCCAGGAGCGAGCTCTTTCCTGGAAGAGAATCACACTTTTACCCTTAGAACCTCGGAATAAAAATGCCAATACGGCCAGTGAAGCCAACATACCGACCTGAACTGCAAAGAAAACTCCCGGCTTCCCGTTATAAACAAAAAACTCCCAGAAGCCCATACGCATGTGACCGGCGAAGATCATGCTCGGTGGGTCACCGATCATGGTCGCGGTGCCTTGCAGGTTGCTACTCAGCGCAACACCGATCAAGAGTGGCACGGGATTGATCTTAAGCTTGTCTGCCAGGCTAAGCGCAACGGGTGCAACAAGCAGTACAACGGCCACGTTTTCGACAAAAATGGAAATGATGCCGGAAAGGACACAGAGTGCCAGCATCGCTGCACGCGTCGATCGCGATTTATCGACCAGCCACTCCGCCATCACAGCGGGCACACGTGAAAGTAAAAACAGCTCGGCCAGAACGAGAGTCCCGACAAATAATCCCATGATATTCCAACTGATCTTTTCCCGTAACGCTTCTTGCCAGGTGAGCGAGGTAGCGAGAATCAGCAACAAACCTCCGGTGCATGCTGTCAACGAACGTCGCGTTGGTAACAAAATAAAAAACAGATAACAAATAAAAAATACGATTAGACTAATCCATGCAGATGTCATAAGTCACTCAGTCACCTCGGACATTAAATTACGTTTTACAAGAAAATAAAATACAACGTGTAGAACAAACACGAAAGCAATAGTAATGAATCCCAGCGTAAACAGCAAGCGCATTCAGAAGCGTATTCAGAAGTGGGTGCGCGTCAAAATAGTTTGATGGTTAAGCGGCAGACTTATCCGCAGGGA